>SFOB01000202.1 GCA_004554075.1 Treponema sp.
ATGCCTTTGCGAATTCTCCGACTTTTTCGTAATACTTCCGGAAGCTCTCGCTGTCCAGCTGACCGAGTATTGAGCTGTATTCTGCGGAATAGACGGCTTTCTTCAGTTTCTCTTTCTGCTCATAGAACCTTGCGTTGTCGAGAGTCTCGTCTATTGCTTCTTTCGGTGCGCGAAAATAGGTCTTGAAAAAATCGTCGAAGAGGCATTGGAGGTTTGAGACCGCCTGTTTTCTCGTTATCTTTTTCATATTTTCCATTCCCGCATATCTTCGTCCATGAATTTCTGGTAGTTCAGAAGTACCTCAAGATATTCGCTGTTTGGCATCCGCCCTTCTTCCCATTCAATGTATTGCTCCAGCCCTCGGACGGCATTGCTTACTATTTTTTAATTGCTTTTGGGCGCATTTTTGCTGGTGCAAAAACCAGGCTTTCCGCAGTTCCGCGCTAACCGCGCTCCAGCCTCCGCACTCGTTCACTTTGTTCACTCGCTTGCGGTGGCGCTGCTACAATCCTTTGTGCGCTTCACTTCATATTTTAATGTACTGTCCATCAGAAAACACTTTCTCTAAATATTTTCTGATGGGCACTCAGGAACTCCATACTTTCCTTGAGGTTATGTCAAAGAGCTATTAAGTTATTTTGGAACTTAATTTAAATTTCGTATTTCCTCTAAAGATGAAAAAACACTTTTACAAAAAATATCCATTTCTTGTTCTGTAAATTTATATTTCTGAAATAATGAAGATTTCGAAAATGTTACAGCAATTGCATATACTATTGCCTTATCATTAAATGGTCCTGTAAACGAAATATTTCCTCGCTCATCTTGATCTCTGTATAAGAACCAAACATCATTAATTTTTATACATCCTTTTGCACCAGGTTCTCTTACAAGTTCATCAATGTTCAATTCTTGTATTTCGTTAGGTTCTAAACCTGTTTCCAATATATTTATCAATTCTTCTTTAGTCATTTAATTCAGGATATTTTTCCTTTATTTCTTCTATTGAAGAAAAATGATTATGTAGAAAAATTTTATAATACTTCTCAGAGAATTTATAAGATTGAAATAAACTACTTTTGCAAAATATTTTGGCTATTGCATATATTAAAGATGAATCATCAAATGGGCCATTAAAAGAAATATTACCTCTTTCATCCTGATTGTCATAAATAAACCAACAATCACCTAACTGAATAAAACCTCTTGCATCTGGACTTTTTACTATTTGATTGATATATAATTGCTGAAGTTCTTGTAAATTTAGTCCAGTTTTTAAGATTTTTATTATTTCATTTGTTGTCATTTTATTGTTACTTCTCCTACATTATCTATTATACCAGAATTAACTAGTAATTCCCAGCTAAAACTTGTGTTTAATTGTCCTGAACCGCCCTCCATATTTAAACCTCCTATTTGCCATGGAGATATATTTCCTGAAAAGCCATAAGATGAATCAATTGAAATATTAACTGACTGCAGCCCATCAACAATTCCATCAGTACCAAAAACCTCAAAACGTTTTCCATTCCACTCATAATAGCTTCTTATAAGCAAATCAGAAATATCTTCAGAAATTTTCAATTTCTTCTGTAACAATAGGCCTTTTACATCATCATCTATATTCGAATTAATAATTTCAATAACCTTTTTATACTTATCCACATCCATTACACCAGTTCTAATTTTAGAATTAGACGATGGTATTGATCGTTGTGAATTGCTCGCATACCATGACTCAATTGTGTCTCCATAGCCTAAGGTATTTCCACCTTCACTTCCACTTCTACTTACATAAACCTTACCTTTCATACTGCCAATCGATTTAACGCTTTCCAATTGTAAACCAGCATATTTTGGCCAATCCAAATTCAGGCTACCGTCTTTTCGTAAAATCACAATATCTTTTATGTTCTCTTTTGTTATTAAATTATAATTTTTTGTAATCCAATCATATCTAGGATTTTTTTGAACCATTTCATATAATTCTTTATTTGTCATTGATTCAAATAAACTCTCTTTATTTTCATTAGTAAGTAAATGAAATCTTTCAATATCTTCCCTTCGTTGAATCCTTTTCTTACCTTTCAAATATCCAGCCACAGTACAGATTACATTTATTGCATCCATAGTTAATTTAGCAATACTTTGTGCCATTAGTTTTGCAGCTTTTTTAGCTTCATGAGTTGTTGTAGCAGATTCTCTTGCATTATTTGCCTGTATAATTCCACCAATTGCATTCTTTGCATCTGCAATGCTCATTACAATTCCTGCAGCTGCAAGGGCTACCTGTAACTCTGCAAAAAGACCTCCAGTTAGTATTGATATACATGCCATTATAACTATTTGAATCGGATTGCCAAATGCTTCAATAAATCCACTCGGCAGATAATGCTTTACAAATTCATAGAAATACTCATCCTTCTTTTCATCACTCAGAGTGTTCCAGTCTATGTCTTCATTCCTGTAATTGTAGAATAGTCCTTCCGGTTCTGCCATGTCATTTGACCAGGACTTGAGGAGGAGCAAGGCCGGCACATTAATGAGCCTTCCGTCATAGTACATCGAGATGTTTTCGAGTGCGTTCACGGTATATCGTGCCTTCGGTGTCATTCGGTAATCACGGGCACCCATGCCCTGCTCCTGCAGGACAGTAATCGACACCCTGCCGTTGTTGTAGGAGGCCTCTATTTTGTCTGACTGTCCGTTGTCGATGACTGTACCTGTGCCTTCATTTGCAAGCCCTGTGCCTATGAAAATCTCGCCAAGAACGGCAAGCATCTCGTCCTTCGCCCTGCCGTTCACGCACTGAATCAGTCTGTTCAGGAATTTCCTGTCCGTGCCGATTTTATTCACGAAGGCGAGCCTGTCATCCGCCGTCAGCGACATCAGCATCCTGTTTATTCCCTGCTCCTTGTCGTCGCCCACAAACCAGCAGCCAAGCAAGTCCTCCATCAGAGCGGTCTTCGTGCCGAAGCTGATTCTGTCGGTCTTCAGCTCCGCATCCGTAAATCCGTTTATTAGGTTGAGCTTTTCAGCTATGTTCGGGGACTCTCCCAGAGCATCATTTATGTCCTCAATGAGCGCAGGTGTTTCCTCCGTGAAGAGCCTCATGTCGATTTTATATGCCTTTGCGAATTCTCCGACTTTTTCGTAATACTTCCGGA
>SFOB01000203.1 GCA_004554075.1 Treponema sp.
AAAGAATCACCATTTGCCTTTTCGATAATTGCAGTATTTGGTTTTGAAGATTCGTCCACAATAACTTCTTGGATTTTACCGAGTTCACCAGTGTGTTTACCACCAGTAACAAGTACAACTACACCATCTTCAAATTTGAAGTTTTCTTTTATTTCTTGTTCAGGTATGCCAATGCATACAACATCTTGACCTGCATATGCATCTTCATCAACTAAAACGTTTCTACCATCGTGAAGGTTTAATTGGGTTTTTCCGCCTTTAATAGTAGATTTGTTTACGATTTTAGCTAATTTGTAAGTTGCATCTTCTACAGAAATTGGGTGTAAAGTTAATCTTCCTTTAGTATCTAAAAGGATTCTGTAATTTTCTTCAGTCTTAGGAATAGTTAAGACATCCATAAAACCGACAGGGAATTTATAATCTTTTACAGCTCTTCCATCAATTAAAACATTACCGGTATTGATAATTCTTTTTGCTTCTCTGGAGTTATCAGCAAGACCTAAAATGTCTCTGATAATAACGAGTAAAGGTAAAGAATCTTCAATAGCGTGTGAACCAGGAGCAGGTTTTACTGTCCAGGTGTCTTCTTTAGGATGGATAGGCCAGCTTTTAGGTGCTTTATACCTTTTAAGATGCTTTCTAGATCCCATTTTTGCCATCTTATTCCTCCATATTTAATCTTCTTTCATCTTTTAAATCAGCTTCAATAATCATCAAGTTGGATGGGTGAATTGGAAGTAATACAGCGTTTCCGTCAGGTTTGCTTAAAGTAACACCTTCAACGGTAACTTTGTATCTTTTTGCATCAATAGATTCAACTTTTCCTTCATGACCTTTAAAGTCACCACGAACAACTTGAACTTTATCTCCAACTCTTATTGGTAAAGATCTTTTACCAATGTCTGCTCTTAAATCTTTGCTTAAATTAGCACTCATGAGTTTACGACGAATGTGTAAAGGAGCAGTGTAGAGAGCTTTTCTTTGTTTTCTTGGTTGAATTGACATTTAATCACCATAAACTTAAATTAATATGCTTGCTGCACTGCCTACACTAGGCCATTTGTCAGCTGCTTCTTTAGCAACAGGTCCTCTGATTTCAGAACCTTTCAATACTCCTTCAGGAGTAATGATCACTGCAGCATTGTCTTCGAATTTTACACGAAGACCATCAGCACGTCTGTATTCTTTTTTCTGTCTTACAACAACTGCATTGACAACTTCTCTTCTCATATCAGCAGTTCCTTTTTTAACAGAAGCAACTACCATATCACCGACACCAGCTACGTCGAGTCTTCTACGAACACCTTTAAATCCTTTTACGGAAATAATCTCGATTTCACGAGCACCAGTATTGTCAACACATTGAAGTCTTGCACCAATTGGTAAAGCTTTAGTTACGCTGGATGTAGTAGGTTTCATTCTAATCATCACCTTTTACTTCAACTAATACAAAGTGTTTAGTTTTACTTAATGGTCTACATTCTGCAATTTTTACAGCGTCACCAATTTTTACATCAAGACAATCAGGTTTGTGAACGTTAATTCTTGATTTTCTTTTTTCGTATCTTTCGTATTTTCTAATGAACTTGTAGAAACTACGTTCTACAGTAATAGTCCTTTCTGCTTTATTTGTAGTAACAACTCCTTCAAGGACTTGTCCTCTAACAGATAAATTACCATGGAAAGGGCAGTTAGGATCATCACATTTAGTTTCTGGTTCCTTAACATTAAGACCAACCATTTTATCACCATTAAATTTTTTTATATCTTCTTTTTATCCTATCTTCAGGACGATTCAACAATATTTTACCATCAATTTCAACTATGGTTCCATCCGGAACCTTAAATTGAAATACAGAAACATCTTTCTGAATTAATTTCTCATTATAAATTAAATTAAAATCATTCTGATTAGAACTTAAGTCTTTATCCTGAACCTTTTCCTTCACTTCAATCCTTAAAGTCTTTTTGGTTTCATCAATGACGGTTCCTTGTAACCCTATCAAAGAGGGATTGGAACTGTCAACAACTTTAAGTTCTAACCCAATTAATTCATGATAGAATATATTTTTTGAGCTTATCATTCTAAGCCTCAGTATGTGAATTTAGGATATGATTCATGACATTAGTGTCTTCTTCTATTATTGTATTTCTTATCAGAATCTCTGATTTCAATAGTATCGGAAGAGAATCCCATTTCAGATAAAACTTCTTTAACTCTTGCCTTATGATCTCCTTGGAGTTCAATTTGACCTTTCTTAGCGGTTCCTCCACAAGCGCATTTAGCTTTAAGAGTTTTAGTAAGTTCCTTAATATCTATATCATGTTCATCTATACCTTCGACAATAGTCATAAGTTTTCCAAATCTTCTTCTGACTGTAAACACTTTTACAGATTGAACTTCTCTTGCGATTTCTTCGCAAACACAAAGTTCTTCAGGAAGACCACATACATCACAGATTTTTGACATTTAATTCTCCTTCTGTTTTTGGTTCATAATTGTAAGAACACGAGCAATAGTCCTTTTGAGTTCTCTAATTTTACCAGGGTTTTCATTAACACCTGCAGCAGCACTTTTGGAAACGTTTTTAGCGAGTTCTGCTTTGAGTTCCACCAATTTTTCTTCGATGTCCTCAATTTCCATTTCCCAAATTTCTTTACTTCTTAAAATTGCCATTTTCTCAACTCCTTAAAGATTATTCCTCTTCGGAATCTTCGGTAGCTGCTTCAAGTTCTTCGAGGTCTTCTTCAGCTTCGACTACTTCTTCAACTTCTTCAATTTCTTCTAAGTCTTCGAGGTCTTCTTCAGCTTCGACTACTTCCACTTCCTCTTCAGCCACTTCTTCTTCAACAATTTCTTCTACAGGTTCTGCAATAGGAGCAAGAATATCTACTTTATCAGGTAAAACTGCTTCAGGAGGCATGATTCTAACAACAATACCTAAAACACCAGGTTTTAAAGGTGCGGTAGCGAAACCTTCTTCTACGAATCTGGTTGCAGGTTCACCACATTTCTTAATGTAACCTTCAGTGAATTTAGCTACAGCAGATCTGGAACCTCTGATTTTACCGGAAATAGTTACTTCTACACCTTGAGCTCCAGCACCCATGATTCTGCGGATAGTGGAATATGCTACTCTTCTGAAGTGCATAC
>SFOB01000070.1 GCA_004554075.1 Treponema sp.
TCAAGAATTCCGTAAGGCTCGAGCAGGCGCAAAAGACTTTCTACCTTCTCTTCGCTTCCGGTAATTTCAATAATTACAGACTCAAGACTTACGTCCACGATTCTCGCTTTATAGATGTCGGCTGTCTCAATGATTGTGCCGCGATTACTTGCCTCGGCACGAACCTTAATAAGAGACATTTCGCGCTGAACAGAACTTGAAGTTTCACACTTTTTGATTGCAATTACTTCTTCAAGCTTTGCAAGCTGCTTCTGAATCTGATCCAGAATATATTCGTCGCCGGTAACAACAATTGTCATACGGCTCTGTTCAGGATTGTTTGTTGCACAAACAGTCAGCGAGTCGATGTTGTAACCGCGGCGGCTGAAAAGTCCAGAAACGCGGCTAAGTACACCTGTCTTATTTTCTACTAAAACACTTAATACGTATTTTTCCATAATTACACTCCAAAGTAGCAGGTTCTAGGTTTTAGGTTCTAGGGGCGTTGCGGGGATGTGCCCCGCAGAGGGGGTAGCGAAAGACCGCGCAGCGGGCTGAAGCGAGGGGGAGACTTCCCCCTCCTACCTAGCACCTAAAACCTAATACCTAAAACCTGCGCGTCAGCGCTATCTCTCAGGGTTAAAGCTTACTGTACGCAAAATATCTCCGAATACACCAGCTGCTGTTACGCCTGCTCCGGCACCGTATCCGCGGACAGTCAAAGGAATCGGCTGATAGCGCTCTGTGTAGAATACAAAGGCATTCTCACCACCCTTTACGCTGTACAAAGGATCATCCTGACCTACTTCCATCATACCAACGCTAACCTTTCCGTCTTTGATTGTTGCACCCATGCGCAAAACCTTGCCCTTCTTTTTGAGGTCGGCAATTTTCTTTGCAAAGTAATCATCAACTTCAGGAAGCTTTTTCAAGAACTCTTCTACAGTTCCGCTTGAATCAAAACTGTCCGGGAACACCTTGTACATTTCGATATCAGAAAGTTCGATATCATAACCAGACTCGCGGGCAATGATAAGTCCCTTGCGGGCAACGTCCATACCATTGAGGTCGTCGCGAGGATCCGGCTCAGTATAGCGGAGTTCCTTTGCTTCAAGAACGGCCTTAGAGAATGGAACTCCTTCGTCGAGTTTTCCAAAAATATATGAAAGAGAACCAGACATAATTCCGTTGAAGCTTTCAAGCTTATCACCAGATTTATAAAGGTTCTGCAGAGTATCAATAATAGGAAGTCCGGCACCAACGTTTGTTTCGTAGAGGAAGCGGCGGTGCATCTTGTTTGCAGTGCGGCGGAGCTCGTGATAGAACTTAATGTCCATAGAGTTAGCGCGCTTGTTTGGAGTTGCAATGCTCATACCGGCGTTGAGGATGTCCAGGTAACGCTCCGGCAAATCGTAGCTTGCAGTACAATCAACAAAGACTGGATTAAGAGGTTTCTTCTCTTTTACAAACTTAATGATGTCATCAACATTCTGATTTGAGTTGAACGGGAAGTCAGGCTTTTTCATCTGGTCGCGCCAGTTTGAAAGATCGAGTCCTTCTTCATTCAAAAGCATACCGTCGATGGTTGTGATACAGAGAACCTTGATATCAACATTTTCTTTGAGAAGCTTTTCTCTCTGATCTCGGATCTGGTCGATCATTGTTCCACCAATTGTTCCGGCACCAAAGGCAAATACTTCGATTGTCTGAGCTGTATGGAAGAAGAACTGATGAACAGCCTTAACTGCTGTATCAGCATATTCATTTTCAATAACAGCAGAAATACAGCGCTCGCTTGAGCCCTGAGCAATGGCGAGAATATTGATATCCTGACTTGAAAGAGCATTGAGGAACTTTCCTGCAACACCGCGATTAGCAATCATACCGTCGCCGACAACGCTGACGATTGCGCAGTCCTTGCGAACATCAATTGCGTCAATCAACTTTTCGCGGATTTCAAGCTCGAACTTAGCTTCAAGAGCATCTCTTACTACATCTGCTTCGCTGTCGCGTACACAGAAAGAAATTGTATATTCAGAAGAAGACTGAGTAATCAAAAGAATTGAGCTGCCGGCGCTTGAAACGGCAGAGAAAATCTTACTTGCCATACCAGTGCGGCCACGCATAAGTGAACCGCCCACACTAATCATGGAAACGTGCTTGAGTGAAGAAATACCACAGATACTTGATTTACCCTTGCGGCTTTCAAAAGGTCCCTTACCAATACGTGTTCCGCGGGCACTAGGATTGTGAGAGTTCAAGCTCCAGGCTTCAATTCCCTTTGCCTGAAGAGGTGCAATTGTTTTTGGATGAAGAACTTTAGAACCAAAGAATGAAAGCTCCATTGCTTCTTCATAAGACATATCGTCTACGAGGATTGCATCTTTTACAACACGAGGGTCTGCAGTGTAAACACCGTCAACATCAGTCCAGAACTCAACGCGCTTTACGCGAAGGCTTGCACCAATAATTGCGGCAGAGAAATCAGAACCGTTGCGACCAAGGAGCCCCATAACAGGCTTTGTTCCGTGGCCGCCAGACCATGTGCAGATAAAGCCAGGGAAAAGAAGAATGCGGGTCTGAGCAGGTGAAGCTCCGTCGCGGAATGGAGCGCAGGCTTCATTACATGCTGAATAATCAGCTTCTCCCTCTTTCTGGTTGCCGGTTGTGAAAACAAACTTGCGGCTGTCCAGGAAGATTACACTCTGCTTTTTTGCAAGCAGAACATTTTCCATAATAGGAGCTGAGAGAAGTTCCCCCATACCCATAATACGGCAGTGAACAGTATCAGGACACTCGCCGAAAGAAACACAACCGGCGAGGAGTTTTTCGAGTTCAGTAAAATTAGGCTCAAGACGAGCCATTGTTTTTTCTGCATCAAAGCCAGGAAGCTTAGACTGCAGTTCAAGACAGATTTCGTTGTGAGTATTGCGGATGTCGTTAACATAATTGGTTCCGGCAATACCACCGATACAAGCGTCGATTGCAGATTGTAATGTATTAGAAACACCAGCTGCCGCGCTTACGACAACAGAAAGACGGTCTTCCTTTGCACGAGAAATAATAATCTCGCTGGAAGCCAGAATGCGGCGGGCGTTGGCCATTGATGTGCCGCCGAACTTGAGAGTAATCATATACACCTTCGCGCTGAAAACCGCAATTTCCCCGAACATCCGGGCGAGCCATGCAGGAAGCCCCGCATACGTCGGTTGTCAGCTGTTGTAAAAATGTTACTTATTATAGTAATGATTTGCACAAAGAATGGCAATGGAAGAAAAAAAATAATTATTTTGGATATTTTTCTCTAGAAAAACGCATTTTTTCGCACATCTAAACATATATTATATATGGAAAAAATATTAACAGCATAAAATTATTTAAGGAAGGAGGAAAAGTCAAAATCAAAAACCTGCCAATCCCACTAAACAAGCCATTGGTATGATTTAGTAGGATGAAAACAGACAGAAAAGTACCGTGAAGCGATTTTTTTCCTACTAAATAAGCAAGCATATTTCATTAGTAGGGAATAATCACACAATAATCTAACTTAAAGAAGAAAAGTTCCCTACTAATTTATTCTCAATCATTACTTAGTGGGAACCAACAGCTGTTTATAACTTAAACAAAGGTTTTTCTTTCCAACCAAATCGCACTTCGAAATTATTTAGTTGGAAAAACAAGTCATAATAAAGGAGCTTATCATGCAAAAGGAAGAAATATTGCCAAATATCTCTATATCACACTTACAAATAAGGCTCGAGGAACTAAAAGCCTTGACAAATACTCTCAAAAGTGAAATCGAAATGTTTCCTTCAGGCCGACTCCGCATCGCACAAAGAAATAATCATCCGGAATTCTATCAGGTTCCGGAACACTCCAATGAACAGGGACGTTACATTAATAAAGAAAATCACAATCTTGCAGTTCAACTGGCTCAAAAAGATTATAACTATAGAATCCTTAAATTGATTAACAAAGAAATCTCTTATCTGCAAAACTATCTGAAGCAAACAGACAACGGTAAGGCAATACAAAATCTTTTTGAAAAACTATCACCAGTTAGACAACATCTTATTAAACCAGTTACCCTTTCTGATAATCTATTTTTACAGGAATGGCTTTCCATCACCTGGCAAGGCCTCCCCTTTCCCGAAGATGCAGCTGATTTATTTACAGAAAACAAGGAAAAGGTTCGATCAAAATCCGAAGTTATAATTGCTAACAAGCTTTTTAATAATGACATACCTTACCGTTACGAATGCCCATTAACACTTTACAGCAAAGGAAACAAAAATAACCCGGTTACTATTTATCCAGATTTCACATGTCTGAACGTACATACTCACAATGAGTTTTACTGGGAACACTTTGGAATGATAGACAGTCCGGAATACGCACAAAAAAATGCAAGAAAACTGCGCCTATACGCAGAAAACAATTATTTCCCTGGTAGCAATCTTATAATTACAATGGAAACTCAAACCGAACAGTTAAGCACTCGACAAGTTGAACAACTTATAGAAGAGTTCTTAAAGTAACAGACAGCACTGTTAATACCTACTTCAGTTTACTTTCCAATTCCTCAAGCAGCATAATCTTCAGCCCGCGTTTTTCTATCTTCTTGCGCAGCTCCGGGTGTGGTTCGCTTTCAAAAACTGCAGTGCCGTGTACAGTCAGGTGCTCGCCTGTTGAGCCGCCGTTATCATAAATCTTTTTCACAAGCTCAAAAGCAGTATCTACATCGCGCAGGATTTTATGATCCAGTTCAAAGCGTTCGCCAACCACCGTCTTAAAATGAGGCATAGGCGAAACTTTGCCATAAAGGCGTTTGATTTTTTCTGTCATTTCGCGGCGGTAAGCGCGCTCGGCTGCCTGCTCAAGAATCTGCTCATTGGAAACAAAGCACTTTTTTCCTTCCGGAGAAGTCAAAATCTCTTCTACACTCTGCCCTGTTCTCATGCATTCAGCCTTAAGGCAAAGCATAGTCATAATTGCATCATCTTCAGATTTATGACTCTGATACTTTGCAACGTTTACGCCAAACTCAGTTGCCCACTCAACAAGCTTCTGCTTTTTTTCATATTTGTGCTCGAGATAGCGTTCAAGGTCAAAAGCACGGAACTGAATATAAGGAAGCTCGTAGCGCTCGTTGGCATCATTTACAAAGCCCACATCGTTGGAAACAGCAAAGCCCGCAATATAGCGGTTACCGGTTGTAAAAAGCTTTTTAATATCCTTATAGTAGCTCTCATAATTCGGCTTAGTACGGAAATAATCCTTAGAATAAGCAAGCTTACAGTCGCCCTTACCCGAAAGCAGATACCAGTCAAAATCGCATTCCGGATTCATTACAACATCTTCGCTTTCTATAATATTGAGGTCATCATCACAAATAACATAACCAAGCGAACAGATTTTTCCCACGCCCTCAAAAGTATTGGCGCATTCACAGTCAAAAAAAACAAAACTCTTGTGATTCATTCTGCTATTATATAGGTTTTAAGTGACAGGTGCTAGGTGTTTAGGTATTAGGAGGAAGTCGACCCCTTAGGGAGCGGCCTGCAACGCAGGCAAAAACAGTCCAGTGGACTGTTTTTAGCGAGTCTCGGCGAAGGCTATGCCTGAGCCGGCTTCAGCCCGCTTCGCGGTCTTTCGCTACCCCCTCTGCGGGCTCAAACGCCGCCCGCAACGCCTGCTTTTCCTATTTTCTTCTTATTGCTTAAACATAATCTAAACTATACAATTTCTATAAAACAAACTATCGAGGTTCCTATGATTTTCTTTGATTCAAATAAAAAAACTTTCCGCTTAGACACACCTAACTCAACATATTCAATTTTCATCAACGAACGCGGCTACATCGGCCATGCTTACTATGGTAGTAAGATTGGAGATGATGATGTTTCTTACCTTACCCGCAACAAGGAATACGGATTTTCTGATAATGAGATTTTCCGAGAGAAAGGCTCCTTCCTCGACTTCTTTCCACAGGAGCTGCCGACCGATGGCCTTGGAGACTATCGTGAATCAGCGCTTGCAGTATGCGACTCAGAAGGCCACAATGCAATTGAATTAAAATATAAGAGCCACAAGATAAGCGGCGGAGCTCAGCCATTACCAGGACTCCCTGCAGTTTTCGGCGATGCAAAGGACTGTTCTGTTCTCGAGCTCACTGCTACAGACGATATTCTTGGAGCAGAAGTTACTATTATATACACCGTTTTCGAAAAGCTTGATGCAATCGCCCGCTCTGTAAGAATCAAAAATAATGGAAGCAAGCCTCTCTACATCAAAAAGGCTCTTTCTCTTGCCCTTGATATTGATGACGACAATTACGATATGATCACCCTGCACGGTTCCTGGGCCCGCGAACGCCACATAGACCGCCGCCCCCTCCATATGGGAAAACAGGGCGTGTGCTCAAACCGCGGTGAAACAAGTCATCAGGAGCATCCTTTCATTGCCCTGCTGGACCACAATGCTGATTTTGACAGCGGCCGTGTTTACGGAATCAACTTTATTTACTCCGGCAATTTTATTGCAGACGTGCAGAAAAATCAGTTTAATAATGTACGTGCTGTAATGGGAATCAATCCGGAAAACTTCTGCTGGAAACTTGGAACAGGCAGCGACTTTGCAACACCTCAGGCAGTGCTTGTTTATTCAGACCGCGGTTTGAACGGAATGAGTCAGACTTTCCACGACCTCTATCGCGAACACCTTATCCGCTCCCCTTATAAAAAGTCGCCTCGCCCAATTCTCATCAATAACTGGGAAGCAACTTATTTTAATTTTGACACAGACAAACTGATTGACATAGCCCGCGAGGCAAGCAAAGACGGAATTGAAATGCTTGTCATGGATGACGGTTGGTTCGGCCACCGCTCTTTTGATGACTCTTCTCTTGGAGACTGGATTGTAAATGAAGACAAAATCAAGGGTGGCCTTAAACACCTTGTAGACGAAGTAAACAAGCTTGGCATGAAGTTTGGAATCTGGTTTGAACCGGAAATGATTTCACCGGATTCAGATTTGTACCGTGCACATCCGGACTGGGCAATTCAGATTCCAGGCCGAGAACCCGGTATGAGCCGCCAGCAGCTGGTACTGGACATCACAAGAAAAGAAGTTGAAGATTATACTTACGAAAGCGTTGCAAAGATTTTAAGAAGCGCAAATATTGAATATGTAAAATGGGATATGAACCGCCAGCTCACAGACATCGGTTCTGTCCAGCTTCCGGCAGACCAGATCGGCGAGTTCTACCACCGCTATGTACTGGCCGTTTACCGCCTGCAGGAACGTCTGATTACAGAGTTCCCAAAATTGCTGCTTGAAAACTGTTCCGGCGGCGGTGCCCGCTTTGACCCGGGCATGTTCTTCTACAGCCCACAGATCTGGTGCAGTGACGACACAGATGCAATTGAACGCCTTGCCATTCAGGAAGGAACAGCCCTTGTTTACCCTCTTTCTACAATGGGAGCCCACGTTTCAGTCTGCCCTAACCACGCCTGCGGCCGCGTAACTCCATTTAAGACCCGAGGCTATGTTGCCCTTTCCGGAACCTTCGGCTACGAACTGGACATAACAAAACTGCCGCCAGAAGAAAGAGCCATGATTCCAGGTCAGGTTGCACTTTATAAAAAGTTCAGCGACCTTGTACGCAATGGAGACTACAGCCGCATTGCAAGCTACAGTGAAAACAACGAATACGACTGCTGGACAAGCATTGCAAAAGATAAATCAAAGGCTCTCGTTACTTTTGTTCAGGTAATGAACCACCCGAATTATAAGACACGATTTATAAAGATTACCGGACTCAAGCCTGATGCAAAATATAAAATTACCTGGCCGGATGAAGATCAGTCAAAGTTCCAGCCGGTAGAACTGTCCGGCCTCACAATTGCAAAAGCCGGTATCCCGGTAAGACGCGACTGGGGAGACTTCCAGGGACAACTGATTTATATAGAAGAAATCTAATATAGATTGTCACACGGATTCGGAATTGCTAACGCAATTCCATTTATAAAATTTAAAATATGATTTTGCGTTAGCAAAATCGAATCCGTGTGGGAATTTTATTCTTGAGCTAACTTTATTTGTTTTAATGAAAATCCAGCCCTCATAAGAGCCGCAGTCAGTTTTTCTCCGGATTTACTTTTCGACAATTTTTCATAGGCCTTGCGGCAAATCTCATTCTCATCATTCTCAGTAAAAAACTCATCAAGAGCAGTATTTGCAACATCTCGGGCAATGCCTCGTGAAGCGAGTTCTGCCGCAAGTCTGCTTCTCCCCTCATAATGATTTGTTCTTCTGGTATTGAGCCAGGCAGTAGCAAAGCGAAGGTCACTCAGATAGCCCTTCATCTCTAAATAATCCAGTGCTGCCTCAACATATTTTTTTTCGTACTTCTTTTCTATTAATTTACGTGTAAGCCCAAATCGGCTCTGCTCCGCCCGTGCCAGATATCCAACCGCCTTAAGCTCCACCGCACAGGTAAGCCCTGCATCCATAAGAGAATCCGTCTCTTCCTCCGAGAACTCCACTCCTACATCAATTCTCTCAAACACCCCTTCCGGAAGATAATCTTTACGTATATAAAATGAACTTCCTTCCTCTGGAGTTAACTTATACATCCCTGAATAAGACGATTCCACAAAAGTTTTTACAACCATACGATTATTTTGTGTGTTTTTTTATAAGAGGTCAAGACTTTTATGTTTTGGCTCGGAGTAGAAAATACCCCATGACAACAAGCCTAAAATCGAAAATCCGTTAAAAAACGGGCTGCGACAGCGGGCCGTTTTAGGATTATCGAAAGAATGGCTCAGCGGCGAGACTAGCGAGCCGCCCCCGTTGGTGACAGGCATTTTCCACGGGAGAGGCTGAACATATAACCTCTGCCGTTAAATAAAAAAACACACAGCCGTAACTGTGTGTTTTGTAAAAACTCTTGTAGAGTTCGTCGACTAACGCTTTGAGAACTGGAAGCGGCGGCGAGCACCCTTCTGTCCGTACTTCTTACGCTCAACCATACGAGAATCGCGTGTGAGGTATCCGTTAGCCTTGAGAGATGTACGAGCATCTGGATCAATCTGAACGAGAGCGCGTGAAATACCATGCAAGCAAGCAGCTGCCTGGCCGTTCATACCGCCACCCTGTACGTTGATAAGAACATCATACTTTGAACCCATTGAAGTAACCAAAAGTGGCTGCTGAACGATCTGAATCTGTTCTGCAGTTACAAAGTAATCTTTCAAATCTTTACCGTTTACAACGATTTTTCCTGAGCCATCGCGAACAAATACGCGGGCAACAGCAGTCTTTCTTCTTCCTGTACCAATAGCAATATTCTTTACCATTTTCTATCCCCCGTATTAAAGTTCAATTGGCTGTGGATTCTGTGCAGCATGTGGATGCTCAGCACCAGCGTAAATCTTTACGTTATCCATCATTTTGCGACCAAGTCTTCCGTGTGGAAGCATACCAGCAACAGCAATAGCCATTGGATCTGTAGGGTGCTTTTCAAGAAGCTTCTCATAAGTATGAGCGCGAAGTCCACCTACGAAACCTGTGTGGTGATAGTAAATCTTCTTCTGTTCTTTTCCGCCAGTTACTACAGCTTTTTCTGCATTGATGATTACTACGAAATCACCCATAAGCTGATTCTTTGTATAAGTTGCTTTGTTCTTACCGCGTGCAATATAAGCAGCCTTTGCAGCAACACGTCCAAGTGGTTTTCCAGCAGCGTCGATAACGTACCATTTACGTGGCTGGTCGTATTCTTTTACGAAAATAGTTTCCATGATATACCTTACTATAAAATAAAAGTTTATCTGCGGTTCCAGAACTTGCATCTGAACTGAAACTGCATTGGATTTTCGATGAGCAGTCAAAAATCCAATAACGGGTAAAGTATATTATCAGATTTCAGCAGTTTGTGTCAATGCTACTGAGCGTCGTTTTTAGAAGCTTCTTCTTTTTTTGCTTCTTTTTTATCTTTGATATCTGCAGCACCAATAAAGAGACAAATCATACCTACAAAAGCTGCAAGAACAGGAGCTCCACCCTTAAGGAAGGCGATAACTTCTGCACCCCAGTTAAGCGGGCAGGCTGGAAGAACTGCAAATACAGTAAATGCTATAAAAATTATACCAAGAATAATTGCTATCATATTTTTTTCCTCTAATTAAAGAATAATCTAATTACTTAAACCTTGCAAGAAAAAATAAAAAAAAATGTTATTGACATAATCAAATATATGTTGCATTTTATCGTTTAGACATTATAATTTGAAAAAACGACCCAGGCTTGCTAAGTTTTTGATTTGGTGTTAAGCCCTGCTTTGCAGGATGTCCGAACGGACAATCATAATTAGATTGAGGTTACTTGAGTGAAAGGAAGTCAGGTTACCATTGATCATGTATCCAAAAGATTCGGCGACTTTGTTGCCTTGGATGACATCAACTTTACTATTAAGCCGGGAGAGTTCTTTTCTCTTCTTGGTCCTTCTGGCTGCGGAAAGACAACCCTTCTCCGCATTATCGCAGGTTTTGAATCTCCGGATGACGGTGTAGTTCTTTTTGATGATAAGAACGTAATTCCACTTCCGCCGGATAAGCGCGAATCAAATACCGTATTTCAGACATACGCACTTTTTCCTCACATGACAGTTTACGAAAACGTAGCATTTTCTCTGCGTCTTAAAAAACTGCCTAAAGATGAAATTGATAAAAAAGTCCGCGAGTACGTACATCTTGTACAGCTGGATCAGCATATCAATAAAAAGCCTAATCAGCTCTCTGGTGGACAGAAGCAGCGTGTAGCAATTGCCCGCGCCCTCATCAACGAGCCAAAGGTGCTCCTTCTTGACGAACCTCTTTCTGCCCTGGATGCAAAACTCCGCGCCAATCTTCTTATTGACCTGGACCGTCTCCACGACCAGATTGGTATTACATTTATCTATGTAACTCATGATCAGAGCGAAGCCCTTTCTGTTTCTGACCGCATTGCAGTTATGAATGCAGGCCATGTTCTTCAGATTGGAACTCCATACGAAATCTATGAAAGCCCTGCAACTCAGTTTGTTGCTCAGTTTATTGGTGAAACAAATCTTTTTGATGCAGAGGTTGTAGACTGTGTTCCTCACAAGGATGCTAACGGTAACGATGATTTTATGGCTACCCTCAGCGTACCGGAACTTGGAAAACAGGCTCCTCTTGCAACTGATACTGCCGCAGAAGCAGCTTTGGACCGCTATATGCAGGTTACAGACTACGAGCATACAGACAAGGGACAGAAGGTTGCCTTCACAATCCGTCCTGAAAAAATCCGCATTACTCTTGAACCACCTTCAACTGGCGGTCGTACAGATATCAACGTATTCAGCGGTGTTGTTGAAGAGCCGATTTATTCTGGCTTCCAGTCTAAGTTCTATGTAAAACTCGACACAGGCAAAGTCATTAAGGTTTTCAAACAACATACTGACTATATGGATGATGGTCCTGTTATCCAGTGGAAAGACAAGGTTTATGTTTCCTGGTCTGCAGAAGATGCATATATTGTTGAAGACATCAACAAATAGGTTTGCCGCGTATGAAAAATAAGAAGCTTTCTAAAGAATTACACGACTCTCATGTCGGTATGATTTACGGCTGGCCTATGGGTCTCTGGTTTATCATCTTCTTCGTAGCGCCTCTCGTAATCATCTTCGTATACAGTTTTCTCAAAAAAGGTATTTACGGCGGCGTTGAATGGAACTTCTCCCTTAAGGCTTATAAGCAGATGTGTAAGCCTGAATATGGCCTGATTGTACTGAGAACCCTTAAAATCACTATTATTTCTACTATAATAACGATTTTAGTTTCGATTCCGAGTGCCTATGCTATGGCCCGCAGCCGCCATCAGACTCTCTTCCTCTTCCTGGTTATCATACCTTTCTGGACTAACTCCCTGATTCGTATTTTTGCCTGGATGAGCATTATGAACAATGATGGTATTCTAAATCAGCTTTTGATGAAGCTGCATATCATTAAAGATTACCTGCCTTTCCTCTATAATACAAAGGCCGTTATTCTTGTTAGCGTTTACATGTATATTCCTTATGCAATTCTGCCAATCTTTACTGCAGTAGACCGCTTTGACTTTTCTCTGCTTGAGGCCGCACGCGACCTTGGAGCTACAAAGCCTCAGTCTATGTTTAAGGTTCTGATTCCTGGAATCCGCAGCGGTATTATTTCTGCCTTGATTTTTACCTTCATCCCTATTTTCGGTGCTTATACAGTACCTTTGCTGGTAGGCGGTAAGGATTCTTACATGCTTGGTAATATCATCGTAGACCAGGTTCAGAAAACCCGTAACTGGCCGCTTGCTGCCGGAGGGGCTGCACATTTTGGCGGGCGCTCCGAAAATCGGCAAGTCCTGGCTGGCGCTGTGGCTCTGCCTCTGCGTTGCGAAGGGAGAATCTGTGTGG
>SFOB01000071.1 GCA_004554075.1 Treponema sp.
CCTAGGTTCAATCTCTCGAATGAAAACCTTATAAGCCCAGTGCATTGGCGAACACGGATTGCAGTCATAAAAAAACTTATTCTTGCAGCCTTCAACTTTCATAGCCAAACGACTGTAAGCTGTAGTAATTGCAGAATAAGAAATCTGGCTTACCTCGTTAAAATAGATAGTTACATATTCATGTCCGAGGATGCGGTCAACTTGTTCTTTGTCACCTAAGCCACCAATCCAAATCTCGCTGCCGTTCCACAAGGTAATCAAACCATCGTGTACGTTAGCCTTATAGTTGTGCGCTCCAATAGTTTTGTTTAACCAGGGAAGTAAAGTTTCATGCAGTACAGAGCTTCTGGCATCTTTCGCTCTAAAGCGGCAAATCAAATGTCTACTTCCAGGATAGCGACAGGCACGAAAGATAATTGTCATAACAATTACCGTAGTCTTACCAGACCTCGAACCACCAAAAAGCAGAATATGTTTTGCACTAGAGGCCAGCAGTGCCAGTGCTTTTTTCTGTACAGCTGTCGGCTTAAAGAGTTCCCTCATTACAAATCCTTAAAGCTGTCTACAAAATTAATTGCCAGTTCCCCCTGAACCGGCTTGTTATTTTCTTTGTCTGCACCAGTAATAAATGAATCAAGCTTTGCAGACCTTTCAAGTAAATCCATTGCGCCTTCTGCATCCAGCTTTTCCGGGTTCAGCGTCTTAAGGCGTTTTCCTACAAGCTCGTCAAAGCCGTTAAGCATTTCCATCTGGCGCTTTTTTCGTTCAACACGTTCTGCAATTAGTTCACGTTCTGTTTCCTTTGCCACATACTCATCGTATAAGGCAGCTCTTTCATTCCAGTTGAACAGTCTTGCATAACGTGCCCACGAGCCATACTTTTTCGGATCTATTTCGTGAAGCTCAAGGCAGGCCTTAATGCTGCGCTTGTAGCCCATATTCCTGAACATGCAGAAAGCCTTGAATGCTTTGGGACTCTCGGCTTCTAAACGAGTCTCCCAGCATTTAGGTTCTGCCTGTTCACCAAGATTGCCAGTTGGTATGTCAGCAACTTGTCCTCCCAAATTAAAAATCCTCCTTGTGTAAGGCCGCTGGCGGCCGGTGTTCTATAGCAAAGCGTTAAAAAAATTGCGAAAGCAATTTTTAGCTTTACCACCTTTAAGGCAAATATTAGATTCTATTTCTGTATCAGAATCTTTTCCTGTTCATACCGAACAAGATTTTCTCTTTCAGATTTCTGCAGCCTCACAGGTCTCCCATGGTTCATAGTCAAAGAAACGGTGAACTCTCCAAACTCTCTGTTTCGCAGACAGTCAGAAAAAAGTTCCTGAATCTTATCCAGCACATCAACATCATTTTTCAAAATCATCTTCCACCTCGTCATCCATCGAATGTACAGGCTGGACCACATTGTTGCCAATCCAGTCAAACAAATCCTTCTGGCGGAAAACAATCCGCTTGCCAATCTTTGCATAAGGCACAAAGCCGCCTTTCACAAGCGTATACAAAAAGTATTTGCTTATAGTCAGGTAGGCCGCAGCTTCTGCAATACTCATAATCTCAGGAAAGTCAGTCTTCCTGTTTAACAGTAAGTCTTCATCCTTCATAGTTTTTCCTTCGGGCAGTCAGAAGAATCTGGGCTTTCTTCATCTGCTCTCATAACTTAATCTTGAGAAAATAATAAAGCCTTTTGAATGACAGCAACTGAACAAAATGTTTGTGGGGGCATACAAAAAGTTTGCAACTTCATACAAAAAGTTTTCACTTTTGCAAACTTTTCAAGGTTAAATAAAAAAGCCCCTGCATTGAAGTGCAAGGGCTTAATGGGCTAAGCAACATTCTGTAAAATATTATCACGGCACAATTCAAATATTTCACGAATAGAATTAAAGTGCTCATCCGTCATATGATTTGCATAGTGCTTAGTCATAGCAGGAGTTGTATGTCCAAGAATTGCCTGAACGTTTCTCATATCTGTCATGTTAGCAAGGTAGGTCGCACAGAAGTGTCTGAGCGAATAGAAATCTATATTGCGTTCTTTTCGTTCTTCTTCCGAAACTCCAATCTTGTGCAGAGCGTCAAAGAATCCGTCATCATAATACTGAGGCAGGAACGGATTATAATCATTTGCTTTAGACCAGAACACAAAACTTTCCTCATTCGCATTCGGGCAGCGTTGCGCCTGTGCAAGGAGTCTTATAATAATATTATGAGCAACCGGAACTTTTCGAATCAGGTTAGTTTTAGTACTCTTCAAAAATCCTGTGCGGTGCCAGCTGTGTCGGATAGTAATCAGGTCATTATCAAAATCAATATCGCGAACCTGTAAGCCCGAAATCTCTCCAGGTCTCAAGCCGCTGAACGCAGACAAATTAAATGCCAGGTACATAACTTCGTTATCCCAATCAAGCTCGTATAGTTGCTTAATTTCTTTCTCGCTTGGAATACCGCGTGCAGTCGCGTCGCTCTTAGAAAAGGCCTCAACATTTGCCATAGGGTTAGAATGTATAACACCTTTATTCTTAAGCCATTTTAATCCGGTCGCGCCGCAAGTGCGGGCATGGTTTATAGTCGCACCTTTCAAATGACGGAAATTAGCAAGCTCCTGCAAAAAGTCTTCAAGGTACTGTTCCGAAAGTTCACCTACAGTAAATTCTTCGCCAAAGAACGGCATCCAGTAACGGTCCACCATACCGCGCATTTCTTTACAGTGGTAATCGCCGATAGACTTTTTATGCGCACGCTTATTCTGAATATATTCAGACTTCTCAGGAGTCCAGAAGTTTCGAAGGAATTCACAAAGCTTAATCGTGCAGTCAGGATTCAAAGACTCATAAACTTTCTGAGCAACATCTTCCGGCAAAAGCCCGGAATCTGCAAGGGCGTTTTTCTTGTGAACCACAACAACCTTTTTCTTAGGAGCTGGTTCTTCAACAGGAGCCGCTTTTACAGGTTCAGCTTCTACTACCGGAGTAGGAGCAACACTCTGAACAGGAGTTGGAGCTCCTTCAAATCTAAACTTAGAGCAAAGCTTTTCATAAAGAGTTTGAGCTTCGTCAAAAGTCAGACGATTCAAGAGGTTTTCAAAATCAAAGGCAGAATCATAATCAGGTTTTCGTTTTTGTTTGGCAGGAGCACCGTTCGTATACCAGGTCATCGCAAGCTGCAGGGCTTCATCATAGTTTTTGGTATGAGTGCTCTTGTAATTAGTTCTGGTTCCTGTTTCCTTATTCGTAAAAGAAACGACGTAATAACCATTAGCGTTGAGTCTAAGATAATAAGGTCTCATAAAAACTCCTGTCCAAGACAACATAAACTGCCAATACAAAACAATGCATTCTTTTTGCATTAAAAATGCACCGTTTTTGCACTATAGGCCATCAAGGTGTCCAAAAACCGGTTTTTATTCGTCCTTAATTCTGCAAAGAAGGTAGGAATAAATCCATAGTTTTAATTTGCTATATGTCGCAAATCCTTATAACATAAGGATTTAGGCAAAAAAAAGGCTTCTAACAAGAGTTAGAAGCCAAGTGCCACAGGTTGGAATCGAACCAACGACATACGGATTTTCAGTCCGGCGCTCTACCAACTGAGCTACTGCGGCGTTGATGTATATTAATATATCTAAAATGAGGTTTTGTGTCAATAAGATAAAAGGCATTTTTTCGAAAAAAATCAATAAAAAAAATCATATAAAAGAGAAAGCCTGGTATTTAAATATCTCATTAAGTGTGTTAAAATGACACAGTATGAAAGTAAATAAAAATCTGATTTGTTTTACAGGCGGGGGAACCGGTGGTCACATTTATCCGGGCCTTGCTGTTGCTGATGAAATTAAAGCACTTGCTGCTTCAAATAATATAGAAATAAAAATATACTGGATTGGCTGTTCCAAAGGTATGGACCGTAATATTGTTGAAAAGGCCTGTGGCCCTGATGGAAAACAGACAGCCGATAAATTTTATGGAATTCCTTCTGGAAAACTCCGACGTTATTTTTCTCTGAAAAATTTTTCTGATCTGTTTCGTATTGCAGCCGGCTTCTTTGCTGCTCTGCATATTTTGCGAAAAGAACGTCCTGCAGTCCTTTTTTCTAAGGGTGGATTTGTAAGTGTTCCGCCGTGTCTTGCAGCTCATCTTCTGCATATTCCGGTTTATACACACGAGTGTGATTTTACATTAGGACTTGCTAACAGATTAAACTTTAAGTCTGCAGATTGTATGTTTGTTTCTTATGAAGAGACAAAAAACAGACTGGGAGCTGCAGATCAGTCAAGAGTTCTTGTTACCGGAAACCCGGTACGTCCTGTTTTTTATAATACGGATCCTGGTCGTGGACGTGACTTTCTTGGACTTGCAGAAAAGAAGGCTGATTCGAAAAGCACCGGTGAAAAACCTCTACTTCTTGTTCTTGGCGGAAGCAGCGGGGCAAAGCAGATAAATGAACTTGTTTATGACAATATAGATTTTTTATGCCAGCATTTTATAGTTGTTCATCAGACTGGACTTGTAAATTCAGATGATGACAGAGCGTCTGAATATTCAAAGAAATTTGAAGGTTCGTATAAGCCATACAATTTTATTTATAAGGAAATGCCAGATATAGTTTCTGCTGCAGATGTCATCTTAAGCCGTGCAGGTGCAAACTCAATCTGGGAGGCAGCCGTGCTCTTAAAGCCGATGGTGCTTGTACCTTTGTGCGGAAGCGGAACCCGAGGCGACCAGGTAGATAATGCAGAGTTTTTTAAGAGCAGGGGAGCTGCTGAAGTTTTGCTTGGAAAGGAAGCTGATTCAAATCATTTACAGGCAGCACTTTCCCAAATGCTGGATGCTGAAAAACGTAAGTCTTATTCAGAAGCCTTAAAAAAGCTTATAAGTGGAGAGGCTCCTGCAAAGAAAATTGCTGAAATACTTTTTAACAAGATAAATATGGGAGAGAAAAAATGACTTTTGCAGTAATAGACTGGGTATTTACTGGAATTATTTTGATTTTTGCAATATCCGGAGTTATAAAAGGTTTTATTGATAATGTATTTGGTAAAATAGCTTTTGTTGCAGGAATCCTTTTGGGCTACCTTTTTTATAAAGACCTTGCGACAGGCCTTTTGAAAGATATAAAAGTCCCAGTTGCAGCCAATATAATTGCCTTTCTCCTGATTTTTGTAGTTACTTTCCTTGTAATTAAAATCATACAGATGATTGTTGCTAAAGTTTTTGAATGGAGTATTCTAAAAAGCCTGGACCGGACCCTTGGTTTTATTTTTGGAATTGTAGAAGGTGCAGCTGTGGTATGTCTCTTTGTTTTTCTCCTTACTGCACAGCCTTTTTTCAGCACACAAACTCTTTTTGAGGGCAGCTTTTATTACAACATTATCCAGAGTGTATTTAACAGTGATTTAAAAAAGGAGATTGGAAATCATGTATGAGAATCTTGTAAATCAGGCAGCAGGAAATTTACTTGCCGCTGATATAAAACATAACAGACTTCCAGGTGCAATTTTATTTGCAGGACCAGAAGCCAGCGGAAAACTGACTGCGGCTTTGGAAACAGCCAGAATCCTTTCCTGTCACCAGACTCCACAGGGAAAATGGCTTTGCCAGTGCCCTTCATGTTTGCAGCATAAGTCTTTAGTTTGTTCTAACCTCATGCTTATGGGACCACGTGACTGTTCCCTTGAAATTTCTGCTGCTGCTAAAACTTTTACAGATGCTCATTTTATAAATGCCAAATTTATTGATGCCGCAAGATATCTCTTTTTAAGAAGTGTTCGTAAACTCACTTTGCGTTTTAACGGAATACTCTGGGAAGGTGATTCTAACCTTAATAAAATCGGAAGTATAATAGAAGAAATTAATGAAAGTCTTGAGCAGCTGGATTTTCCAAGAGAACTGCCGGATAACGGTACTGTAAAAAAACTTTGTGAAGAGATTTCAAAGCTCTGCACAAAACTTGAAGACGATTTTCTATATGATTCCATTCCAATAAATCAGGTTAGAAATATGGAAGGCTGGGCTCATATAAAATCTGAAGAAGGTCGTAAAACTGTAATCATTGAAAATGCAGACCGCATGCAGACCAGTGTAAGAAATGCTCTGCTTAAGATTCTTGAAGAACCTCCTGAGGATGTTGTTTTTATTCTGCTTACTTCAAAGCGAAATGCAATCATGCAGACAATCCTTTCTCGTGTAAGAACCTATAACTTTACTGACAGAAGTCTTGAACAGCAGAAAGAAGTAATTACAAGAGTTTTCCATAATGAAGACTTTTCAGGAAGCCTGAACGATTATCTTCTTACATATCTGCCTGTAACTCCTTCTGAAATAAAGAATCAGGCAAGGATTTTCTATAATTCGGTTGCCAGCAGACAGATTTGTAATATAGATGAAATTGTCAAAAAATGTGAAAAGTTTTACCCAAGAATTGAGTTAAGACTTTTCCTTTCAAATATTGCGCTTTTTATGAGGCCGATGATGAATAGCCAGGCTGGAAGTGAAGCGGCAGCAAAGGCTATGGAATTACTCAGAAACTGCAGTGACAATATTACTTTATATAACCAGTCTCCAGCCAGCGCACTTGAAATTCTTTTGAGGGACATGTTTGCTTTAAATAACAGCTTTGGAGGTGTCTTTTGCGCGGCTATGTAAAACGTGTAAAGCAGAAAGCTGAAAAACTTTCCAAAGAACAGATTCTCTCCCTTCTTGAAGATATAGTTGATGAAAATGAAAGTCTTTATTCTGTACTTGAATCACTTTCAACAGGTCTTCTGATTATAAATGACGATTTTCAGCTTTTACGCTATAACCAGATTGCAGAAAGCTGGCTTCCTTTTTCAGAAAGACTGGAAGATATTCTTGGAAGCGAAAATCCCATCTGGGAATATATTGAAGATGAAGATATCGCTGCCTTCCTGCAACGCTGTCTGGAAAAGAATATAACCAACTCTTCAGAAGAATTTTCAACAGTAACAAGCGGTGGTTCTGTCCGCTTTCTTACCGTAACAATTGCTCCTCTCATTAATGAAGGTGAATTAAATGGTAAGATGATTCTTGTTCGCGATATTACCGAAAAGAAAAACCAGGATATCCTGTTACACAGAATGGAAAATCTTGCAAACCTTACAAATCTTGCTGCAGGTATGGCACATGAAATTAAAAATCCTCTTGGTGCAATAAGTATTCATATTCAGCTGATCCAAAAGGCTTTGGAAAAAGCCCGCGAAAATGCAGATAAACTTCCTGCAAAAAAGTTTGTTGAAGATCATATAGATGTTGTTAATGAAGAAATTGATCACCTTAATAAACTTGTAATGGATTTCCTGCTTGCAGTTCGTCCTGTAAAGGCACAGCTTGAGCTTAAGGAACCTGATAAATTAATTGATGGCCTTGTTTCTTTCTTTAAGCCTGAGTTTAACCGGGAAGGAATTGAAGTTATTTTTAAGCCATCAGAAAGCGGCATAAGAATTCTGCTTGATGAAAAATTATTCCGTGATGTAATAATGAACATTTCTCAGAACTCTCTTGCAGCCTTAAAATCTAAATACAATGGCGGTTCAGAAGCAGCGCTTACAATGGGTGCTAAGTTCTGTATTTCCAACACAGTCCGCGACAACAAATTTGTTATTACGATTGCAGATAACGGCTGCGGCATGTCTGAAGAAAGTCTTTCAAAGATCTTTGAACCTTATTACACAACTAAAGCTAACGGCACTGGCCTTGGTATGACGATGGTATACAAAATTATAAAAGAATTTTCCGGTGAAATAATTGTTGATTCAAAGGAAGGTGAGGGCACTGCCTTTACAATTACTTTCCCGATTCCGCAGAAGGATGTAAAACTGCTTAGCTCGGAGGAACGATAAATGACGATTCTGACTATTGATGATGAAGAGAATATCCGTAACGGACTTGCAGATAATTTTGAACTTGAAGGTTATGATGTAAAACAGGCTGCCAGTGGTGAGGAAGGCTTAAAGCTGATTGCAGAAGGTGGAATCGACCTGGTAATTACAGACCTTCGTATGGATGGAATCAGCGGAAGTGAAGTTGTAAAAAAAGTAACCTCAGAACACCCGGGAATTCCGATTATTGTTTTGACAGGTCATGGAAGTATTGATGATGCTACTGCTGCTTTGAAAGCCGGTGCCTTTGACTTTTTGACAAAGCCTCTTGATCTTGATCACTTAAATAAAATTGTAAAAAATGCCCTGCAGGGAAAATTTCTTGCAGAAGAAAATCGTCAGCTTCAAGCTAAATTATTGAAGTCTCAGAATGGCGATGAGATGGTTGGTAAGAGCGACTCTCTCAACCGTGTTCGCCAGATGATTTCAAAAGCCGCCCCTGCCAGAGCCAGTGTTTTGATTACCGGTGAAAGTGGTGTTGGTAAAGAGCTTGTTGCAAGGGCTGTTCATGAACAGTCGGACAGAGCCAAGGGACCTTTTATTGTTGTGCATTGTGCTGCCTTGAGTGAGACACTGATTGAAAGTGAACTCTTTGGTTTTGAGAAAGGTGCCTTTACCGGAGCTGAAAATCTGCACAAAGGACGATTTGAACTTGCTGATGGCGGCACAATTTTTCTTGATGAAATTGGTGAAGTAAATCTTGCAACCCAGGTTAAACTGCTTCGTGTTTTACAGGAGCACAAGTTTGAGCGGGTAGGCGGAGAAAAATCTATAGAGGTAGATGTCCGGGTTGTTGCTGCAACAAACAGAAATCTTGAAGAAGAAGTGAAGGCCGGCAAGTTCCGTGAGGATTTGTTTTACAGACTGAATGTAGTTCGAATTGAAATGCCGGCGCTTCGAGAGCGTATGGATGACATACCACTTTTGATGCATGCCTTTTTGCGTGAGTTCAATATAGAAAATAAAAAGAACATCAAAGGTTTTGACAAAGCTTCTAAGGCTGCCATGATAAAATACAACTGGCCTGGAAATATCCGCGAGCTGAAAAATGCGGTAGAAAGTGCAGTTGTTATGTGTACTGGCGATGAAATTAAAATGGAAGATTTGCCTAGAGCACTGAGAAATCAGGATGAAGAAAAGGTAATTACTATTCCAATCGGTATCACAATGGATGAGGCAGAGAAGATTATCATCCAGGAAAATCTGGCTGCGAACAAGGGAAACAAATCCAGAACAGCTGATATTTTGGGAATAGGAAGAAAAACCCTGCATCGTAAACTGGAAGAACTCAATATTGATTAAAGAAATCTTGTAAATATTTTTTGTCACACGGATTGGAAACGCCTAACGGCGTTTCTTTTTTTATTTTTTTAAATGATTTTGCGTTAGCAAAATCTAATCCGTGTGATAAAAAGTTTTTAGGGGTAGTGTATAAATATGTATACAGTATAATAAATGATACATGTATATTATTTTATACTAAAATACTGACAGAGGATTTTATACGCTTCTGTAATCTCATCTATGGTTTTCTGTCTATTATTTACTACACCCTGAGTAGTTTGTATAGTGTTTTGAGTGTCCGGATGGTTTTCTTTAAGCAGCTTGTGATACTGTTTTTTGATATCTTTTTGTCTGAAAGGGTACACTATATCTAGTGTGCTTAGTGCCAGCTGGATATGCGGTGGAAATTGCATATTATATGTATATTTATGCAATTTTATTACTTCTCCAGTTGGATTGCTTCGCCCTTTGGTCTCGCAATGGCGGTTTTTCGTATTTTTACCTGAATTATTTGGATTTTCGGTAGATTTTTCACTTTCTTTAAACGAAAAATGACCAGATTCTTCAACATTTTCATGTGAATCAACCTGGTCATTTTTTTCGTTTTGAGGAATTTTGCCTGATTCTAACGCTTCATTGAGCATTTCGCCCAGCTTGTCGTACATATCAGGCATAATTACTCCGATTGCAGGTGGTTTCGATACGGCCTTCGGCCTACTCAACCACCGTAATTTATTAGATCTCTGTTCCAGAAGAAATTATTGCACCCTTACGGATTACGATAATTCCATCTGCACTGTAGAAGCTGCCGTGATCGCCGTCTTCGTATTTCTTTCCGCTTACGCCGATCTTACAGTTATCACCGATTCTTGCATTCTTATCGATGATTGTATTTGCAATCTTACAGTTTTTACCGATTCCAGTGCTTGGTTTTCCGGCTTTTGCATTTTCAGCCTTTTCATCTTCTGTGTCGTAATAGTCGGCACCCATCATAATTACGCCGTCAAACTCGGTTCCTTCGTTGATGATAGAGCGTACACCGACAACAGATTTGTTGAATTTTGCATCAGTTATGATACATCCTTCTGAAATAAGCGATGCGTTGATGTCTGCCTTATTGATTTTTGAAGGTGGCAGGTTACGCATGTGTGTATAAATTGGCTGTGTCTGACCAAAGAAGTCGAAAGTTGGGTATGGCTCACAGAGGGCAATGTTTGCATCATAGAAGCTGCGGATAGTTCCGATGTCTTCCCAGTAACCGTCGAATACATAAGAAGAGATCTTTTTCTTTCCAATGGCGAGAGGAAGGATTTCCTTACCAAAGTCTGTGTATTTTTCGTTCTCGCCGCCCAGCATTTCTTCCATTGTGTCTGCATTGAAGATGTAAATACCCATAGAAGCAAGGTATTCTTTCTCTGGAGGCAGGCTTCCGCGTGCTTCTGCAGGAATCTTCCAGTCATCAATGTTCAGATCTGGCTTTGGCTTTTCCATAAAAGCTTTTACATGATTCTGGTCATCAATCTGCATGATACCAAAACCAGATGCGTCGTGGCGGTTTACGGCAGTTGTAGCGATTGTGATTTCAGCACCAGACTTAATGTGGGCATCCATAAAGGCACGCAAATCCATCTTGTAAAGCTGGTCACCGGAAAGAATGATATAGTGAGTTGGTTTCTGAGTCTTAAAATGAATAAAGTTCTTGCGAACGGCATCTGCAGTACCTTCATACCAGCCTGAATGCTCAAGAGTCTGCTCTGCGGCAAGAATTTCAACAAATCCGCCTGAGAAACGGTCGAAATTGTAGGAATTTGAAATGTGAAGGTGAAGTGAAGCCGAGTTGAACTGAGTCAAAAGGTAAATCTTTTTATATCCTGAGTTGATACAGTTTGAGATCGGGATATCAACGATTCTATATTTACCACCGAAAGAAACGGCTGGTTTTGAGCGCTCTTTTGTAAGCGGATAAAGACGTGTACCCTTACCACCGCCCAGAATGATGGAAAGTACTCTTGGTTCTGTGTTTGCCATAGAAAAACTCCTTTAGAAGATGCAATAATTATTTGTTTTAATAGTATAATTATAAGTCTGAAAAGGCCGTTTTGCAAATTATTTCGAAGAAAGTCGGAATTCTGGGCGGCGGTCAACTATTAGGGATTATACTGAAGCACAATAACAGTCAAATCATCTTTAATAATTGTGCCTTCTGTAAATCTGTTGAAGCGGTTAAGTACATAATCAAGCTTGCTTCTTGCACTTCCAATTCCGGCATCTTCAAAGGCCTGAGCAATACGCTCTTCTGTAAACTGTTCTCCGTCTTTATTTACTGATTCATTGAGACAGTCTGTATACATGATGATACTGTCTCCCTTCTGTACATTGAATTTAAGAGCTTTGTATTCCTGTTCAATATCACCAAAGCCGATAATTCCATTGTTTTCATCTTCTCCCTTTGGTTGAATAGGGTAACACTTGCCGTTTTTAGCAGTTCTCAGGAATACTTTTGGATGACCAGCGTTAATAAACTCGATTTTATTATCGTTTATACGCAAAAGTGCTCCTGTAAGATAGTTTTCAATATCACCTTTTTCTTCAGCAATCTGCCTGTCGATTGCAGACATTACCTTTGGCAAAGGAAGTTTTACTCCTTCTCGGAATTTCCTGTCGATTATTGTCTTTGCAAGCATTGTTACAAGGCCTGATGCAATACCGTGGCCGGAAACATCAAAAAGACCAACTCCCTGAAGTTCTTCTCCGTTATGGAAAATGTCGTATAAATCACCTGAAACACCTGCTGCAGGCTTAAACTTATAAACAATATCCCACTTCTTAAAGTTTGGAAGAGAAGGATTAAAGAAGCTGTTCTGAACGTTTGCAGCAAGCTTCATATCGCGGTCTGCCTTTATTTTTGCATCTGTAAGCTGATTATTTGTAATTTCAAGCTGACTGTTAGCTTCTGAGAGCTTAGAGTTTGACTCAGAAAGCTCTTTTGTGCGCTCTTCTACCTTGTTTTCCAGGGTTCTGTTCAATTCTTCTACCTGACGGCGTGAATTAACAAAGCGGTTTGCCAGAATAAAAAGGAGACTGACAATTACAAGCTGCCAGCCGATTGAGATGATATAAGGGAAGCTGTAAATCTTCAGAATATTGTGGACAATAATATCAATCATGAAAGTGCCCAGAAGTGGTGAAAAACCAAAGAGCAGGGTAACAGCATCCTTCTGTTTTTTGAAAAGGGCTCTTACAATCACAAAAAGCATGT
>SFOB01000072.1 GCA_004554075.1 Treponema sp.
GTCTTGTATATGGGAACAAGCCGCCGTCATAAAGCTTCTGGATAACCTTACGTTTTGTACAAAGGCTTTCCTTTGCAAGTTCCATAAGGTAATCAAGGCGCTTATAGAATTCTTCTTCGTTCTTAGCAAGGTAGCCGATCTGTGGCATATTGATTGTTACTACACCAATAGATCCTGTGAATTCGTCTGCACCAAAGAGACCACCACCACGGCGGCGGAGTTCTCGTTTATCGAGCTGGAGACGGCAGCACATAGAGCGTACATCGCTAGGATTCAAATCTGAATTAACAAAGTTCTGGAAGTTTGGAGTACCATACTGAGCTGTCATTGTGAACAAAAGCTTAGCGTTCTCTGAGTTCCAGTCAAAGTCACGTGTAATGTTGTAGGTTGGGATAGGGTAAGCAAATCCGCGTCCGTTAGCATCACCTTCAATCATAAGTTCAATGAATACTTTGTTGATCATATCCATTTCTTTCTGGCAGTCGCCGTAAGTGTAATCCTGTTCCTTACCGCCTACGATAGCCTTTTTATTCTTAAGGTCATCAGGACATACCCAGTCTAAAGTGATGTTTGTAAACGGAGCCTGTGAACCCCAGCGGCTTGGTGTGTTTACACCGTAAATGTAGCTCTGGATGCACTGGCGAACCTGTTTTTCTGTAAGATGATCTGCACGGATAAATGGTGCAAGATATGTATCGAATGATGAGAATGCCTGAGCACCTGCCCATTCGTTCTGCATGATTCCAAGGAAGTTTACAATCTGGTTTACAAGTGTTGAAAGGTGAGTTGCCGGTGTTGAGGTGATTTTGTCCGGAACTCCACCAAGTCCTTCTGCAATCAGCTGACGGAGAGACCAGCCTGCACAGTAGCCTGAGAACATAGAAAGGTCGTGAATGTGGAATGCGGCTGTTTTGTGTGCTTCTGCAATCTCTTTTGAGTAAATATTGTTAAGCCAGTAGTTAGCAGTAATTGTTCCTGAGTTATGAAGGATAAGTCCACCAAGCGAGAAGTTTACGTTAGCGTTTTCGTTTACACGCCAGTCACTCTGAGCAAGGTAACCGTCCATAGTCTTGTTGATGTCGATCATAAGGCTCTTAGCGTCGCGCATTGCTTCGTGGCGGGCACGGTAAAGAATGTAAGCCTTAGCAACTTCAACTTCTTTGTTTTCGATGAGAACACTTTCTACGATATCCTGAATCTCTTCGATAGCAGGAATAGAGTGTGCACGGTTTCCGGCAAGTTCAAGACGGAGCTTTTCTTCTACCTTGTCTGTAAGCTGTGATGCTCTGTCCGGATCCTTTCTCTTTTCTACAGCTTCAATAGCTTTTCCGATAGCAGCTTCGATTTTACTTCTGTCGTAGTCTGCGATTTCACCAGAACGCTTTACTACAGACTTAAGAAATCCTTTTGTTTCCGAATCGGAACTGTTTCCCAGGAAGCTTCTCCATTCCGGGAAGATTGATTGATCACTCATTTTGATTTTCCCCTCTTTTCTATGTTCTTTACTTCAGTAATGAATTCATCGAGATTTTCAAAGTGCCGGTAGACAGATGCAAAACGAATGTAGGCAACCTTGTCGATGTCATACAATTTTTCTAGTACTAACTCTCCCAGCTCGGACGTAGAAATTTCACGGTTTTCACGACCTTTTTTAATTGCGAGATCTTCAATGTCATTGGATAGCTGTTCTACCATAGAGGTTGCAACAGGACGTTTTTCGAGAGCTCGTTCAATACCTTTCTCAAGCTTTAAGCGGTCAAAAGGCTGACGGCGTCCGTCGCGTTTAATTACCATAAAGGGTTTTTCGTCAATACGTTCATAGCTGGTAAAACGATAGCCGCAGGAAAGACATTCACGTCTTCTACGGATGCTTTCACCGTTTACCATTGTTCTTGACTCAAGGACTTTGTCCTCAATGTTACCACAGTAGGGGCAGCGCATTGTTTCCTCTCACTTTTTATTTTCTAGCGTCTTACTTTTGATATTTACATCATAGTACACTAGATATGGATAGACAAGTGAATTTTTGAAAATTTTGCGAATTTATTTTAAACTTTTTTTCTTGACAAAAAAATATTTTATGCTTGTCCCGAAAATTCAGGGACTCGCTATTGACTATTTTTTATTTTTAGAATTCTTTTTCTTTTTTTTGTCGCTTTTCTTAGACTTTTTCAACTTTCTTTCTGAAGGAATGTAATCATAAGGGGTAAATTCAAGGTAAGACCATACAGAACAAAGGGCAAATATACAGAGGCAAAGGTATGGAAGCCAGTTACCAAAGCGGGCATAAGTAGTCATTTCCCTTTTATAAACGGGAACATTGCAGGCTATGGCTGATTCTTCAAAGAGTGGCTGGTCTGCAATAACCTTTCCGGCAGGGTCTACAACAACAGAATAACCTGCATTTGCAGAACGGATTAAGGTTGTACGGTATTCAATAGCCCTGTAAGAAGCTATTACAAAATGCTGGATTTCACTTGATTTTGTGCGTGACCAGGAATCATCAGTAAGATTTATAAATATCTCAGATCCATTTAAGAAAAGAGGACGCATAATGTCTGTAAATGCATCATCAAAACATATTGGAGTAGATATTCTCACTGTATATGGCTTTCTTTCTTCTTCCCGCTGCTGGGAGCGGCTTTTGGTTAAATCAATGTCTTTTACAGCTGGCAGAGTGTAATTTTCTGTAATGCTGCAGGGTACATCAAAATATACATACTGATCACCCGGTGTCCAGCCTGCGGAAATACCTATAATTTTTTCCATAAATGAATGGACAATAGGAATCTCTATAAAAGGAATAACCTCTGCAAAAGGAACAAGGTGATTTTTTGCATAATAACCGCGGTAAAAGCCTTCTGCATCATAAAGCAGGGTTGAATTGTAATAGTCCTTATATTCTTTTTCCTGGCCGTTTTTGTTCTTTTTGCGGTATTTAACTACAGGACCGCCGAAAATACAGGGAACATTAATCTCCCTTACAAAATCAGAAAGAGATTTTTCATCCGGATACCAGCTGTAAAAGCTTTCGGCTCCCGGAAAAGCCCTCTGAAGACAGCCTTCGCTCCATACTACAAGACCTGCCTTCTGTCCTGCCATTTCAAGCTCATCTATTTTTTCTTTTGTAAGTTTTTGAGAGGTAAGAATTGATTTTTTGTCAGAATCTTCATCCCAGGGGTTACTGTTCTGCTGAACTGTTATAACGGTAAGCTCTTTTACAGGCTTTCTTGTTTTATTATACTGGTAAAATCCATGAAGGAGCATTAAAAGCAGCAGAATGCCGAATAGTTTTGCCACCTGAATGGTTTCTTCTGTTCTTTTTTTCTGAAGATTAAGGTTACCGTAGTAAAGCATAAATACTTCTGAAAGTATTGCGTTACATAAAATAACCATAAAGGTAATGCCGTAAGTGCCGGTTACTGATGCTGTTTGTGTAATTAAAGGCCAGCGGAACATGGCAGATGAAACGGTGCCCCAGGGATAGCCTAAAAATCCTGAAGATTTTGCCCACTCATAAAGTGTGTAGATAACCGCAAAGTAGAGAATCCGGAATATTGGAGAGGCCCTGAACTGTAACTGCAGGGAATGCTCATTAAGTTTATTCTGAGAGTTGGAAGTGTAATAGGGAATAAAGAAAAAGAGGCCGAAGGCTCCGCCAATACAGGCTGTACCAAAGGCAGAGGCGCCCAGGGTAAGGGCTGCAAAATCCTTAAAATAAGCAAGCCAGAAACTTGAACATAAATGAGTAGTAAGTGTCTGTATAAAGAAGGCTAAAAAGGCAGTTTTGAAGTCCCTGATTTTATTGTAAACAAGATATAATGGAATAAAGGCTATAAGTGTGTAAAAAGGACAGCCGAAAAGATAGAATTCATTAGGTATGGCTGCTGATAACATTAATCCTGAGAAAACTGAAGAAAAAATAACTTGTAAAATCAATTCCATTATATTATTATTTTAACTATATACATTGAAAAATTTCAAGGTAAAATAGGGGAATTAATAAAAGGGAGGGTCCAATAAATGAAAGCAGTAAATGATGCACACGAATTGGAATATGGCGCAAAGCCCGACGCCGTTGCAAAAGCACCAGGTAGGTTTCATCTTATAGGTGAGCATTCCTGGTTTTTCAAAGATAAAACAATGTCTATGGCAGTTAATCTGCCTGTCTATGTTGCAATTTCAAAACGCGATGATACTTCTATCCGCTTCTACTTCCATCAGCTTAACGAGAGAAAAAAAGCAAGCCTTACATCACTGAAATTAAAAAAAGAAGACCGCTGGGCTAATGCGGCTAAAGCAATAATTTATGGTTTTACTTCTGCAGGCTTTACGCTTGGTGGTATGAATATCACCATCTACAGTGAAATAATTCCTTCTGCAGGTTTTGGTATTACTACTGCGGCAAAAGCAGCAACAGCTGTTGCAATAAAGAATCTTTTTAATCTTAACTGCTCAGACATGGAGCTTCTGCAGGTTATTGAACGCGGAAACAGACGCTTCCTGCAGACAAACAACTATATTGCAGATAACTTTGCGGCACTTTTTTCAAAGAAAAACAATATCATCATAACAGATCACTTTAAGAACACCTGGGATTACGTTCCTTTTAATTTTGAAGATAAGAGGGTACTGCTTGTAGATACAAAGGTTCCTCGTGTAGAAGTATGGAACGAAAGCAGCCTTCATGAACCTCAGTATGCCCTTATCATGGGTGATATGAGGGAAAGAAAACCTAATGTTTACGGCGGCTGGCGTTATATTGATGATGTAACTGATATCAACGAGCAGCTTTCTGAAGTTGGTGAAGATGCAAGAAGAAAACTTCTTTCTGTCCTTTACGAGCATAATGATGTTCTTTCTGCCCGCGAAGGTATTGAAAAAGGAGACTTCTTTAAGTTTGCCCGTTCTGTAAACCACAGTCATGAAACTATGAGGGATATGTTTAACATTTCCTGCCCTGAAATTGACTGGATCTTAAAGCGCGTAAATGAACTTGAGCCTAATCTTGACTTTGTACGTAACCCTGTTACCTGCGGCCGTATTACCGGAAAGGGCTTTGGACGCTGCCTTTATGCAATTATGCGAGAAGGCGATATAGAAAACTTTAAGGCTAAGATTACAGAATTTGAGAAGATTTTTGGTTTCCATCCTGATGTATATGAAGTTGAACCGGCAGATGGCGCTTCAATCGTAAAGGATTAGAAATGAAAATACTTCTTGCAAATGATGACGGAATTGAGGCTAAGGGAATACAGGTTCTTTACGAAAGGCTGAGCCGGGATAAGGAAAATGAAGTTTATGTAATTGCACCTGATTCAAACCGTTCTGCGGTATCACATCATATTTCCATGCACAGCGGTTATAGTGTGAGGGAATATAAAAAGAATCAGTTTGCAATTACTGGCTATCCTGTGGATTGTACCTGCCTTGGTTTAATCGGCGATTTGTTTGATTTTAAGTTTGACCTTGTGATTTCTGGTATAAATGAAGGTGCAAACATGGGAACTGATATTATTTATTCAGGAACCTGTGGCGCGGCAAGACAGGCAGTTTTGAGCGGAGTACCAGGAATTGCCTTGAGTGTGAATCCTGAATTATGGGATGAAGAACACCGTAAGAATATGAAATATGAGGCGCTTGCAGATTTTGCGGCTAAAAACCTTAAAGAGCTTGCAGCATTGGCAAGCCTGGAAGCTCCCCGTATTTTTGTAAATGTAAATGCGGCTTCTTTGGATTCTTATAAAGGTGTAAAATACTGTAAAAACCTTGTTATACGTGACTATGGGGATAAGCTTCACGTAGATAAAGGGGATGGTGAAAGGCCTGTTGTTTTTATTCCGGGAGGAGAATTTCCTATGCCGGAAGAAAACTGCGATGCCTGGGTCGTAAAAGAAGGGTATATTGCAATATCCCGGGTTTATGCAGACCCGCTTGCGACAGAAATAGTGGACGGTATGCAATTTAAGTTGTAAAATAGTATAGATTAACAAAAGGGTGGGGAAATTGCAGAACAATACGATTTTAAATGAAGGTAAAAACCTTTATACTCAAAAAAAATACGATAAAGCTCTTGCTTTCTTTTTAGGGCTTCCTACTGATTCTCCTGCAGATAAAATTGAAGTCTCTTATTATCTTGGTCTTTGCTATACAAAGCTTGAACGCTATGATGATGCCCTTTTATTCCTTGAGCAGGTAGTAACTTCCGGGGGAAATCTTGAAAGAACCCTGCAGTGCCGTTTTCTTCTCGCAGTTATTTATGCACTTTCCGGTCGCAAACGTCTTGCAGATTTTGAATTGAATAAGCTTCTGGAAACAGGTTATATGACAGCTTCCGTATATGCGGCAATTGCCTTTGTTGCCTGGGAACAGAATGATACAGAACGCTGCTTAAACTACTACGAAAAATCTTTGCATGAAGACCCTGACAATGTATCATCTCTCAATGGTTTGGGTTATGTACTGGCCTGTCAGGAAAAGGATTTAACCCGTGCACTTTCTCTTTGTAAGCAGGCAGTAAAATCAGCTCCAAAATCTGCAGCCTGCCTTGATTCTCTTGGCTGGGTATACTATAAGCTTGGCTTATATAAGGATGCTTTACAGTATCTTCAGCAGGCAGAACAGATTGATACTATGAATGTTGAAATAACAGAGCATATAAAATCAGTAAGACTGAAGGCAGGTCACTAATTGATGAAAAAGATTTCCGCGTTAATTTTTTCAGCTCTATTTGCCGCAGGTGCGCTTTTTGCACAGGTTACTACAGATGATGCTGGACTTCGTGTTCCTGAAGACAGAATAAGAACTGGTAATGAAGGCTTTGCTTCTGAGGAATTCCGGCGCGGTGTACAGGCTTATTACAAGGGAGCCTTTAACGAAGCAATTGTTCAGTTTGAAAAGGCTCTGGCCTATCTTCCGGATGATAACCTGATTCTTGACTGGCTTGGAAAGGCCTATTACAAGGCAGGTCTTGAAGGCTCTGCTTTAAGCTACTGGAATAATGCAAGAGAAAACGGCTACGGCGGTCTTCTTCTTGAAAATAAAATTGAAATTGTAAGGGAAAGACGTGTAACCGGAGATTCAACTGATAAACTTATGCGTTTTTCTGAGGCAGGAGCCTTTCCTGGAGACTTTCAGGGAAATCTTGTTTTCAGCGGACCTGTAGCCGTTCAGCCTAATTATGACGGTACAATGTGGATTGCCGCTTACAACACAAACGAAATCATTCTTTTGAATCAAAATGGAAAGGTTGTAGACCGCCTGGAAGGACCAGTAAATGGTTTTGACCGTCCAAGTGATATTCTGCGTCTTCATGACGGAAGACTGCTTGTAAGTGAACATGCAGGAGACCGTCTTGCCCTGCTTACAGAAAAGGGCCGCTTTGAACGTTATATAGGCAGTAAGGGGCGCGGTAAGGGCGGCCTTGTTGGTCCTCTTTATCTTGCCCAGGATTATCTTGAGCGTATTTACGTAACTGATTATGGTAACCGCAGAATTGATGTATTTGATAAGGAAGGAGAACCTGTATTCTTCTTTGGAAGCGGCAATGCAGATTTTGCTGGTTTAAAAGGTCCTACCGGTATTGCCATTGCAGATGACCGTGTTTTTGTTGCAGATGATCAGCGCGGAAACATTTACGAATTTGACAGAGCTGGAAACTATATCCGTGAGCTTGTAGAACCAGGAACCTTTAAGAAACCTGAATCCTTAAAATACTGGAACGGCAGCCTTATTGTATGCGATTCAAACCGCATTGTTTCTGTTGATTCAGATACAGGTGCACTTTTTGAATATGTAAGAACCGGCAATGCTCCGTCACGTGTTACTTCTGCCAGTCCTGATGTAAACGGAAATGTAATTGTAACTGATTTTACTTCTAATGAAGTTTATGTAATGTCCAAGGTTCAGGAACTTGTTGGCGGCCTTTTTGTTCAGATTGAACAGATAGATGCTTCTAAGTTTCCTAATGTAACTGTTGAACTTCGTGTAGAAAACCGTCACCGTCAGCCGGTTGTGGGTCTTCAGGAAGAAAACTTTTACCTCACAGAAAATATGAGACCGGTTTCTAAACTGAAGATGCTGGGCGCGGCTTCTAACAATACTGATGCAGACATTACTATAATCATTGACCGTTCTGTAAATGCTTCTTTGTATGGACGGGAAATTGAAAGCAGCGTAAAGGAAATTGCCGCCTCGATGAAGGAGAGGGGAACACTTCGCATTGTTGCGGCTGGCGCTATTCCTGCTGTGGAATATGTTGGTAAGCCTGGCTCTCTCGGAGATTTTAGTCTTGCAGCCCTTAAAACAAAAGAGACTTCTTCTGCTGCCTGTGACCTGGCCCTTCGACTTGCTTCAAATGACCTTATTAATGCAGCAAAAAAACGAGGAATTGTATTAATCACCTCTGGAAGTTCAAATAAACTTACTTTTGAAAAATATAATCTTGCAGAGCTTTCTTCTTACATGAATAACAATTCAATTTCCTTCTCGTTAATTCAGCTGGATCAGGGAGCAATGGGAGATGAACTTTCATATGTTTCAGAAAGCACTTCGGGGGATACATATTATGTATTCCGTCCTCAGGGGCTTAGTGATGTTGTAAAGGATATAATTGAACTGCCTCAGGGAATCTACCAGCTTTCATTTACCTCTGCAATGACAACAAACTTTGGAACTAACTATCTTCCTCTTGAAGCAGAAGTTTACCTTTTGAACAGAAGCGGCCGCGACGAAACCGGTTATTTTGCTCCTCTTCAATAACTTCAATTAATTAAAACTCTGCTTTTGCGCCTAAGGTAAGGTTCAAATTGAATCTGTCTGCAGCCTTCTGGTTCAGAATCAGAGTACCGCCTAAGCCTGCATTAACATTATAGTATTCAAGAAAATCTATTCCCACTGTATGGGTGTAAGAGTATTTTTGTTTTAAAAGAGCATCGCTTCTTCCAATTTCTGCAGTAAAACTGTCTTTTCTAGAAATTTCAAAACTGGTGCTTTTTGCCTGTGGAATTAAAAGATATGCTGCGCTTGTTATAAGACTTGATTTTGAAGGTCTTGAATATGAAAGTGTATTTCGTACATTCCAGTTACCGATATCTTCAAATGAAAAATTAAACTGTTCAGTTACAATTGATTTTGTACTGATAAATAAAAGCAGCTGGGTATAAGCCTGTATATTTATTTTCAGATTTCCAGGATCATCTCGTGGAATCTTAAAAAGAGCTGTAAGGCTTGTAGAAAGTTCTTCCTGATTAAACCATCTGAATTGTTTTCCTGCGCTGTTGCTTCCAAAATTATTTACAGAATTATTTGTAAGCACAAGCTTGATCTGATATAAATCAGAAAGAGGAGTCTGATTCTTTATTTCCCGTGAAATTGCAAGAGTTAGAGAAGAAGGTATGAATATATCCTTTTTTGAATTGAAGAGACTGCGGCGGAAATTTCCTTCATATTTTGCAGAATAAGATGTTCCTGAGGAAAGCTTTTCTTTAAGCCCCGGATCAAAAAGCTCGTAAAAAGGAATGCTTGTGTAAAACCAGCTTCTATTATTTTGAAGGGCAAAGAGCCTTGAAGCGTCACTTTTGTAATTTCCGCCGGCTTGTATAGTCTCAGAGCCGCTGCCGGTTCGTGAAATCTCAAAGGTTAGAGTCTTTTTATCTAAAGTAAAAGGAAGTGCAAGAGAAAGATTTTCCTTGTCTGTAAAAAGTGTGTTATCCTGAGTTGAGTTTGAAGCAAGGGTATAAATGTCAGAAATCTCGTAAGAAACTTTTGGCTTAAAAGTCAACTTTGATTTTTCAAAAGGAAAAACTCCGTTAAGGCTTGCAGACAGAAGAATGTTTCTGTTAGAGGCAGAATCTGTTCCATCAGAAAAAGCGAGGGCAGAAACTTTATACCAGCTTTCACCATAGGAAGGAAGCTGGTTTTTCTGCTGCTGGAATTTTTGTGAAGCTGAAAACTTTGTACTTATACCAAATTCAGAACTTTTGATTTTCTGAGTAAATGAAGCATTGATTTCTGAACTCTGTTTTGAATTATAAGCTGCATCAAAGGCAGATGCTTTTAAGCCTGCTTTTAAGTTTACTTTTAAAGGTGAAAAATCTAATGCAAAAGCATTTTCCTTTCGTAATTCGTTTGAAGAAGTTTTGTATCGGAAGGTATCTTCTGCAGAAATAATCTTAAAGATAAACAGATTTTCATCTGTTTTAATGCTGTGGCCTGCTTCAGAAAACTGAGCTGAGTTTATAAAGTTTTGTATTGCAGCATCGCCCGAAAGCTTGATGCCTGCAAGGTTCATACTGGCCTTTGTCTTTAAGCTTACATAAGGTTCAGGAGAAAGAAAGTTTCCGCTTCCCTGATCTGATTCAAGAGAAAGGTCCAGATCTTTTATAAGGTCAAAATCTCCGGCAGATAAAAGACTCTTTTCATTTTTGTATTTTACAGCTGCATAATTTTTTGCAGTACCGTAATTTACAGCATCATTAAATGTAAGCTTTTCTACAAGCGCCTGCTGGTCTTCCCCGCTGCTGGCCGGCAGTTCAAGAGTAAGTCTTGAAGGAATTACAGCTTTATTGATTGTAAGAGAGTAATCGTTTTGTGAAAGAAGCGTATCATCAAAATAAACTTCGTTTGAATCAGTAAGAATTGTAATTGTATGAAGACTTTCTTTTTCTGTAACAGCAGAAAGATTTTTTACTTCCAGATATATTGCAGTATCTCCCTGATTTTTTGTTCCTGTATCCTGATCAAGAATCAAAGTAAGAGGAGCCTGAAAAGCGTCGTCAGTTTTATTCACGAAATTTATGCTGGCAAGGATTTTTTTATAAGGAGAAAAATCCTGGGGACTAAAGCTTACTGTAGAAACCATTTCCGGGATTTGAATAATTTTATCCGGATTACTGGCCTTTTCTTTAAGATAAGAGTCCAAGACATCGGTCCAGTAATATAAGAGGAGGCCTGTTGCGGTGTTGTCATTCAAAAGAGAGACTGCAGATTTCTCTGTAAGAATCAAACCATATTTTTCATAGCTGATGCCGGCAGAAAGTGCAGTAAAGCTGTTTTTTTGATTTCCTGTTGCTGCATAAGAGTTATTCGGGCTGACTGGCAATCTTGTTGTAAGCGAGAGGTCTGCTGAAAGTTCAGGAAGAATATCAAACTTAAGACCTGCGGCTGCCGCAACTGCACCGGAAGAAAAATCTGAGTTTTCTTCCTGCCAGGTTATAAGCAGCTGGTCTGCTTCTGAAACAGACTGATTTAATTCTATAACGCCGGTGTTTTCATTGTAACTTGTGCCGGTTAAGAGAATGCCGTTTTTATAAACCTGAACAGTTCCAGCTGCAGCCTTTTTAGAAATTACCAGCTGGGTTACAGGAGAATAAGTTCTGGCACGGACAGAAAGATCTGTTGTCTGTGCAAGCCCAAGATAGATTTCCGGACAGTCTTCTGAAAAAGGATAAAGACTCTCTGGATTATCTTTATTTGAAACACGGGTACTTTCAGGTTCTGATTCAAAAAAGTTATCTAAAAGACCTGTATATAATTCGTAGGTCTGTGAAGCAGAATATTTTGAAACCGGAATTTCTGATTTATCTGCAATTACAAGATAATCAACTTCTGCTTTGTTTTTGCGGCTTAAGCCGCTGTCGTAAATAAGAGGGCAGAGGAAGGGTGAAAAGCCTTTATAATTCTGGATTATTAATGCATTTTCGCCTTCAATTGTTGTAATCATATCATAAGCATATTTATTCAAATCATATTTTCCGCCTGCTCCAAGCTCCGTCTGAATCTTTCCAAGGAAGCTCTGAGTATCTGTCCAGGAACCTGCGGCGGTAACTATGGTCTGGGCATTCTGAGGGAGAGTAAAAGTTACAAGAATGGATGGAATCTCTCCGTAAGAGTTTTTGCCGCCGCCTGCTTCATAAGAAATATATAATCTTGGTTCCTGTGCTGTTAATACAATAGAGTATTCATCTTTTCTAAGACGGCGGTAGTTTTTACCACGCCCATCAGTATAAGTTCCGGCTTTGTTTTCTATGTAAATATTTTCAATTTCATAAAGAAACTGTGATGCGGCTTGTGGAAAATGAAATTCCCGGCCGTAAGCAAAATCTTCTGCAGGAATTTTTATATCGGACACCCTGTTCATTCCGTAATAGATTTCACTTTTTGTTTCTGTCATGTCGTAACGAAGAAGAAATTCAGCCTTTATTTTTTCAGAAGGAGAAGTAAGTTGTAAAAACATTCCCGGAGCCTGATTGTTTCCTCCCTGAAGTGCATAACCAAAATGCTCGGCAGAATAGCCTTTATTCATGGTTATACCCCGGTTAGAAAGCCTGAAGTGCCTTATAATTTCGTCTCCCTTATAGCCAAAGGCAAAGGTGTTTCTTGAAAACTCTTCTGCAAAGGCAGCTTCAAAATACCAGTGATTATTAATGGTAAGCAGGG
>SFOB01000204.1 GCA_004554075.1 Treponema sp.
ATATCAAGACGTCAGAAAGTAGAGTTTTCCCCAAGCGAACTTTGTAAAAATGCGGAAAAGCCTTATGAACTTTTTGAAATTCCGTGTCTTCGCACTTCTGCAGAAAGAGCTTGGATGAGTATTCCGGGAACCGTAAAATATATAGAAAATATCAAGGATTATTCGGATAGGGCTGTTTTTGATGTACTTCCTCGTGCAACAGTAAAACTTGGATGTGAGGTAGACTTTCCTCGAAATAACGTGGAAAAATGCGGAAACATAATTGCAGTGAGCCACGACAGAGAGGCTGCAATAGAAGTTGCCCAGGATGCCGTATCTGATATTTTTATTACTCTTGAAGCAGATAATCCAAGAACCGAAAAATACCTTAATCTGGTAGAAGATGATGATGAAGCAGCTTTTCCGCCAGATGCCTTTGGTAGATTAAGTGATGATGAAATTGAAAAAATAAAATCTGAAATTACTGAAATTCCTTCGGATGCAAAAACAGCAGATTTTATTCCAAAAGTTTTGCAAAGTGCCGAATATATAAATAAGACAGACTGGAACTATAACACAATAAAAGCCACCGCAGAAAAGTTTGATATTCTGCGTGCAAAGCATCCGGCTCTCGATCCGCAGCGTTTCTGGAAGGCTGTAATGAGGGGTGGAATTCAGGCAGCGGTTTATGTTTCAGACACAACAGAAAAACTTAGTGGAAAATAAGCAGGAACGATATGAAGCTTAAGAAAATCTTCACAATAATCAGTATTCTCCTTTTAGCAGCTTCTCAGGCACTTTTTGCCGCAAATGATATAGATCTTCTTGAAACAGGTAAAAAATCAGGAATGACAATATACTGGGATTCACTTTCTGAATCCGGAATGATTGAAAAAAATGGTCATCAGCTTTCTTTCAGAAACGGAGAGGGGATTGTTCTTCTTGACAGTTTACGAATGATGATTACAGATGCTCCGGAACTCAAAGGTAATCAGCTCTATGTTTCAAAAAAATTCCTTGATGATAGTGAAGAATTTTTTAATCAGAAATCTGAACTGCCATTTAAGGTTGGTGCAATCCTGATAGATGCAGGCCATGGTGGAAAAGATCCTGGTGCTCTGAAGACCTATAAAATCAATGGTAAGAATGTAACTATTCAGGAAAAGGATATTACCCTGAAAGTTGCTAAAATGCTTGCAGAGCGTTTAAAATCAGCATACCCTGGAAAACAGATTATACTTACAAGAAATTCAGATAAGTTTTTGACTCTTGGTGAGCGAACTGATATTGCAAATAATGTTAAAGTTGGTGAAAACGAAGCCGTGCTTTTTATTTCTGTACATGTAAACTCATCGCTTAATAAGAATTCATCCGGATATGAAGTATGGTATCTTTCTCCGGGCTACAGAAGAAATGTTCTTGATAAGTCTGCAGTTGATGGAGATGAAAACCTTTATCAGGCTCTTAATTCCATGCTGGAAGAAGAATACACAACCGAAAGTATTATGATTGCAAAGTTCATTATGGACGGACTCCAGGGACAGATAGGAAAAGAATCTACAGCACGCGGAATAAAAGCAGAGGAATGGTTTGTTGTCCGTAACTCAAATATGCCTAGTGTTCTTATAGAGCTGGGATTTGTTTCAAACGAAAAAGAAGCCCTCTTGTTAAATGATGAAAGATACTTGAAAAAAGCAACCCTTGGAATATATAATGGAATTGCAGCGTTTATTACTCACTTTGAACGTTCTCAAGGATTTACTACAATAAAATGACAGCAAAAGCTACTATAAATATGTTGAAGCAAAAGAGCCTTCCAATTTGTATAATTTCTCTTTTAATTGCAGGTATTTTTGTCCTTTCATTTTTTCTTTACGGAATTTCAAAACATGCTGATCGCAGAACTTTTATTTTCCCTTCTGCCGAAGACGGCAAGTATATTATTGAATACAGAAATCTGACAGAAAAACCTCATCAGGGAGATATTAATCTTTATATTGATGAGATACTTCTTGGCTCAACAGTGGAGCGAACAAAGTTATTATTCACTCCAGGAACACGCGTACTTTCCTGCTTTGAAAGAGACCATATTCTGTATGTAAATCTTTCAAATGATCTTCTTCAGATGGGGGAAGGGGTAATTGAAATCAGAGAGGGGACAGAGCTCCTCAAAAAAAATATAATGAGAAATTTTTCAAAAATAGACTCAGTAGAAATTTATATTGAGGGAAAATCTGCTTTTGAAAAATAAAAAACATTGACAAAACGGTGTACTTGTTAGATAATTAATTTAAATACAAGGCTACATCGAATTAGTATAAAAAAGGAGCTTCAAATGAAGAAGACTTTTGGTTTAATTGCAGCTGCTATGCTGCTTGTTGGTGGCGTTGCTTTCGCTGAAGAAGCTATGCTCATCGATTTTACACTTCTGGATGCTGACGTATGTGCTGACGACAATGGAAACGCAACACAGAACGGACGCACAGTTATGGACTACTCTGTAAGCGCTGGTGCAACTTTCACAGATGATCAGAAAGATCTTATGAAAACTTCATTGGCACTTCCAGAATGGGAAATTAAGCTTAACTCATCTGCAAAGACAGTTTCAAGCTTGGCTGACTCAACAGTTGTTGCCGCTCCTGTAAAAGGCGAGGCTGATGTTCCTTTCGCTGGCAAGAACGTTATGGGTGTTCGCATTGTATTCCCTACATGGAACTCAAATGCAAATGCTCGCATCGAACCACCGTTTGACATTCCAGCTTATGAGCCACTTGCTCAGGCAGATGAAAATGGTACACGCCAGGAACCAACTGATGAAGAAAAAGCAAGCGGAAAAACACTTTTCGAAGATGGTTATGGTATTGTAAAGAATGTTGGAACTGTAAAGGCTATTTCTGTTACAACAATGGGTATGAACTATCCACATGGACTTTATGTTCTTATGTCAGATAACGACGGTGTAGAACGCCGCTACTTCATGGGATATCTTGGATTCGACGGATGGAAAGAACTCCGCTGGAACAACCCACAGTATATCTCTGAAATTCGTAACCGCGAAATTCGTGTATATCCAATCTATCCACGCGGACTTCCATTTGTAAAGTTCCAGGGATTCCAGATTACACGTGATGCTGCTCACATTGGTGGCGA
>SFOB01000205.1 GCA_004554075.1 Treponema sp.
ATTTAGCAAGAGTGGTAGAATGGAAATTCTAAGATATGATAAGGAAACTGCAAATGATTTGATTAAAAGGTCACAAGCAGATATCAGTGAAGTCCTGAATATAGTTTCAGACATCTTAAAGGATGTTAAGGAAAACAAGGATGAAGCTGTAAAAAGATACACTGCAAAGTTTGATAAGGCAGAATTGAATGATTTGCAAGTTTCAGAAGATGAAATCAAAGAAGCTTACGATAATTTGGATAAGAATCTTATTGAAGCACTTAAAAGAGCATCTGGAAATATTGAAAAATTCCATAAGGCTCAAATACCAGAAGAATGGTTTATGGAAGTGAACACTGGAATCACTGCTGGACAAATCATCAGGCCAATAAACAGTGTTGGCTGTTACATTCCAGGAGGGAGAGCCGCTTACCCTTCATCTATTTTAATGGAAGTGATTCCTGCAAGAATAGCTGGAGTGGAAAGAATCATCTGTTGCACTCCTCCAGGAGCTGACGGCAAGATAATGGATGCAATCCTTGTTGCTGCAGACTTGGCAGGAGCTGATGAAATCTACAAGTGCGGTGGAGCTCAAGCTATTGCTGCAATGGCTTATGGAACTGAATCAATTGAAAAGGTCGAAAAGATTGTAGGTCCTGGAAACGTATTCGTTACCGGAGCAAAAAAACTTGTTTACGGTGACGTTGACATTGAATTCCCTGCAGGCCCATCAGAAGTGTTGATCTTATGTGACAGCACTGCAATTCCAGAATATCTTGCTCATGACTTCCTATCTCAAGCAGAGCATGACCCTGAAGCATCATGCTTCTTGGTGACTGATGATGTGAAAATAGCTGAAAAATCAAAAGATTTGATTGAAGAATTCTCAAAAGAGGCAGAAAGACGCGAAATCATTGAAGAGTCTTTAGAAAAGCACGGGCATATTATCCTTTGTGAAAATATGGACGATGCCATTGACTTTACAAATACATATGCTCCTGAACACTTGATCATTTGCACTGAAGATGATGCATCTGTGCTTGATAGAATCAAGAATGCAGGTTCAATTTTCCTAGGCAAATATTCTCCAGTTGCTGCTGGAGACTACGGTTCCGGAACAAACCATGTATTGCCAACAGGTGGTGGAGCTAAAATGTATTCCGGTCTTTCAACTGAAGCATTCCTTAAGAAACCTACTGTTCAAAACATTACAAGGGAAGGAATCGAGGAACTTTCTAAAACAGTCATTCCAATAGCTGAATATGAAGGATTCCATGCACATGCAAATTCCGTGAAAGTGAGACTGGATAAAAACTAATGCTAAAAAAACTAAGTTTAAATAAATTAAAGAAATAATATAATTATTATAATTATTCCAATTATTAATTTGATTAATTAAAACAATTAAATAATTACTGATGTTATTATTAATTGAAAATAATAAATTAATTTTTAAATATAATCGAGGCGATTAACGTGGATTATTTATTAGGCGACTTAAGAAGAACTCATTATTCAAAAGACGTAAACCCAGATATCAGTGGGGAAGAAGTCCTTATCATGGGTTGGGTACATGAAATAAGAGATTTAGGTGGAATCATCTTCGTAATCATTAGAGACAGAGATGGATTAGTGCAAATCACTGCACCAAGTAAAAAGGTAGACGCAAACATCTTAGATGATTTAAGAGCACTCAGAAAAGAATCTGTAGTGGCTATTAAAGGTACTGTGCAAGATGCAGGAAAAGCACCAAATGGTGTTGAAATCATTCCAGCGGAAGTAATTATCCTTAACCCTGCTAAACAGCCATTGCCAATGGACCCTACCGAAAAGGTAAAGGCTGAAATCGATACAAGATTAAACTCTAGATTCTTGGATTTAAGAAAAGCAAATGTAAGCTCTATCTTCAAGATAAAAGCTAACATGTTCAAAACCGTTCGTGACTACTTCTATGAACAAGGCATGATTGAAATCAACACTCCTAAGCTTGTAGCATCCGCTACTGAAGGAGGAACTGAACTTTTCCCAATCACTTACTTTGAAAAAGAAGCATTCCTCGGCCAATCTCCACAATTATACAAACAGATGATGATGGGTGCTGGATTTGACAAGGTATTTGAAATCGGCCAAATCTTCAGAGCAGAAGAGCATGATACCTTAAGACACTTGAACGAAGCGGTTTCCATTGACTGTGAAATCTCATTTGCAGATGACGTTGATGTAATGAAAGTATTGGATGGCATGATCACTGCAGTACTTAAATCCACTAAGGAAAACTGCGCTAAAGAATTGGAAATCTTGGAATACGACTTAAGCGCTATCCCTGAAGGACCATTCCCAGAAGTGAAATACGATGATGCTGTAGACATAATCAATTCCAAAGGAATCGATATGGAATGGGGAGAAGACTTATCCAGAGAAGCTGAAAAAGCTTTAGGTGACACTCAAGAAGGTTTCTACTTCTTAACCGATTGGCCATCAGCTATCAAGCCATTCTATGCTATGCCTTACGAAGACACTCCAGAAATCAGCCATGCTTTCGACTTGATGTACAAAAACCTTGAAATTTCCTCAGGTTCCACTAGGGTTCACCAATACGACCTTTTAGTGAAACAAATGGTTGAAAGAGACTTAAACCCAGATGGATTCGGAAGCTACTTGAAAGCATTCGAATACGGTATGGCTCCTCACGCTGGTTGGGGTGTAGGTGCTGACAGATTAGCTATGGTATTGACCGGTGTTGAAAACATTAGGGAAACTGTACTCTTCCCAAGAGACAGACACAGATTAACCCCATAAGTTAATCAAATCATATTAAAAAATCAATGAATAAGGAAATTTCCTTATTTATTTTACTTTTATTATAAAAAACCACTATTTTTAAACTTATTTTACTAAATCATAAAGAAACTATTTTAAAAAATTGAATTCAAGGTAATAATATGCAGGAATATAAGGTAGCGATTATAGGAGGAGGGCCAGCAGGAATGATGGCTGCAATAAGGGCAGCACAAGTTTTAGGCCCAAAAACTGTATGCATAATGGAAAAGAATGAGAGCCTGCAGTGTAGCCGGGAGAATCCAGAAAAAAAGATGTGCCGTAATTATCTTCATATAAGAATTGTCCGCAAGTCCAGGAAGCGCTTAAG
>SFOB01000206.1 GCA_004554075.1 Treponema sp.
ACACGATGTTTTCCACCATGCTTTCCATCATCAGTTTTTCTATAACATTCCCAAGAGAACCACGATAGGAAACAAGTGTGAAGATGATGATACCATGATGTATCCTAATCCGAACTTTATGAAATATTTTCCTGACGCACAGCTTCCTGCGGATGAGGGACGGGATGAGCGGAGCAGCTGCCTAAGAATTGGAACCTTTATGGTTATAGAAAAACTGATGATGGAAAGCATGGTGGAAAACATCGTGTCCTCCATTTATAACAATGACAAAGGGACAGGTTTATTTCTTGACCTGGCAAGCTACTATCTGACAACAGAGAATAATGCCGGACAGTATTATCCGGATTATGCTTATAATCATCCGCTTTTTACACCAGGCTATAAAATATACAGTGATTCAACGGTATCTGAGTTTATCGGGCAGATTTCTGTTGATGATTCTGTAGAATTTCAGAATGAATGGAATGCATTAAAGAAGAATAAGGACAAGATATATATATCTTACGATTCTACCAATAAGAATTGTCAGGCTGGAGATATTGAACTTGTTGAATACGGTCATGCTAAGGACGATAAGGGACTGCCAATTTTTAATTATTCCATTGCTTATGACTGTAATAACAGAGAGCCTCTCTTCTATGAGGATTATCCCGGAAGTATTGTTGATGTATCACAGCTTCAGTGCATGCTTGATAAAGCCAAGGCTTACGGATATAAGAACGCAGGATTTATTCTCGACCGCGGTTATTTCAGCCGTGAAAATATCAAATATATGGATAAATGTGGTTATGATTTTGTAATCATGATAAAAGGCATGAAAGCCCTTGTTAACGATGCTGTCAAAGAAGTTAAGGGTACATTTGAAGATAGCAGGCAGTATACAATAAGACGCTTTGGTGTAAATGGTACTACAGTGGAAAGAACTGTTTTTCCATCGGATGAAAGAAACAGATATCTGCACATTTATTACAGCTATAGCAAGGCAGCTGCTGAAAGGGAACAACTGGAACAAAAAATAGACAAGCTCGCTGCTTATTTTAAGAAACTGGAGGGGCAACCTGTAGTACTTGATAAATCATATGAAAAGTATTTCAGCCTGGAATACTACCACGAGGGTCAGGAAGACCAGTGCTTTGTGTGTGCTATAGAAAAGAGCTCTGTTATTGAAGAAGAACTGAAAATGTGTGGTTATTTCTGTATTATTACTTCGGAAAATATGAAGGCGAAAGAGGCTCTTGAACTGTATAAGAGCAGGGATGTTTCTGAAAAGTTATTCAAAGCGGATAAGACATTTTTAGGCAACAGAAGTATGAGGGTGTATACCGGTGATGCGCTGGAAGGGAAAATGTTGATTGCATTTGTTGCCCTGATTATCAGAAATCGCATGTATACAAAGCTCAAGGATGAAGAAGAAAAACTGCTCAGTTCTCCAAACTTTATGAATGTACCTGCAGCAATCAGGGAACTTGAGAAAATAGAGATGATACGGCAGGCGGATGGCGTTTATCGCCTGGATCATGCTGTAACAGCAAACCAGAAAATAATACTCAAAGCATTTGGTATTGATGCGAATTATATCAAAAGAAAAGCGGAACAAATCAGCAATGAACTGAATCCAAAAGTTCTTAAGGTTAAGATTAACGGGAGGAAATCATAGTGGCAAGAAAATATAAATCCAGAGTAACTACAGAAAAGCTTGATGCAAAAATCGAACAGCAGAAAGAGACATTGGAAAAGGCCAAAGCCAGATATGAAGCAGAAAAGGATGCTCTTGCAGAGCTTGTAAAAATGCGTAATGAACTGCGTAAGGAAGAATTAATGGATGCGGTTATAAATAGCAGCAGATCCTATGAAGAGATTCTTGCATTTGTGAAAGGGGAAGGTCTGACAGAATGAAAAAGGAATCAAAGAAACGAATCGACCTATATGATATCGGTGATGGTCTGACGCTTATGAATTTAATTGAAAAAAATGACAGCGGTAAGATGCACCATATAACTACTTACATAGGGATTGAAGGTAACGGTTTTGTATGCGTTGGCAATGCAAATGATTTGGATGCACCAGGTGCAATATTTAGCTATCAATCATATGTTAGGGAACAGGAAGCAATGTTGCCATTTCTTATTGATATCTTTGAAACGAATACTGGCGTAAAATAATGAAGATTGGAGTGCTGCAACAAGTAGGCTCCAATCTTTACATTTGAGTGGAAAAATTTCTGGAAGTTAAGAATCATAGTGCTGATAAAAATAACTCTAATTATTGCGTTTTATATGTTGACTGCTGAGTTAAAATGAATTATAATATTGCGTAATTTTATGGAGTTTTGTTAGGCCGAATTTACATGATGCTTAACTTACATGGCTCATTAAGATACAATTTCAACGATCATGAAATATGAAAGGAGCATCGTTCTTATGTCAGGAATTATTATTAATTATTTTATTATCTTGGATAAACAAAATAAATTTAATTAAAAACACATAGACACAACTATTTTATATATAGATATATAAGCGACAGTTGCGTTTTAGCGTGTCGCTTTTTTGTTGTCCTTGTGTTTATGAAGAAGAAAGGATACTATATATGAAATCAAATAAAAACTGGAAAGTTTCCGCTGTATTATTTTTATTAAGCCAAAATATATCTCTTTTTGGTTCGTCAATTGTTGGCTATGCTGTAATCTGGCATATAACCCTTGAAACATCATCAGGCTTTTGGATGATGATGGCAACTATATTTAGCAATCTGCCCCAAATAATAATCTCCTTATGGGGAGGTGCCTTAGCAGATAGGTTTAATCGTAAATATATGATTATGGCGGCAGACGGTTTTATAGCGTTGGCAACATTGGGTTTAGCAATATCGTATTGGGCAGGTTTTCAAGATAAAATTCTATTGTTGGTTGTTTTAGCAATTCGTTCGACGGGGGCAGGCATTCAATCTCCGGCAGTCAATGCTATTTATCCGCAAATAGTGCCAAAAGAAAATTTGACTAAAATTCAGGGTATTAATCAAACAGTAAATGCAATTTGTTTATTACTTGCTCCTGCTATTGGTGGAGTTTTGCTTGGTTCCATCGGTCTTGTTTGGGCTTTCATGGTCGATGTTGTTACAGCAGTT
>SFOB01000207.1 GCA_004554075.1 Treponema sp.
AGAGCTTCAGGCAAAGGAGAAACTGAAGCTGGTGACATTGTCATGGCAGATATCGATATAGCTATGATGCACGATTTGACTGGACCTCTCGCAGTTGAATCATTCAATAAAATAGGAACTGAAAAGGTATGGGATTCCTCTAAAATTGTAATTCCCTTTGACCATCAGGTTCCAGCAGATTCTCTAGATTCCGCCAATAACCATATATTGATGAGAAAATTTGTAAAGGAACAGAACATTGAAAACTTCTACGATGTAAAGGAAGGGGTTTGTCATCAGGTCTTGCCTGAAAAAGGCCATGTAATACCTGGAACCGTTATTGTAGGTGCAGACTCACATACATGCACATATGGAGCTCTTGGTGCATTTGCAACTGGAATCGGCTCTACAGATATGGCAATGGTCTTGTCTACCGGACAGTTATGGTTCAAGGTGCCTGAAACAATCAGATTCAATGTGGAAGGAAAGCTTAAAGAGAACACATCAGCAAAGGATGTTATCTTGAACATCATAGGTCAGGTTGGAGCGGATGGCGCAACCTATAAGTCATGTGAATTTGCAGGGGAAACAATCTCCAACATGAGCATCTCAGATAGGATGGTCCTATCAAATATGGCAATTGAAATGGGAGGAAAAACAGGACTTATCGAGCCTGATGGAAAGACATATGATTACCTTAAAGACCGTGTAAGCGGTGAAAACAAAAACAGACTTAAGGCATTTATTGAAAAATCAAACCTTAAGAGCGACCTTGACTCTCCAAGCCTTGAAATTATGGATATTGATGTTAGCGAGCTTGAACCGCAAATAGCTTGTCCTCATAATGTGGATAATGTAAAGCCTGCAAGCGAGCTTGATGATGTTGAACTCGACCAAGTCTTTATCGGCTCATGCACAAATGGAAGAATCGAAGACTTGAGAGATGCTGCGAGGATTTTGAAAGGAAACAAGATAGCGAATGAACTTAGAATGTTGGTCATTCCTGCCTCTAAGGAAACTTACATTAAGGCATTGGATGAAGGATTAATCAAGATATTTGTAGAAGCTGGAGCCCTTGTTTCAGCACCATGCTGTGGACCTTGCCTTGGAGGCCATACTGGCCTTATCGGACCTGATGAGGTAAGTCTTTCAACATCCAACAGAAACTTTAAGGGAAGACAGGGAAGTCCAGAAGGAAAGGTTTACTTATCTTCAGCTAAAGTGGCTGCACAGTCAGCTATTGAAGGAAGAATTGCTGTGCCTAAGGAGGAATAATATGAAAGGAAAAGTTTGGAAATTTGGAAATGACATTGATACAGACATTATTCTTCCAGGAAGATACTTGATTTACACTGATGAGGAAAGGTTATCAGAGCATTGCATGGAAGGATTGGTATCTGACTTTAAGTCAAAGGTAAATGAGGGAGACTTCATTCTTGGAGGAACAAACTTCGGATGCGGATCAAGCAGAGAGCATGCTCCAATAGCCATTAAAGGATGTGGAATATCTGCTGTAATAGCCGAATCCTTTGCAAGAATCTTTTATAGAAATGCAACAAATGTTGGAGTTCCGCTTTTGGAAGCTCCTGGAGTGTCTGCACTTATTGAAGATGGCGAGGAAATCGAAGTGGATATGGAAAATGGATTGATAATTTCAGAAAGCGGAAAGGAAATTGAATTTAAGAAATTACCTCCATTCATGCTTGAAATCCTTGAATCCGGTGGTTTAATCAATTATTTAAAGAATCAAAAGAACGAATAAATAGATTATAATTTTCTTATAAATTGTTCTAAAAATTATCAAAAAATTATTTAAAATTATTTAAAAAACTATTTTAGAAAATTATTATTTTTACTATTAATCATCAATGAGGTTAAAAAATGTATAATATTGCTGTAATTCCAGGAGATGGAATTGGTAAGGAAGTTATGGATGCATGCATAAGTGTATTGAATTCATTGGATATTGACTTTAATTTCAATTACGGTGAAGCTGGAGACGAATGCCTTGAAAAAAATGGAGAAGCTTTGCCAGATGAAACAATAGAGCTTGCAAAAAGTGCAGACGCATGTCTTTTTGGAGCTGCAGGAGAAACTGCAGCAGACGTAATTGTAAGGCTTAGACAGGAATTGAACCTGTTTGCAAACCTAAGGCCAGTGAAATCATATCCAAACACAAATGCCCTTTTTGACAACCTTGACTTTATGATAGTTAGGGAAAACACTGAAGGAATGTATATTGCCAAGGAAGAGGAATATACTGAAGAAGGGGCAATAGCTAGAAGAATCATTACCAAAAAAGCTGAAAGAAGGATTATCGATTACGCTTTCCAATATGCTAAAAACAACAACAAGTCTAAAGTCACTGGAGTTCATAAGGCAAATGTCTTGAAGGTCACTGATGGATTGTTCAAGGAAATACTATACGAAGTGGCTAAAGACTATGAAGGTGAGATAGAAGTGGAAGACTTCTATGTAGATGCCACTGCAATGTATCTCATCACAAGGCCTGAAAGCTTTGAAGTCATTGTAACCACAAACTTGTTTGGAGATATCCTATCAGATGAGGGAGCAGGCCTTGTAGGTGGATTAGGCATGATTCCATCTGGAAACATTGGAGAGGATGGGGCATTGTTTGAACCTGTTCATGGTTCTGCACCAGACATTGCAGGCCAAGGAATTGCAAATCCAATGGCTATGCTTCTATCAGCTTGCATGATGCTAAACTACTTGAAGGAATATGAAGCTGAAGAAAGATTGAATGATGCAATACTTGAAGTCTTGAATGAAGGAAAAACCTTAACTCCAGACCTTGGAGGAAAAGCAAGCACTAGTGAAGTGGCTGAAGCAATAATCAATGCATTGAATTAATATTAGTTCATAAAAAAAGTGATTTTAAATGACCGATCCAAAAATATCCGTTATTCTTTCTGCATACAATGAAGAGAAATTCATCAGTAAAGCCATTGAAAGTGTAGTGAACCAGACATTGAAAGATATAGAAATTATCATTATCAATGATGAATCAACTGATGATACCTTAGACATCATCAATAGCTATGCAGAAAGAATAACGGATATTTTTGGATCGGTCATTTAAAATCACTTTTTTTATGAACTAATATTAATTCAATGCA
>SFOB01000073.1 GCA_004554075.1 Treponema sp.
TTTGTTGTTTTGCGGTAAAAACATTTTATCCGATTCAAACCTCTTTTTCTATCTTAGGCTATTTTAGCCAATCCACAACTTTTGATTATAACTCGTATTGTAGCCCTGCATAAAAGAACTTTGATTTTTTACATAAAGTGATACAAAGAAAATTGTAAAAAGAACAATTAAAAAGTTTGCTATAATAATTAGTGTTTTTTTCATGTTTAAGATTTCCAGAACTTAGAACGGATTTCAATAATATTTGAATACATAGTCTGATAGTCGGCTTCTTCCCGGGCACGAAGTTTTTCTGTCATGTCAGAAAGGGCTTCATACAAAGGAGTAAGGGCGAGATTCCCGATTACACCCTTAAGAGCGTGGCAAAGCTCAAAAGCCTTTCCCAGGTCATCGGCCCCCAGCGCTGCCCCAAGCTCTTCAAACTTAGCATCTCCTAGTCCCATGCCAACAAGCTTTAGATACAGGGCTTCATTACCCACACAACGGGAAAGTCCTGTTTCTACATCGGCACCCAGGTTCTTCAATTCTTCGATTGTAATCATACAAACTTCTCCATTTCTTCTGGTGGAATAGGCTTAGAAAAATAATAGCCCTGAATAATGTCGCAGCCGGCATCTTTCAGCATTTTTAATTCCTCTTCGGTTTCTACACCTTCTGCAACAACCGGAACTTCCAGATATTTTGCAATATCAAGAACAAGCTCAACCAGACGCATAGCCTTATTTCCAGGCTGAATGTTTCTGATAAAGGCCTTATCCATTTTGATTACATCAACAGGCATGTCTGTAAGCATGTTCAGCGAAGAGTAACCTGAACCAAAATCATCCATTTCTACTTTATGACCAAGCGAGCGGAGATTTTCTATAACCTCAATAATTCTTTTTGAATCAGAAGTGTAGGCTGACTCTGTAATTTCCAGCATGTATTCAGAAGTAGACAGTCCATTTTCTTTTACAATCTTAGTAATAAAATCAGTCATATCAGGAGCTGCAATATCCACGCGGGAAACATTTACAGAAACCGGAATTGTAACTCCAAGTTCTTCTTTCCAGCGTTTAATCTGTTTTGCGCTTTCTTCCCACACGTAACGGTCCAGTTTTGTTACAAGTCCGTTTTCTTCAAAAAGTGGAATAAAGAGATCCGGACGAACAAAACCAAGTTCAGGATGAACCCATCTTACAAGAGCCTCGCAGCTGCAGAGCACTGGCTTTTCACCCTTGATATTAAACTTTGGCTGATAGTTTACCTTGAACTGCTTCTGTTCAATGGCTGCTTCAAAGTCCTGTAAAAGGTGAGCATCAAAGACTTCTTTCTCTGCCATCTTATTATCATAGATACAAATATCACTAGCACCAGAAGCTTTGTTTCTTAAAGAATTGCAGGCCTGAACCGCATGGTCAAAACGCTGAATCATGGCAAACTTGCGTTCTGCGTCGGAGAAAACACCAAGACGAAGGCGTGTTTCAGAAGGCTTTAAGAGCGATGCTAAAGCTTCATTAATTTTATCAAGAATAATTGAATAATTTTCCTGATGAGGTATATAAAGATAAAAAGAGTCTGCTTCATTACGGCCTGCAATTCCGCCTGTCTTCAACAAAGCTTTACGGATTCCGTCTGCCATGGCATTCAAAATCTCATCACCAAAATTGCGGCCCTTAAGCTGATTCAATAAATGGAAGCGGGTAAAGTTTACAGCAAGGGCATCCATTACCTGATCCGGGAAACGCTGGTCAAACTGGGAAGCATACTCAAAGAAAAAGTCCGGACTGTAGAGCAGGGTAAGCTTATCAAATTCTGTGGCATGAATTATCTTTGAGTTTTCAAAAAGCTGAATTGAATGGCGTACACGGGCAAGAATTACTTCCGGTAAATCATAAGGCTTTGTAAGGAAGTCTGCAGCTCCAAGCTTAAGGCTTTCTATTTCGCTGGATTTTTCTGAAGTAAGAACAATTACAGGAATGTCAGTTATAATTCCTTCATCATTCATAGCCTTGAGGACGGCATTACCATCCATCACAGGCATGAGAAGATCAAGTAAAACAAGAGAGATTTCATTGCCTTTTGAATGAATCTTTTCTAAGGCATCTTTACCATTTTCGGCGTAGATAACCTTATATTCAGATTGGATAATATTTCCAAGAATCTCACGGTTGATAGCTTCATCATCTACAATCAGAATTGTTCTTTCAAAAAAATCTCTCATATCAAAAAAATCCTTTTATCAAAAAAATTTTTATACCTTAAATTTATCTACAGCATTTCCAAGGCTTTCACTGTAATACTGTGCAGTTTTAATAATGCCTATTATAAACCGATTCAGAGCACTTTGCGATATTTTTTTTCATCATTAAAAAAAAGAGTTTTTTTAACTTGTATTTTAAAGTCTTTAGATTTAAAATATTTGTTATATTTGATTGGAGTTCAAGATATGAGAATTAAGAGTATTGCTCAAACTTTTCTCAGACTGAACATCCTGGCCTTTGTGCTTGTAATGACTGGCTGTTCACCTGAAGCATTAAAAAATCGTAATCAAAAAAATAATAAAGACAATTTATCTTCTCTCAATAATCAACTGCAAACTCTTTCAGATGATTCTGATGTTATTAAAGAAAAAGAGCTTGATATCTATAATCCGAAGAAAAGGGAATACAATTTTTATTTCACCTATAAAATAGTGCATGCCTGGTGGGATGCTGTAGCACTTGGAATGGAAGATGCCGTTCGACAGTATGAAGAAAAGGGTATTCATATTACTTATGATTACCGTGCACCAGAGGCAATGTCTGCTTATGATCAGGTAAAGCGAATTAAAAAGGCTGCAGCCTTAAAGGAATATGATGTAATTGGTGTAGATGTAGCAGATATTGATATAGTTACTCCTGTTATAAATGAAATTATTGCAGATGGCCATAAAGTAATGACTTTCTCAAGTTCAGATTCCGGAAAAGAAAACGGTTGTAATAGAATTGCCTATGTAGGAAATACCCACAACTATAAAGACGGTCAGGACCTTGCAGAAGCCCTTTGTTCTTATTTGAAATATAATGGACAGGTTGCAATGCTCGTTGGTAATGTTGGAGCACCTTGTCATGAGGAGCGTGCAAGCGGCGCTAAAACCGTTTTTAATAAATATGAAGGCATTAATCTTATTGATGTAAAATATGACGAAGACAGCGATATAAATGCTTACAATCTTACAAAGGAATTTCTTGAAAAGTATCCGGATCTCGACGGAATTATCTGCTGTAATATGAGTAACCCTGTTGGTGCAGGCCGTGCCGTTGAAGAAGCGGGAAAGGCAGGTAAGGTAATTATTGTAGGAATGGATCACGATGAGCGGGCAATAAAATACCTTCGTGATGGTATTATTTATGCCCTTGCAATTCAGGACTGCTATTCTATTGGTTTTGATACAATTACAACTGCCATAAAAATTGCTGATGGCCTTGAACCTGGAAGTTTATATCCGGAAAAAACAGAAGAAAGGACAACAGTCTTTTATCAAAAAGATGCAGCGGGCCTGCTTCGTTCACTTTACGGTATAATGGAATAGGTGGTAGGGCAATGAAAAAGCTTTCAAAACGTATCATTCAAATTGCTGTAGCCTCAGGTATGATAATAATGACCATTCTTCTGCTGATTATGTCATTCAAAACTGCAGATACCACCCAGGAAGTTACCGATAAAGCAATTGATAAAATCAGTCATTTCTACATTGAAGAAATCGCGAAAAACCGAGCCTCTCTTATTTCTAATGAGCTGGATAAAAAATATAATTATGTAAATAACGCTCTTGATATTATTACTCAAAAAGATCTTGAATCAACAAAAGCACTCAGAAATTATCTGGGAAATATGCGTAAGCTTTTTAACATGGACACATTTGCTCTTGTAGATGAAAATGGTCTTGTATATACTTCGCACTCTACCTGTTCTGGAAAGACAAGATATCCTTTTCTGGCAGAAGAAATTACAAAACCAATTTATTCAACTGTATTGAATTATGGTGGAGAAAAACAGCTCTTTCTTGCTGTACCTGTTTCTGGAGTATATTTTAATAACTCAAAAATAACAGCCTGCTTTGTAGAGATTAATATAAATCAGATGATGAAGTCTATGGCTTATCGCTATGATAATATGGAAACATATTTTAATCTTTATTACAAAAACGGAGAAAGTCTTACAAACTCTGATTTTGGCGATATTCCGACAGGGGTTAATCTTCTTTCCGTAATTTCTGCAGATGAGAGTGATTCAAAGACAATTAAAAAAATCAAAAATGATTTTGAAACAGGCGGAACAGGTATTGCAGAGATTTTCAATGGAGAGCAGAAAGCACATCTCTTTTATATTCCGGTAAAAAATACCGGCTGGGTTCTTACAATACTTGTTTACGAGCACGCAATTGATGAACAGATTAGTTCCAACATTGAATCTCTCATGCAGCAGACAAGAACTCATGTCTTCTTTATATTTGCTTTATTATTCTTCCTCTTTATTGGATTAATTCTGATTATTCGAAATGCTTCTCATTTAAAACTCCAGCAGGAAAAGATAATCACTCAAAGAACCCGTCTCGCATATGAAAAACTTAATAAAGAAACAAATGCAATGCAGATTATTCACTCGGTTCTTTCTTCTGGACCTTGGAGAATTGAGTTTGATGATAAAGGACAGATTCTAAAATGCAACTGGTCTGACACCTTCCGTAAACTTCTTGGTTTTGATTCTGAAAAGGATTTCCCGAATACTCTGGAAGCCTGGTCAGACAGACTTCATAAGAGCGATAAAAATTTTGTATTAAAAGCCTTCTGGAACACGGTAAACGATGACAGTGGTAATACAGTGTATGATGTTGAATACAGGCTCTTAACAAAGAACAGCGGCTGGAAATGGTATCATGCAGCTGGAAATATTATACGTAGTGCTGAGGGTAAACCACAAACGTTCGTAGGTCTCTTTACTGATATTGATGAAAACAAAAGAAATGAAATCAACCTTATGGAACAGTTCAATATTGTAAATGCACTGAGCCGTGACTATGCAAATATTTTGACCATCGATCTTACAACAAGAACAGTAAAACCTATAAAACTTGGCGGCTATGTTCCTGAATCCTTTATGGAAAATTATTCTGCTGATTCTTCTTACGATACCTTCTTTACTGAATATGTTGAACACAGAGTTTACAAAGACGACAGAACCTTTATGAGCGAAGCAATTGCACTTGATACTATAATTCAGAAGCTTACAGAATCAGATGAATATTCTTCCAGCTATCGTATTGAAGTAGATAATGAGATTCACTTTTATGAATTCAAATATATGAAACTTAATTCAGATACGATTATTGTCGGTATTATGAATATCGATAAAATCGTTAACGATGCTAAGGAAAAAGAAAAGCTTATTGTACTTTCCGAGACTGACCGCATGACAGGTCTCTTAAACCGTGTAAGCGGCGAACTTAAAGTTGAAGAAAGTCTTAGAAATGGTAATGGCGGACTCTTTATACTTCTTGATGTTGACCACTTTAAGAGCTTTAACGATACCTACGGTCACGGGGTAGGAGACCAGGTAATCATAAGTGTCGCAAACTGCCTCAAGACTGCCTTCCGTGAACACGATATTGTATTCCGTCTGGGTGGTGATGAATTTTCTGCCTATGCTGCCGAAGTTCATGACAAAAAAATTGCTAACTCAATAATAAACCGTTTTATTGAGAATCTTAAAACTATTGTCATCCCGGAACTTGGTGATACTGAAATTACCGTAAGTATTGGTGCATTAATTGTACCAGAAGGCGAGGCTGCAGACTTTGGTGACAGTTATAAGCTTATAGACAAGGGTGTCTATGAGAGTAAAAAGGTTACAGGTTCACACGTTACCTTTATGTGATATATCCTTTGTTCACAAGTAAAATCAGTTTGAATGTTTAATTATACTTAAATAATTTATTATTATTAAAAATTTATCTTGAATTTCTATCTTTTTTTTTATATATTGGAAATATGATAGAATTAACATTAAGCCAGCTTTTAAGAGAAAAAACTAAAGCAAACCCAAGCCACGAATTTATGGTATACGCAGACCGCGACCTTCGCTTTACATACGCGCAGTTTGATAAGCGCGTAGACGATCTTGCCTGCGGACTATATGCCATCGGTGTAAGAAAGGGGGATAATGTTGGTATCTGGGCAACAAATGTTCCGGATTGGCTGACTTATATGTTTGCCTGTGCACGTCTTGGTGCAGTTGGCGTTACAGTAAATACTTCTTATAAACTTCACGAGCTTGAATATCTTGTTAAGCAGTCTGACCTTACAACTCTTTGTCTTACAGACGGTGTAAAAGATTCAAACTATGTTCAGATGATTAAGGAACTTGTTCCTGAACTCGATCAGTATGAACGCGGTTGTTTGAAATCTGCCCGTTTCCCATGCCTCAAAAATGTTGTATTCATGGGACCTGAAAAATACCGCGGACTTTATTCAACACCAGAGCTTCTTTTGCTGGGCCAGCATATTGATATTGAAATCATTCATCAGATTGAAGCTGAAGTTACACCTGAAGATGTAGTAAACATGCAGTATACATCAGGAACTACAGGCTTCCCTAAGGGCGTTATGCTTACAAGCCGCAATATCATCAATGACGGCTTTATCATTGGTGAGCGCATGCGCTATACAGAAAATGAACGACTCTGTCTTGTAGTACCACTTTTCCACTGTTTTGGAATTGTACTTGGAGTTATGGCTTGTCTGACTCACGGTGGTACTCACGTATTGCTCGAAAGCTTTGACCCTCTTGTTGCTCTTGCTTCAATTCAGAAAGAGAAGTGTACTTCGCTTTACGGTGTTCCAACTATGTTTATTGCAGAGCTGAATCATCCTATGTTCAGCATGTTTGATCTGTCTTCGCTTCGTACAGGTATTATGGCAGGTTCGGGAGTTCCTGTAGAGCTGATGAAGCGCGTAAATGACGAAATGCATATGCCGGAAATTACTTCGGTTTATGGTCTTACAGAAACAAGCCCTGGAATGACACAGAGCCACTGGGACGACAGCCTTGAAGTCCGCGCAACTACAGTTGGTGACGCTTTTGAAGGAATCGACGTAAAGGTACTTGATCCTGAAACTGGAAAAGAATGTCCGGTTGGAGTGCAGGGTGAAATGTGCTGTAAGGGCTGGAATGTAATGAAAGGTTATTACAAAATGCCGGAAGCTACAGCAGAAACCATTGATAAAAACGGGTACCTGCATTCTGGAGACCTCGGGGTAAAAGATGAAAACGGTAACTATAAAATTACCGGACGTATTAAAGATATGATTATCCGCGGTGGTGAAAATATTTACCCTCGCGAAATCGAAGAGTTCCTGGCTCAGATGCCTGAAATCAAAGATATTCAGGTTGCAGCAGTTAAATCTGAGCGTTATGGCGAAATTACTGGTGCTTTTATTATTCTGCATGAGGGAAAGACACTTACAGATCAGGATGTAATTGAGTTCTGCCGGGATAAGCTTTCTAAGTTTAAGTGGCCTCAACTGATTATGTTTATGGATGAATTCCCTATGACAGGAAGTGGAAAAATCCAGAAGTTTAAACTTACTGAAATTGGTACAAAATATCGAAGAGAAGTGTTGAAAGTTGAAGATTAATGGATTAAAATTGATAGTATGGATTCCATTATTCTTTTTGATTTTGACGGCACAATTGCAGATACTATTTCTGCAGGTCTTGAGATAATTAACTCACATGCAGACAAGTTTGGTTATAAAAAACTTGAAGGGGATATAAATACCCATCTGTCTGCATTCCAGCTGGTAAAGCTTGCCGAAATTAAATTCTGGAAGTTGCCATATCTTATTTATCAGCTTAAGGAAAAGCTGTCTGAAAAATCAGATGAAATTCAGCTCTTTTCCGAAGCAGAAACTTTGATTAAAAAGATGAAGGAAGCAGGACTTGAACTTGGTATTCTTACATCAAATTCAGAAAAAACAGTAACTGCTTTCTTAAAAAGATATCAGCTTGATTCATATTTTTCTTTTATAAAAACCAATGTTCCTATTTTTGGAAAAAAGAAGGCTCTTGCTAAAGCAAAAAAAGCCCTTAATAAAAAAATAATCTATATTGGAGATGAAATCCGCGATATAGAAGCCTGCCGAAAAAACGACATTCCTATTGTTTCAATTTCCTGGGGTCTTAATTCATATGAATCTCTTGAAGCACACAATCCTGGATTTGTGGCAAAAAATGCTTCAGAAACCTACAAATTATATGAATTACTACTTAAATAATTTTTGAAAATTTTATATAATCGAAAAGTTGCAATAAATTAAAAACAGGAAATTAAAGTAATGTGGAAGTATATTCTTAAACGAATTCTGCTTGCTTTGTTTACCGTCTTTCTTATCTGCGTAATTACATTTGCCCTGATGAATGCTATTCCGGGCGGGCCTTTCAACAAAGAGAAAGCTTTAAGCGAAGCGACAATTGCGTCCTTAAATGCACGCTACAATCTGGATAAACCTCTTTATATTCAGTTTCTCATGTACATGAAAAATCTTCTTCACGGAGATTTTGGTGTAAGTCTTAAAAATGGTCGTGAAATCAAAGGAATCATTGGTGAATCATTCCCGATTTCATGTCGTCTTGGTCTTTCAGCAGTTATTGTTGCGCTGATTTTCGGAACAATTTTTGGAAGTCTTGCAGCCCTTAAACGTAATAAACTGCCGGACAGAATCATAATCTTCTTTTCAACCTTATTTACAGCCGTTCCAAGTTTCGTTCTTGCTACCTTACTGCTGCTCGTATTCAGTATTAAACTTGGCTGGATTCCTGTATGGTCTGCAGAAAATACAAACTATCTTCTTCCGGTAATTGCTCTTGCAGCATACCCTATGGCCTATACAACACGTCTTGCAAAAACAAGTATGCTCGATGCTTTAAGCCAGGATTATATCCGTACTGCAAAAGCAAAGGGTGTTTCTAAGTACAAGGTAATCTTTAAGCATGCGCTTAGAAATTCACTTCTTCCTATTATTACTTATGCAGGTCCGGAAATCGCATATATTATCACCGGCTCAATGGTAGTTGAAACAGTTTTCACAGTTGGTGGAATCGGTTCAAAATTTGTAAGCGCAATTTCAAACCGCGACTATACAATGATTATGGCAACAACAATCTTCCTTGCAACTCTTATGGTTTTTGCAAACGTTATCTGCGACTTGCTTTATAAAGTTGTTGACCCAAGAATTAAATACGAATAAGAAGATTCGAATAAGAGCAGGTAAAACATGACTACATTTGACGTTAATAAAACACCTAAAAAATTTGCCCTCAGCCTTCAGATGGACTTAAGCAAATTTGAAAAGGCAACTGATGAAGAAAAAAAGCAGCAGGATGTAATGAGCGAAAGTACAACCTTCTTTAAGGATGGTATGAGAAAGCTCTTTAAGAATCCGCTGGCTGTTGCAAGTATTATTGTACTTGCATTTATAATCGTAACTATTACAGTAGCACCTCATATTGTTCCATACAGCTACGAAGAAATTCTTTCTGTAGAAGGAAAGCGCGACAAAGGAGCAAAAAATCTGCGTCCTTTTGAATACAGCAAGGCTGAACAGGCTTATATCGAAAAGGGTAATTTCCGTTTCCCTCATATTTTTGGAACTGATGAGCAGTGCCGCGATTACTTTATCCGCGTAATCTACGGAACCCGCGTTTCGCTTGTTGTAGGCTTTTTTGCAAGCCTCATCGTTCTGCTTATTGGAATTGTATACGGTAGTATTTCGGGTTATGCAGGAGGAAAGGTCGACTTGATAATGATGCGAATAGTCGACATTATCTATTCGCTGCCAGACATGCTTGTAATCATTCTTCTTTCTGTAGTTCTTTCTAACGTACTTCAGTTTAAGGCAGACTCATTCCTTGCTTCTATGGGCTCAAATATGATTTCTTTGTTTATCGTATTCGGCCTTCTTTACTGGGTTGGAATGGCCCGTCTTATCCGCGCTCAGATTCTTTCGATTAAGGAGAACGAATACATTCTTGCAGCCCGCTCAATCGGTGCAAAGCCTGGCCACATCATCCGTAAGCACATCATTCCAAACTGTCTTTCTGTAATCATCATTTCAACAGCCCTTCAGATTCCTGCAGCAATCTTTACAGAAAGCTATTTGAGCTTTGTTGGACTTGGTGTTCAGGCTCCAATGCCATCTCTTGGTTCACTTGCAAACTCTGCCCGCGGTGGTCTTCAGAGCTATCCTTACAAACTGGTTTTCCCGGCTCTTATGATTTGTCTTATCGTTCTTAGTCTCAACCTTATTGGTGACGGCTTAAGAGACGCTTTTGACCCAAAATTAAATAAGTAGGTGTGTGTAAAATGAAAGATATTTTATTAAGAGTAGATGATTTACATACAACCTTTAAAACAGATAAGGGCGAAGTTCAGGCAGTAAACGGCCTTTCTTTTGATCTCCACGCTGGAGAGATTCTTGGAATTGTTGGTGAGTCTGGTTCAGGAAAAAGTGTTACAGCTTATTCTATTATGCAGATTCTTGCAGACAATGGTTCTGTAAAAAGCGGAAAAGTTTTGTATAAGGGTCAGAATATCCTTGAGTATTCAGCTGATGAAATGAGAAAGTTCCGTGGAAAATGCTGTTCAATTATTTTCCAGGATCCAATGACAAGTTTGAATCCGGTTTTTACAATTGGAAATCAGCTTAAAGAAGCTATCAAACTTCATACAGATAAAAAAGGTAAGGAGCTTCATGACCGTGCTCTGGAAATGCTTGAGTTAGTTGGAATTAACGAACCTGAGCGCCGTCTTAAACAGTATCCTTTTGAACTTTCTGGTGGTATGCGCCAGCGCGTTATGATTGCTATGGCACTTGCCTGTGAGCCGGATGTTCTTATTGCAGATGAACCTACAACTGCGCTCGACGTAACAATTCAGGCACAGATTCTTGAAGAGATTCAGAAGCTGCAGAAAAAAATGGGAATGGCAGTAATTCTTGTTACCCACGACCTTGGCGTAATTGCAAACATGTGCGACGACATTATCGTTATGTACGGCGGAAAGGTTTGTGAACGCGGAACTGCAGATGAAATCTTCTATAATTCAAAGCATGAATATACTAAGGGACTTCTTAAATCAATTCCAAATACTACAAATATGAATCAGAAACTGGAACCGATTGCCGGTACTCCTATCAATCTTCTGAATCTTCCAAAGGGCTGTTCTTTCTGTGCACGCTGTAAGAATGCAATGAAGATTTGTCTGGAAGAGCCTCCTGAGGAATTGTTTATCAATGATAATCATATTGCATCCTGCTGGATGAACGTAAAAGAGGCATTGGAAGAAATGTCTGAAAATCCGGAGGTACAGTAATGAGCGACAATTCAAATGTAATTCTTGAAGTCCAGAATCTTAAAAAATATTTTCCTGTAAAATCAGGATTTAAAAAGCTAACCTTAAAAGCAGTAGACGGAGTTTCTTTTACAATTAATCGTGGTGAAACTCTTGGCTTAGTAGGTGAGTCTGGTTGCGGAAAAACTACCGTTGGCCGAACTTTGCTTCAGCTTTATAAACCAACTGATGGTAAGGTAATTTTTGAAGGCCAGGAAGTAACAGAAAAAAATATCAACGAAATGCGTAAGAAGATGCAGATGGTTTTCCAGGATCCTTATTCTTCTTTGAACCCTCGCATGACAGTTGAAGATATCATTGGTGAACCACTGGATGTTCATAAGCTTTATTCAAGCCGCAGTGAGCGCCGTGAAAAAATCCTGAGCCTTATGGAGTTAGTTGGACTTAACGCAGAACATGCAACCCGCTATGCTCATGAGTTCTCAGGCGGACAGAGACAGCGAATTGGTATTGCCCGTGCTCTTGCCGTAAATCCGGATTTTATTGTCTGCGATGAACCTGTTTCTGCTCTGGACGTTTCAATTCAGGCTCAGATTATCAATATGTTTGAAGAGCTTCAGGCAAAGCTTGGTCTTTCTTATCTTTTTATTGCTCACGACCTTCTTGTTGTTCAGCATATTTCAAAACGAATTGCAGTAATGTATCTTGGAAAGCTTGTTGAGATTGGAGATGCAGATGAGGTTTGTAACAGCCCGATCCATCCATATTCAATCAGCCTTCTTTCTGCTGTTCCTATTCCAGATCCAAAACTGGAAAGAAGCAGACAGCGTATTGTGCTCGAAGGTGATGTACCTAGTCCGCTTGCTATGCCGGAAGGTTGTCCTTTCAGAACCCGCTGTAAGTATGCGACAGAAAAGTGTGCAAAAGAAATGCCGCCGCTAACAGACAGAGGCAACGGCCACTTTGCTGCATGTCAC
>SFOB01000208.1 GCA_004554075.1 Treponema sp.
AAACTTTGTATAATCTTCCAGGAAATGCCACAAATAAGGAGACCAGTAGTGTATATAAGTTCGCTTCTATTTTTTTTGAAGCTGCAGGAGAATACTACAATAAGCTCTCCAATCCACAAAAAGAATCATTCATTGATTTTAAAATCAAATTAATGCAAGAAATGGCGAACTTACATATTACATCATGTAATTATGTTGAGGCGACTAATCTAACAAAGTGGATTATAGATTATTATAAAAACAATGACACGCTTATCGATGAGTTAGAATTAAATAGATGTAATGTTAGAATGGCAAGAATACACGCTATTCATAATGAATACGCTAAAGCAGATAGTATTTTGAAAATAACAATTCCTAAAATCAAAGAGCTTTATAAACAAGACATACAAAAATATGGAAAGGATTATATTGCAGCGATTAGAATTAAAGCAGGCTGTCTCAATCACGAGGGAAAAGAAAATGATTACCTTACATATAAACAACAGGAAATAGATATATTAAAAGAGTTAGTAGAAAGAAATAAACAGAAGTACATCTACGAATTGGGAATGACATATCGTGATTTGGGGGTGTTCTACATTAATAATAATGACACTTTGAAAGCAGATTCGTCTTTTCACAAGGCTTATGATGCCATCAATATGGATCAACATTTCTCAGTGCTTTCTAATGGTAGTTTAAGGTTTAACGTAGTAAAAGAAATCATTTGGTTTCTTTATGATATAAAACAATATGATAGAGCTATATCGTTAATCAACAAAGAGAAATCGTTTGAATGTTTTCATAAAACTTTTGAACCTTTCGAGGGTGAAATCTATTTTGAAAAGGGAGATGTTAAAAAAGCACTATTTGTCTATGATGATTTAGTGTCTCGGTTTGACCATTATTATGAAAATCTTACAGGTTTTGAATTAGAGAATAAATTAAAACAACATTTGTCATCTTTGTCACACGATAAGATGTCTAACTTATCAGACAAGCATCTTGCAATAGCCCTTCTTTATCATTATGGGAATAAGCTTTTAGAGGATGATTTACCAAATGAAGCTGTTGATTATTTATCAAAGCTCTACAAATACAGTCATTTGCTAAACAGGGAAACTCTTAACGACATATATTCTAAATTAGGGAACATCTACTTGTCTGACAAAAACAAATACGCAATGATAGACATGAGAGAATGCTTAGATATTGGTACCACGTTCTTATTATTTGATGTATACCTTGATTTGGACAAAGCGTATTTCTTTTTGAAAAAATCGTATGATTTAGGTTGTATAGACGCCCTAAACAATCTTGCATGGTGTCTATATTTGAAAGGGAACTATTCTGATGCTTTACCATATGCGGAGCAAGCTGTAAAAGCTTTTCCTGATGTTCCAAATACCTATGATACGTTAGCTTCTATCCATTACTCTCTTAATCATATAGAAGAAGCTTTGTCTGCATATTCAATGTGTTTAGCCATATATGAAAAAAAGGGAGATGAAGAGGGAATAACAAAGACAAAGAAAAAGATACGAGATTGTATTTCAAAAATTTCAAAAACATCGCAATAGTATGCATAAAAAAGCTCACCTAAAAACGTAGAATTATGAAATCAAATCTCATAGACAACCGCCAGATACGAGTGTTCATCTCTTCAACATTCCGCGATATGCAGGATGAGAGAGACTATCTTATGAAACGCACGTTCCCGAAGCTCAGAAAGCTTGCGGCAGAACGTGACGTGACTCTTACCGAGCTTGACCTTCGCTGGGGTATTACAGAAGAGGAATCAAAATCTGGAAAGGTTGTAGAGATTTGCCTTCGTGAGATTGAAAACTCTATTCCTTTCTTTATCGGCATCATAGGAAACAGATACGGTTGGGTTCCTGCAAAGGAAGACCTTGGCGGTAACGTAACTGAACGCTTCACCGATGTAAACAGGTATATTGACCAGCATCTGAGCGTAACAGAGATGGAAATGCAATTTGGTGTCCTGAGCAGAGAGGAGGACATGCATGCATATTTCTATATCAAGGAGCAGAAAGAGTCTGCAGAGAATATTGACTACCCGGAAATGCTTAGCAGACTTAAGGAGGAAGTGCGCCGAAGTAAATATCCTTCAACTACCTATAGTTCTCCGGAAAACCTCGCCATGCAGGTTGAAGAGGCATTCATTGCCCTACTCGACCAACTCTTTCCACAAACCAATCTTTCTGAATTAGAGAAAAAACGTATCGGACAGCGTTCTTTCATGAATCAGCTCTGCCAGAACTATATTAAAGATGACAAGAACTTTGCAGCTTTAGATGCTTGGTTGGCTAATGAAGATAGCCGTCAATATGTGATTACTGGTGCAAGTGGATTAGGAAAGAGTGCCCTTATTGCCAATTGGGTTAAGGATAAACTGAATGACTCAGACCGCAAGTACAACATCATTTACCACTTTACGGGCAATGGTGGTAGCGAAAGCAATTGTGAGCATATCACCAAGTCTCTCATTAATGAGATTAACAACTTGTACGGATGGGAAGGCTATGACGCAGATACGAAGTTGAGCGATTTGTTTGTTAGAGTGTCAGCAGAAGACAAACCACTTTTAATAGTAATTGATGCTATTAACCAGATAGTAGATACTGATAATGCAAAGCTACTCAACTGGTTACCTGCACCAACAAAGAACATAAAGATATTATTCTCCACTCTTGAAGATGACCGTACCATGGAAGTATTCAAGAATAGGGACTACCCTATCTTTACCTTGCAGCCACTTGATGTTGATCGCAGGTCTATGTTAGTCAAGAATTACTTAAAGCTATACGCAAAGACTCTCACAGACAAACAGGTTGAACGCATTGTAACAGATTCACAATGCGAGAATACTCTTGTGCTCAAGACTCTTCTGGATGAGCTCATCAACTTTGGTATTTATGAGAAACTCGATGAACGAATAGAATACTATCTCAAAGCTGATACCATCGATGATTTCTATCAGGCGTTATTAGCTTCTTACGAAGAAGAATTTGGACGAGAGTATGTAGAAACAACTCTTGCTGTTATTGCCACTTCAAAATACGGACTAACAGAGCAGGAAATACTAGACATTGTTGAAGGTACAC
>SFOB01000074.1 GCA_004554075.1 Treponema sp.
CTCTGCAGACAGCCCGTACAAATGCAGACAAGGCAAAGTTCTCTGAACTCCTCGAACGCTTTCAGTCTCAGAACGAAGGCCGCGGTACTATTTCCTCAAGTCAGATTGCAGAAAGCGGCCGCCTCAACGGTGAATACACAACAGGTTTTGCCGGAACTTATACTTCAGATGCAGACAAGGCTGCCCGCCCAAGTGGTGCCGCTGCAAATCAGGCTAACGTACATGTTCAGCCAAAAACAATCGATAAAACTTCCGAGCTCTATCAGAAATCAATGGAGCTTGAAAATTACTTTGTAAAGCAGATGCTCTCAGAAATGAGAAAAACTGTACATCGCAGTGGAGATACAGACTTTGCTCGTCAGACTTACGAAGATATGCTTTATGACGAATACTCAACTGCAATGACAAAAAATGCAGGCTTCGGCCTGGCAGACCAGATTTATCTGAGTCTGGTTTAATTCAGTCGGCAAGCACAGCTTGCCTCTGAGCCATTCTTTCGATAATCCTAAAACGACCCTGTCGGCTCGTTTTTTAACGGATTTTCAATTTTAGGCTAATAACAGAGTCCCTCTGTATTTTGTTTACATCTATCCCCTGGCGTCGTTGGCGTGCAGGGGTTTTTTGTTGAAAAAAAGCATATATTGATAGATAATAAAAATATGAAAATTAAAAATGTATTTATCGTATTTTGTAATGTAATTTTATCTTCTTGCACAATTTCACGCGTCGGTTCAGAAAAACTTAGCTATAATCCTGTAAAATTTACAGAACAGCTGACTCAAAGAACATTTGATCCATCAAAAGCAATCGAGGAATTGTCTCGGGAACGAACAGAAAAACGGATTCCTTTTACTCTGGATTATGAATGGTGTTTTGGAAAGCCTGTAATTGATTTTGATCCCGAACATCATATTTATATGCAGGTTGATACTGGTTTTACAAGAAACTGGTATTATACTTCTTGTCTGCGAAAAATGGGCCTTTCTGATGAAGATTTTATGAAAGAGGTTATTGCTGAAGTCAGGAAAAATCATACTGACGTTTCAGAAGCTCATCCTTCTGATGAAGACCTTAGTAATTATCTTAAAAAATCATGGAAGAATTTTAATGAAAACTATCTTGCAGAAGCCTGGATTAATGATACAAATCTGAGATACGATTCTGTAAGCAATCAATCTTTTGATGGAGTTCTTGGTCAGGATTTCTTAATGAAGTATGACCGGGTTACCTTTGATTTTGTAAATAATTATCTCATTCTGGATGACGAAAAACTTGATGGTACGGAAATTCCTTTTGTTCAGACAGATAACAAGGAAATTCTGATTAATTTTACATATAAGGATCAGTCTGAACTTGCTATGGTTGACACCGGGAACTACTGTTTTACTCCTCGTCATAATATGGGAGACGGGAAACAGGATTATGATATCAATGATTATTCAAAATATGGCCTTTCCTATAAAGGTAAAGTACCTGTGACTCCGCGTGTAATGCAGACTTATGATGATATTAAAATCGGGCACGTTACTTACAACAATATGAAAGGAGCTTATTCTACAATCCGTGGTTCTGGTTTTGTAAAAGGCTCTCAGGTTCATATGATGAAATTAAATAATCTTGGAAACGTTTTCTTTTATAATCATGTATTTCAGATAGATTATGTTGATAAGGTGTTCATTATAAAGTAAATGTGATAAAATAGATTTTATGCAAAATAATGAATCTGTTTCTTTGCCCGAAGATTTTCGCGGCCTTCATATACATTTTGTTGGAATTAAGGGAACCGGAATGGCGGCTCTTGTGGAGATTCTTTTTCATAAGGGTGCAATAATTACCGGTTCTGATGTAAGCGAGCGTTTTTATACTGATGAAGTTCTGGAAAAACTTGGGCTTCATGCACTTCCTTTTGGAGCAGAAAACATTACAGATGACATTCAGTACGTAATTTATTCTTCTGCCTATAAACTCGATAAAAATCCGGATTTGATAGAAGCAGTCCGCCGCGGTGTACCTTGTTTATTGTACACTCAGGCCCTAGGTGCCTACAGTGAACGTGCTTATTCCTGTGGTGTTTGCGGTGTTCACGGTAAAACTTCTACAACAGGCCTTGTAGGAACAATCTTAAAAGAAATTGATTTACCAAGTCAGGTTCTGGCAGGCAGTGTAATTAATTCATTTGGCGGAACTTGTACTTATACTTCGCCGATGGTAGCTAGTGCAGGTGGCCCTTCGACTCCGCTCAGGGACCAGAGTATTTTCGTTGCAGAAACCTGCGAATACCAGCGCCACTTTATGAGTTTCTGTCCTCAGAAGATTATTCTTACTTCAGTTGAACCTGACCACGAAGATTATTACCCGACCTACGAAGATATCCGCCAGGCCTTTATTGATTATATCTGCAAACTGCCTCAGGGCGGTGAAGTTATTTACTGCGCCGATGATAAGGGGGCCTGCGATACTGTAGGGCTTGTTGGCGAAAAGAGACCTGATATTGTAATGATTCCGTATGGAGCTTCTGTGTCATCCCACGGCTTGACCGGGGGATCTGATTATGCCGTTACCTTCGGTAAAGTTGAAAATGAGCGCAATACTTTTACTCTCGCTTTGTTTGAAGGAAAAGGCGACTTTGCTCTTTCTATGCCTGGCCGTCATGAAGTTCTGGATGCAGCTGCCGCAGTTGCCCTTGTTTGCAGACTTCTTGTAACTGCCGGAAAAAATCCTCTTGATTACTATGAAAACATTAAGCGCGGTCTTTTGAACTTTAGCGGTGGAAAACGCCGCAGTGAGATGGTAGGGCGCTTTACAAATAAAAATGGGGCAGATGTAATCGTGCTTGATGATTACGGCCACCATCCTACAGCTGTAAAGACAACTCTTGAAGGCTACCGTGAGTTCTATAAGGGTCGCAAAATCATAGTTGATTTTATGAGTCACACTTATTCGAGAACTCAGGCACTCTTGCCGGAGTTTGCAAAATGTTTTACTGCAGCAGACCAGGTAATCCTTCATAAAATCTATTCTTCTGCCCGTGAAAATCCTGCGGACTTTGATATTACAGGACGTACCTTGTACGAAGCAGTTCTTGCTACAGGTCAGAAGAACGTTCATTATTATGAAGAAATCCTTGATGCAGCTGATTTTGCTAAGGCAGAATTAGAAAAGCCGCTTGGTCCTGAATATCCGGATGGCTACCTCTTTATAACTATGGGTGCCGGCGACAACTGGAAGCTTGGTAAGAAAATATTGGAGAATAAATAATATGACATCAATGACAGGCTATGCCTACGAAGAAAAAATTTATGAAAATGCTGTTGTCAGCGTAGAAATAAAATCGGTTAATTCCCGCTTTCTGGATTTGACTGTAAATCTTCCGCCATATCTCAACCCGCTGGAAAGTTATTTCCGTAATAAGATTACAGAAAGGGTTGCCCGCGGTAAGGTTGATGTTTATATCCGCGTGAAGGAGCTGGAGAGTAATCCTGATATTACTGTGGATGAGGGGGCTGTAAAGGCTTATTCCGAAGCAGTAAAAAAAGTGATTAAGGCTTCTGGCTTTGGAACTGATTCTGAAGCGGCTCTAAACTTTATTTTGAGTCAGCCAGGTGTTATTGTTTCTAACCGCTCTTATGATATGGATAAATATAAGGCCTTGATTGAGCCGATTTTTGATTCTGTACTTGAAAAGTTTAATGCGGACCGGGCACGTGAAGGCGAAAATATGAAGCGTGACCTGCAGGAAAAGTTAGAGAAACTCTCAAAATGTGCACAATTTTTTACAGAATGGCAGCCAAAAATGGAAGAAATGTTCAAGGAACAGATTACAACAAAGTTCCGCGAGCTTTTGGAAGATAAGGCAGACGAAAACCGCATCATGACAGAAACTGCGGCAATGCTGGTAAAATACACAATCAACGAAGAAATTGTGCGCCTGAAGAGCCATATTGAGGCAATGCGAGCTGAGCTTGCAAACAACCCGACACCGGGCAAAAAACTGGATTTTATCTGCCAGGAAATGAACCGCGAAATCAACACCATTGGTAGTAAAAATCAGTTTGCAGAAGTCGGCGCCATGGTAATTACGGCTAAGGATAGTTTGGAAAATATACGTGAGCAGTCTAAAAATGTAGAATAAGCAAAGGTGGGGGCGTTACGGGGGCTGGCCCCCGTTAGAAGGGGTGGCGAGCAACGAAGTGCGAGACAGGGGAAGGCTTTCCCCTCAAAAGGAGATTTTTATGAAACTAAACAAAGATTTAAGAGTAGCAATCAGTGGAAAATCTGGATGCGGAAATACTACTGTGAGCGGTATGCTTGCAAAAACTCTTGGGGTTACACTTATTAACTATACCTTCCGCCAGCTTGCGGCTGAAAAAGGTATGACTCTGGCAGAAGTAATTGAAGCAGCTAAAACTGACGACTCTTACGACAAATACGTAGACAAGCATCAGGTTGAGCTGGCCCATGCTGAGCCTTGCATACTCGGCAGTCGCCTTGCAATCTGGATGCTTAAGGAAGCTGACCTTAAAGTTTATCTTTTTGCCAGTGATGACACCCGTGCCCGCCGTGTTTACAACCGCGAAGGCGGCGACCTTCAGGCAATCAAAGACTTTACAGCAATGCGCGACAGCGAAGATACCCGCCGTTACAAAGAATTTTACGGTATAGACAACAACGACTACGCTTTCTGCGACCTGATTATCGATGTAAACGAAAAAACTCCGGAAGAAATTGAAGAAATAATTCTTAAAGAGCTTGAAAAACGCGGTTTTATTTCTCGTTAAAATCAACTGAATAAAGGTGCACTATGAAATGGTACGGCTTTAATATGCTCTGGACCTTTTCTTCTGACGGGAAGGAAGGTTCAAAAAATCCAGAAAGCATCCGTATTGATGAAAATGATGTCGATTTTATAGCTGATATGGGCTGTAATTTTATCCGCCTTCCGCTGGATTACCGCTATATCCTGCATGATTTTAATTATGACCAGCCGGACGATAAGATGCTTAAGGTGCTGGACCGCTGCCTTGATACAATCATTTCAAGAGGACTTCACTGTTCTTTGAACGTGCACCGTGCTCCCGGCTACTGCATTAATGGAAATAACCTGGAACGCGACAACCTCTGGACAGATAAAATTGCCCAAGACGCTTTTACAAATTTGTGGAAGCTTTTTGCCCAGCGTTACAATTCATATTCCAAAGACCAGCTCAGCTTTGACCTATTAAACGAGCCACCAAGCCCTGGCCAATACGGTCTTACCCGCGAAAATCATAAGGCAATTATGAGCCGGGTTGTCAGCGAAATCAGAAAAATTAGTCCAGAAAGGACTATTGTCTGCGATGGGCTTTCAGGCGGGCATATGGCTTGCCCTGAGCTTTTAGACCTTGGAGTAGTTCTCAGCGGACGAGGTTATATGCCTATGCGCCTTACTCACTGGCATGCAGAATGGATGAAAAATTCCGGCTCTTATGACTGGGAATACCCGAAATGGCCCGGAATGAAATGTGACGGGATGGAATGGAGCCGACAGGCTCTTTTAGACTTTTATAAGCCCTGGAAGGAGCTTTCAGAGGCAGGTGCCAGCGTTCATATTGGCGAATGCGGCTGTTATGACAAGGTAGATAATGAAACAGCCCTTGCCTGGTACAAGGATTTCTTTTCTGTATTGAATGAACTTGATTTTGGATTTGCCCTATGGAATTTCCGCGGCCCCTTTGGAATTGCAGAGCACCGCAGAAAGGGCACAAACTGGGAAGTTCGTAAGGGAATCACCTTTGACCGTGATTTATACGAACTTTTTGTCCAGTCTATGAAATAAGTTTTTGTGAACTTTGTTTATTCTGATTAAAGATTTGCAAGAAGCCAATCCTTAAAGAGATTATAATCATTTTCCATTGGAATAGCGTTGTCTGGCAGACGCATAACTGCTTCAAGACGATCCGGCATAGGTGGCTCTTTACCGATAGCATCAGTTACAATCTGACCAAACTTAGCTGGGCTTGCTGTTTCAAGAATTACGCCGACAGCCTTTTTATCAACAACCTTTGAACCCCATGAAGGAACATTAGGTGTAAGGCCTGGCTTATTCCAGTCGTTCTTTTCGCCGCCAATGAGTTTTTCCATAGCACCGCTGCGGATATCATCCCAAGCCTGCCAGCCGATTGCTCCGTGAGGATCAATGATGTAGCCGGTCTTGTCGTTGCATGAACGGATAGCAGCTTTAATTCCATCATTATCGAGCCAGTAAGAAGCAAAGAGTTCGCGAACCTGGTCAAGGCTGTACATAGCCTTGATGCGTTCGTAGTTGCTTGGAGCACCAACGTCCATAGCATTTGCGTATGTTTCAACTGAAGGGCGGGCATTGTAGTCGCCTGTTGCAATCCAGTCTGGAATTGTCTTGTTTGTGTTAGTAGCTGCAACAAAACCTGCAATTGGAGCACCCATTTCGCGGGCAATCAGACCAGATGTGAGGTTTCCGAAGTTTCCGCTTGGAACAACCATAATGATTGCAGGATCCTGAATCTTGTTGTCCATTGCAGAGCGGTTGCGTACTGTAAGAGCAGAGTACATATAATAGAAGCTCTGTGGCAAAAGACGTGCAATATTGATTGAGTTTGCAGAAGAAAGGCGGAGTTTACCGCGGAGTTCTGTATCAGTGAATGCAGTTTTTACAAGCTTCTGACAGTCATCAAAGGTGCCTTTTACCTTGAGGGCACGAACGTTTCCTGTGAAAGTAGAAAGCTGTTTTTCCTGAAGTGGAGAGATTTTTCCATCCGGATAAAGAATTGTAACATCGAGGCCTGGAACGCCGTGGAAAGCAGAGCCTACAGCAGAACCTGTATCACCAGAAGTTGCAACTAAAATGTGGAGTGGAGTGTCTTCATTGCGGTTGAAGTAAGACATTGTGCGGGCCATAAAGCGGGCACCAAAGTCTTTGAAAGCACAGGTTGGACCGTGGAAAAGCTCCATGATATAAGAGATTGCATCAGCTGGAACAACCTTTGGCTGGAATGGATATGCATCTGCAATGATGGCAGCCAGGTCATTATCTGGAATCTCACCTTCAACGTAAGGTTTTGCCATATTAAAGGCAACATCACGGAAAGATGGGGCAGGATCTTTGTTCAAAAGAGCCTTATCCAGCTTTGGAAACTCTACAGGAATGTAAAGTCCGCCTGTTGCCTGGTTCATTCCGCCCATTACGGCAGTCTTAAAATCAGCTTTTACGCTGCTGTCTCTTGTATCTGTATAAATCATATATCAATCCTTTTGCTTAGAGGCCGTAAATAATATCGTTTACGACAAGCCCTGCAAGTTTTTCTTTACCTTTTGAAACGCATTCATTCCAGTTTTTACCTTTTGATTCATAAGAGGTAACTGAAGAATAAATTTTTGCACCATTTTTCATGCTTACAGCTTCTATTTCAGCCTTAAGAATACAATAGTAACCGCTTCCGTCTTCAAGTGCAGTTACAGGCTGTTCAAATTTGATTGTACCGTAAATCATATAACCGTAAGCGGTTCCACCAATAATTTCATAGGTGTCTTTATAAAGAGCCTTAGGTTTACCGATGTATGAAGTTTCGCCTATAGGACCATTTCCCACCATTGTAATTCCACGACTGCGGAATTCTGCCTGAATGTTGTATGAATTGTTTACAGGGCGGTCTTTTTCGTTGAAATCCCATACGAAAAGAACTGCACCCTTAGTTGCTAAATCTGATTTTACCTTCCATGCAGCATTTGCTGTGTAGGCTTCGAGTTTTTGAGCAAGATCAGTATCTTCGCTTACTGGAGTTGGATAAGCACTTACATTTGTGTTGGCAGAAAAGGCTGGTTTTTCTGCTGTAAAGCTTACCTTTCCTTCTGCATCTGTAATAAATTCTTTCTTTTCAAAAGCAATTATTCCTTCTGTTTTTGAAGCAGGATATGAAAGTGTAAGCTTAAAATTGTCTGCCGGAGTACCATCTGCTTTTGTTACTGAAAAAACAAATGGTTCTGCAAAGTTTCTTCCAAGAGAGATTTCTTTTGGAGAGGAAAGTTTTTTTACAGAAATACCTTCAAGAGAACTTAAAAAGATTTCTTCCGGTGATTTTTGAACTGATATTATAGATTTTGGTGCTGATTTTTCGTGTGTTGTGTTTTTGTCACCTGCAGCTGCTGTTGAAGTTGTTGCACATGAAGAAAAAAGACAAACTGCCAGTGCGCTTGTAAAGAATAGATTAGTTTTTTTCATTTTTTTTATCACTCTCGAGTTTTTTTTGATTTTAATGCTTAATTATACTATCAAAAGGCTTTTTTTACAATGACATATTGCCGAGAAATTACTATAAATAGTATAATTCATTGTTATAGGGGAAATGGTGGGATTATGGAACGCTGTACAAAAGCTGTCATCTACAAAGATAATCTTGAATATAATCTAAAACAAATCAGAAAATATGTAAAAAAGGACGTAAAACTCTGTGTAGCAGTAAAAGCTGACGGGTATGGCCACAATGCTGTTCTGACTGCTCAGATTGCAGAGGAAGTTGGAGCTGCCTTTGTTGCGGTTGCTACTGTGGAAGAGGGAATTGAGCTTCGTGATAATGGCATTAAATGCGGAATACTGCTTTTGAGCCTTTGTACACCAGAGGAAATGCCTGCACTTTTTGAATATCAGATTACTCCTCTTGTTTTTACAGAAGAATATATTGGTCTTATTGGGGCTGCGGCTAAGGCTGCTAAATCAGCTGATTTTGCAGTTCATCTTGCAGTTGATACTGGAATGGGAAGGATAGGCTGCTATCCTGAAGAAGCGGGCGAGCAGGCAGAATTGATTGAAAAATGCGGCCTTAAGCTTGGCGGAATGTGTACCCATTTTGCAGTATCTGACAGTTTGAGTCCTGAAAACATTGAGTTTACAAAGGAACAGTTTGAGGCTTTTAAGCAGGCTGTTGCCGGCGTAAAAGCTCGCGGTATTGAACCTGGAATCTGTTCCTGCGGTGCCAGTGCGGCACTTTTGAATGAAGAAGATATGCAGTTTGATATGGTAAGACCTGGAATCATTACATACGGCTACTATCCTGATGAAATTACAAAAGAATACCTTGAAAAAACAGGCCGACATTTTGATATAAAACCTGTTCTGGCTCTTGAAACTAAGGTTGTTGCAATTAGACATTTTCCTGCCGGTAAATCAGTTTCTTACGGTAGAACCTGGGTTGCAGATAAAGATACAGATATTGCTGTTTTACCAATCGGTTATGCTGATGGCCTGCTTCGCCGTTTTTCTCCGGGCCTCGAAGTGACAATTAATGGAAAAAACTATCCTGTTCGCGGAAGAATCTGTATGGACCAGTGCATGGTTGAAATTGGTAAGAATAACCCGGATGTAAAAGTCTGGGACAGGGCAGTGATTTTTGGCCCAAAGGAAAGCGGTGCTTTGAATACTGCAGAAGATCTTGCTAAGCTTGGAAAGACAATTTCCTACGAGGTTCTTACAGCGCTGAGCAAGCGTGTGCGCCGCGAAATTAAATAAAAAACTACCTTTTCTTTACATTTTAATATTCTCTAAAATTATGAGTTTAACTCTGTATTTTTATATAAAAAACAGCCTTATAGTATAATTAAGGAGTTTTTTATGAAGAAATCTGTTAGAAAAACATTATTTTTTATACTTGTTTTTTCATTCTTTTTAGCTTTATTTGCAGGCTGTTCTAATTCAAGTGCAGGTGGACATCCTTCTGAGAATGATGGTAATAATCCTCAGGAAAACGAACAGAACCAAGGTGGGGATGACGATGATGATGATGATAACGACATTGTAGATAATCAACCCCTTGTTGTAGAATTTGGAACATGGCCGCAGACTATTAAGGCTGCAGAGGTTGAAATCGATGAAACAGATACTAAAGAAGTAGGCTTGTTTACATACTACAGAGGAAGTGATGGTGAGTGGTATGCAAAGATAATACAGAATGATTTTTATGGTAGTAGAGGTGAAAATAAATACAGCAATGGTGAGGTTGTAGGAAGCTCTGGTTATGCTTACTTTAAGGTAGAGCCAATAAAGTGGACATTAATAACAGACGACTATAGTTATAGAGGACAGAAGCTTTTGTTGGCAGAAAACGTTCTTTTCAGGCAGGAATTTTATCCTGTTGATTCGTATTATGATGAAATTCGGAATAGAACAATAGATGGCAAAACTGTTTATGCGAATAATTATAAATACAGTAAAATACGTGCATATCTGAACGGTTTGGAATATGAAAATCTTTCTTATGGACAGTCACAGACAACCAATAATGAATTTAAGGACAAAGGATTTTTACAGACAGCTTTTTCAGATGTACAGCAGTCAGTAATTCTCCAAGGTTCGTTAGAGAATAGTGCTTTTTCTACAACAGATTGTAATGCTAATCTGCCACAGGCAACAGATTTTGTCTGTGAAAATACCATGGATAAAATATTCTTACTAAGTGAAGCAGAAGTAACTAATCCTTACTATGGTTTTTCTAAATATGATTCTAGAGGGGAAGGTAATACCAGAATAAGAAAGGCAACAGATTTTGCTAAAGCGAGTGGAGTCTATCTTGGAAATCTTGATGTTGTAGAGGATTGGTGGGGTGCACCTTGGTGTCTTCGTTCACCGTTAGGTGTAGATTCTATAAGTAATCAGCATTATATAAGAGAGATTGGTCCAACAGGTGGTGCTGATAGTTATGCAGTAGCGAATGAAGGTGCTATGGGAATAGTACCTGCTTTACTTGTTGATAGTATATACGAAAACCTTATGAGATATCATATTTAATGACGGACAAGAAATTCTTTTACTTCTGAAACAAGATAGAAGGAACCTGTTACAAGGAGGATGTTGCCATTGGCGGCAGACTCTTCGAGGGCTTTTTTTATCATCATTTTATAATCTGCATCTGCGGTGAATTTGATTTCTGCGTTTGTAAAGGCTTCTATTTCACCGGCGAGATTTGATTCCTTGCGTTCGCCCGGGCGGGTTACGTAAACGTGCTCAAAGCGGTAACGGAAAAGCAGAGAAATATCTTTTACGTCCTTGTCAGCAGCACAGGCAAAAAGCAGAGAAACTTTTTCTTCTCCGTAAAGCTTATTCAAAGTATCAATTGTAAGACGGATGCTGTTGAGGGTGTGGGCGCCGTCAAGAATTAAGACTGGAATCTCTGTATAGCCTTTTACATTTTCGAGAATCTCAAAACGGCCGGGAAGCTTTGCCTTTGTAAGACCTCGTTCAATAATTCCTTCATCAAGGTTTGGCAAAAGTTTTTTGATTGCAATTGCCGCCATAGCTGCATTCTGTGCCTGAGCCTTTCCCAGCAGCTGCATGTGTGTTTCAATCGGGCGGTTAAAGAGTTCACTTTCAAAATGAACGGTCATTTTCTTTTTATCTGGGCCGTTGAAGTGGTAATAGGCATTCTTGATAAAATCTTCTACAAAATAATAAGGGGCGTGGCGGGTAATTGCCTTTTCACGCAGTACAATTTTTACAGCTTCTGTCTGCTGCTGTGCAATTACAACAGGTGTACAGTTCTTGATGATGCCTGCCTTTTCTGCTGCAATCTTTTCCAGGGTATCTCCAAGGAATTCTGTATGCTCTAGTTCAATCGGGGTTATGCAGCAAAGCTTTGGTCGAATAACATTAGTTGCATCCAGACGTCCGCCAAGACCTACTTCAAAAACAGACCAGTCTACCTTTGCATTCTTAAAGCATAAAAATGCATAGAGGGTAACAAGTTCAAACCAGGTAAGAGGACGTTCTGCAGGAAGGTTTTCCGGAATAATTGAATCGATATTAGGCATGAGCTCTTTTACAGTCTGCTCATAAACTTCTTCTGGGAAAAAGCCTGTAGGTGTACAGATACGCTCACGGAAATCAGTTATATGTGGAGAAGAGTAAAGACCAACCTTATAGCCGGCCTCGTCCAGAATACAAGAAATGAGGCGGGAAACAGAACCTTTTCCCTTAGAGCCTGCAACGTGAATACAAGGGGCATAATCCTGCGGGTTATCGAAACGCTTGCAGAGGTAATCTATGGTGTCGAGCCAGAATATTTCTTTTTTTGGATTATGTTCAAAATTCAGGTAGTCGTTGAGCCAGTCCTGAAACACATCAATTGCATTCACGAATTATATTATAATTGTTTTGAGGGAATATGTCATTATCTAAAATCTCACTTACAGAAAGATGTCAGATTTGTAAATTTACTCCCACTACTACTTTTTCTATATTATATCAGCATATATCATAAAATAAGAGGACAGTCTGTAGATTTTTACTGCCGGCTGTTCAAAGGTGAGGTATATGGCTAAAGGACGACCTTTAATCAACAAGGAACGCTGTAAGGGCTGTGGACTTTGTATCCGCGTTTGCCCTAAGAAGATTCTTGAAATGTCTAAAGAAACCAATGGTCAGGGTGTTTCTTTCCCTGTTTGTATTGATGAGGCAAGTTGTATTGCCTGCAGTATGTGCGCTACTATGTGCCCGGACTGCGTAATTGAAATTGAGGCTGAATAATGGCAGAAAAAGTATTGATGAAAGGAAACGAGGCTATTGCAGAGGCTGCGGTTCGTGCCGGCTGTCGTTTCTACTTTGCATATCCTATTACACCGCAGAATGAAATTCCGGCTTATATGGCAAAACGTCTTCCGGAAGTAGGGGGAACCTTCCTACAGGCTGAGTCTGAGCTTGCTGCCATTAACATGGTAATGGGTGCATCTGCTGCCGGTTCACGTTGTATGACTTCTTCTTCTTCTCCTGGAATCTCTTTGAAACAGGAAGGAATTTCTTATATCTCCGGAGCTCAGCTTCCTGCCGTTGTTGTAAACATGATGCGCGGTGGTCCTGGACTTGGAAACATTTCCGGTGCTCAGGGTGACTACTTTCAGGCAACCCGCGGTGGTGGAAACGGTGACTACCATGTGGTAGTTATTGCGCCAGGGACAGTTCAGGAGATGGCTGACTGTACTCTCAAGGCTTTTGAAATTGCCGACAAGTACCGTGTTATGTGTATGATTCTTGGTGACGGTTACCTTGGACAGATGTCTGAGCCTTGTGTTCTCCCAGAGTTTGTAAAAGAGTTCCCTGCAAAGCCTTGGGCTCTTACAGGAAAAACTCCGGACCGCAAGCAGAACAAGATTATGTCTCTCAAGCTTTCTGGAATTGACGGTGAGCTCAACGCTCACACAAAGGCTCTTTTTGAAAACTATCAGAAGATTCAGGACAATGAAACAATGTCTGAAACCTTTATGTGTGATGATGCTGATTACATTCTTACCGGTTACGGAACTTGTGCCCGTGTCTGCAAGAAGGCTGTAAAGATGCTTCGCGAGCAGGGTATTAAGGCTGGTCTTTTCCGTCCTATTACTCTCTGGCCATTCCCTGCAAAAGAGCTTGAAGCTGCCTGCAAGAATGCAAAGAAGATTTTGACTGTAGAAATGTCTATGGGTCAGATGGTTCAGGACGTTAAGCTTAACTGCGGACGTAGCGTAAAGGATGTTGATTTCTATGGCGAGCCTGGTGGAATCATTCCTTCAGTTGATGCTGTTATTGAGAAGGTAAAGAGCTATGAGTAAGAAATATGAATTTCCAAAATCAATGAATGATGTTCCTACACACTACTGTGGTGGCTGTGGTCACGGAATCGTTCATAAATTGATTGCACAGGTTATTGATGAAATGAATATTCAGCAGGATGTACTTTTAGTTGCTCCTGTTGGTTGTGCAGTTTATGCCTATAACTATATTAATGTTGATTCCTGCGAGGCCGCTCATGGTCGTGCACCTGCAGTTGCAACTGGTATGAAGCGTGTTCATCCTGATAAGCTTGTTATCAGCTATCAGGGTGATGGTGACCTTCTTGCTATCGGTACAGGTGAAACAGTTCACGCTGCAAACCGCGGTGAAAACATCACTGTAATCTTTATCAACAACGCTATTTACGGTATGACTGGTGGTCAGATGGCTCCAACTTCTCTTGTTGGTCAGGTTACAAAGACAACTCCTTTCGGACGTAATGCTGATGAAGTTGGTTACCCGATTCGTGCCTGCGAGCTTTTGAATACTCTTGTTGAACCAAAGTATATTGAGCGCTGTGCTGTTTACGATGTTCCTCACATCAACAAAACTAAGGCAGCCATCAAAAAGGCTTTGACATATCAGAAGGAAGGAAAGGGCTACAGCTTTGTTGAAGTTCTTTCTATGTGTCCTACAAACTGGGGTGTTGCTCCAACTGTTGCTGCTGACTGGGTTAAGGATCAGATGGAGCCTTATTATCCTCTGGGAGTTTTCCGCGACGTTCCAGGCGGAGTTACTCCGGAAGCCGCTACTCCTGTAGCCGGCGTTGTTACAAAGTAAGGTAGGGGAGGATAAGTTATGACAACAGAAATTATTTTTGCCGGATTCGGTGGTCAGGGTGTTATCCTTGCCGGAAAAATCCTTACACTTGCCGGAATGAGCGAAGACAAATACGTTTCTCACATTCCTTCATACGGTGCTGATATGCGCGGTGGTACTGCTAACTGTTCTGTAATCGTTAGTGATGAAGAAGTTGCATCCCCTGTTATCGAAAAGCCGGATGTAGTAGTTGCACTCAACAAGCCTTCTATGACTAAGTTTGAAAAGTGGCTTAAGCCGGGCGGACTTTTGATTTACAATTCTTCTTTGATTGATATTGAACCTACTCGTAAAGATATCCGCACACTTGCTTTGCCAGCTAATGACATGGCTGCAGAAACAAACAATGCCCGCGGTGCAAACATGGTTGTACTCGGCTGTCTTGCTAAGGTTTGCCCTGGTATGATTAGCGGAGTTAAGCCTTTTGAGTTTGCTTTGGATGAAGCAATTTCAGCCCGCAACAAGAAGTTCAATCCGATAAACATTGCGACAATTGAGGCTGCTTACAATAAGGATTACGATATTAAGGGATAAATTATGAGTGAAAAAAATAAAATTGGTGCAAAGGTAAAGCTGGTTCGCGAAAATCGCAAGCTTTCTATTGAAGATGTTTCTGAGCGCACAAATCTTCCTGCCGCTCAGATTCAGAGCATTGAAGACGGTTCTCTTGTTCCAAACCTCACACCGCTTATTAAGATTGCGCGCGTGCTTGGTGTTCGCCTGGGAACCTTTATGGACGATGATGAAAACCTGGGACCTGTTGTTACCCGTGCACAGGACAAGAAGGAAGTAACCCGCTTCAGCGACCGCGGAAACGCAGTTAATTCTGACCTGGACTTCTACACACTTGCTCAGAACAAGGCCGGCCGTCACATGGATCCTTTCATCATTGATATCTTCCCATCTTCAGAAGAAGAAATCAAAACTTCAACTCATGAAGGCGAAGAGTTCATCTACGTTCTCGAAGGTGAAGTAGAAATCATCTATGGCAAGGACAAGTACGAGCTCAAGCAGGGCGATTCGATTTATTATGAGTCGATTGTTGCTCACCACGTACACAGCCACGGCGAAAATAAAGCAAAAATATTGGCAGTTGTTTATACTCCTGCTTGATAGGAGTGGTAAAGCTAAAAAATTGCTGCATCGCAATTTTTTTTAACGCTTTGCTATAGAACACCGGCCGCTCTGACCGGCGGCCTTACACATGGACGACAAAGAATATTACAGCCTGATGAACCGTTCATCTTCATGGGCGCTTCAGCAGGCATTAAAAAAGAAAAACTCCACAAAAAAAGCGTTATCCCAGGCTCAAAAAACAGAGCTTCCGGATAACGCTCAAACTTTCACATCACTCGAACTGCGTCAAGGCCGGGCAGACGCCGAAATGCTTATTGAAAAGCAGAATGATTCGGATTCTTCTAATTAAACTTCCCGTAATTACTTACCGCTTCATCAACTGTCATTTTTCCTGTAAAAACATTATAGGCTGCATTTCTGAGCTGCATATATGTATTATCCAGAAGACCAATCTCAAGCTGATATAAATGTTCTGTATTTCCCATTGGTGCATAAACATCATCAAATGAATAAACTGTAGAGCAGGTGATAAGACGTTTTATCATTGCAAGATTATTTAATTCATTAGTACGTAACAAGAAGCGCATAAACTCATTTGTCATTTCAAGATTCTTACTGTTTTTGTTAACAGAAAATTCTACTGAAGGAACTTCAAGAACTGCAGAACCATTTTCCATAACAGGAACAGCATAGAAACTGTATTTAAAAGGTGACTTTGTAAAGGCTTCAGATAAAGCTTCTCGTTTTTTAGTTCCCGAAACTACATCTGCGGAAGCAAGCATCATTGGGACATCACCTTCAAAAAAGCGCATTATAACAGCAGAATAATTATCCTTAATCTTTTTGCATTCTTCTAAATCTATAAAATTATGTCTATTAAATTCTTCAAGCCATTCAAGAGTTGCTCTTGTATACTTTCCGGCGGCAGGATCTAATTTATTTAATTTTGAAATTGCTTCCGGATTATTCATAACTTCTTTTGTAAACATTGAATATATCAAAGATGGCATAATAGAAGTTGCAGAATCTTCAGCCAAAATAGGACTCTTATATCCAGCTTCTTTGAATTTCTGACAAACATCAACTAACTGACGGTAGTTAGCTGGAATTTCAAGTCCTTCTTTTTTAAACAAATCTTCATTTACAAGCATTCCGTTAGCCACACCTAAAACCGGCACCATGGGAAGGGAATCATTTTCTGTATAAAACAAAAGTTTTTTATTTATTGCAGAAAGTTCTATTCCTGTTTTAGCTGCATCTGCAAGATTTTCCGCGTTATCCAAAAGCGGATTATAATTTGTTTTATCCAGCATCCAGGGGAAGGTCATAAAAATATCAGGTGCATCCAGACCAGCAAGGGCAGTGGAAATAGTTACTTTATAATTATCCAGATAATTATAAGAAAGTTCTACGTTAGGATAGAATTCATTAAAGCGGTCGAACTCAGCTTCAAGGGCTTCAAAGTTCTGGTAGCGGCCTGCAATCTGGATTTTGCATTTTGTAAGTGTATCCAGATATGGAATAAAGGCATCATCGTTAATTTTCTTTTTACAGGCTCCCAGGGAGCTGAGACTTAAAAGAATAAAAAGTGTAAAACTAATCTTCGTTAGTTTATTTTTCATAATCATCCCTCTTTGTAAAATCAGGTTTTGCCTGACGGATTTTTCTAAGCTCTTTTAATACATTATTTATATCAATAGGTTTTGCAATATGACCGTTCATTCCGGCCTCAAGACATTCTGCAACATTTTCCGAGAAGGCATCTGCTGTCATGGCAATAATTGGAATTCCAGCCGCATAAGGATTTTCAAGTTTTCGGATTTGACGTGTTGCTTCTAGTCCGTTCATAACCGGCATTTGAATATCCATAAATACAAGGTCATATTCTGCAGGCTGAATATTTCGAAGCATATCTACAGCAACCTTTCCGTTTTCCGCCCGCCTGCATTTAATTCCATACATATCAAGCAGGGTAGAGATAACCTCCCAGTTTACATCCATATCTTCTGCAACAAGTATCTTCATGTCAGCTAAGTCAGAATTGTTTTCTTCCTGTGAAGCAGCCTTATCTTCCAGGCCAAGCACCTCGCTAATCTTCTTAAACAAAGAAGATCGGAAAAGAGGTTTTGAAATAAAGCCGTCTATACCGGCATCTTTTGCAGCCTCTTCAATCTGAGTCCAGTCGTAGGCCGAAACAAGCAGAATAGAAATATCGTTACCTGCAATTTCACGAATCTTTTTAGTAAGCTGAACTCCATCTGTACCAGGCATTTTCCAGTCTAGAATAATTACATTATAAGATTTTCCAGCTTCCTTTTTCGCAAGAAGTTTTGTAAGGGCAGTCTCTTCGGATTCTGCAATTTCAGGATTTGTTCCAAGAGCGGTAAGTGTGTCGCAGGCAGTTTCAAGAAGCACTTCGTCATCATCAATAACAAGAACTTCTAAAGGAGGAAGTTTTTGTTCGTTTTCAGCCTTTGAAGATACTTCAATATCAAGCGTAACCGTAAAGGTAGTTCCTACTCCTTCCTTGCTCTGGCATTCTATCTTGCCTCCCATCATATCAACCATTTTTTTTGTGATGGCAAGACCAAGACCTGTTCCCTGAATTGTATTTATTCGGCTGTCTGTCTGGCGGATAAAAGGCTGATACATAACTTCCATAAAGTCCTGGGACATACCAATACCCGTATCTGCCACTTTATATTCTAACTTTATAAAGCCTTTTTTATCGCTAGGAGACTCACTTAAATCTACATAAACCTGCTTTCCGGCCGGAGTATATTTCAAGGCATTTGAAAGAATATTTATAAAAATCTGATTAATACGAAGCTGGTCTGCATAAAGATATTCATGTTTGATATTTTTACTTCTGAACCTGAAATCAATATTTTTCTGACGAACTGTTGGCTGGGAAATGTTTACAAGATTTTCTGCAGAATCAACAATTGAAAAGGTGACAGGTGAAAGAGATATATTACCACGCTCAACTTTAGAGATATCAAGAATATCATTTATAAGAGTTAGCAGATGATTACTTGCAAGCTTAATTTTTTTTAGATTATCAGAAACATACTGGGAATCTTTTACATTCTTTTCTGCAATGGTTGTAAGACCAATAATTGCATTCATAGGGGTTCTTATATCGTGAGACATTGTAGAAAGAAAATCTGTTTTAGCCTTGTTTGCAGAATCAGCTTCTTCTGCAGCAGCGGCTAGCTTTCTGTTAAATCTCATAAAGACAAGAATATCAAAAACAAGCAGAAGCAAAAGGCAGAAAGAAACTACAATAACCAGAGGCCAGTCTATATTGTTCTTAGTAATATCTGTCATAGGGATATAGGTTAGGAGAGTCCAATCAAAAGAAGTATTAACCGGAACATGAACTATAAGGCAGTTTTCAGCTTTTGAGTTCTGCATTGTAAGCATGCCGGTTTCGTGAATCTGAGCCTGAAGGTTTTCTAAATAATCTTTATTAATCTGATTATAGGATTTATAAAATTCAAAGAAGTTAGAATTTTTAAAAGACTTTCCTTTGATGATATAGTTTCCAGCGCGGTCGATAATTGAAATCTGGGCATCTGAATATTTTTCTGAAGGGAAGACCCATTTACTTGCAAGTACTTCAATAGGAATAACCCGCATAAGGATTGCTCTTTGTTTTTTTTGAGAACCATCAATTCTTAATTCAAGAAGATCACAGAAGGCAATGGACTGTACGCCGTTCATAGGATTTGTAAATGAGCGTGTTACACGTACCTGATTCTGCTGGCCCAGAAGTTCATTCAAAGAAGAAAAAATATCTATTTCCTTATAGGAAACATTAAAATCTTGTGGATCATTTATTTTTGCTTTATTTGAATAGCCTCGTAAAGAATCAACAAGAACAATATGAGCAGAGATATTTGGGATACGCTGGGCAACATTTAAGTAATCCATTGCTTCGGCTATATTCATCTTACGGCTATTGATGCAGGCAGCCCAGGAATCGCAGAGACGCTGTTCTCCTTCAAGATAATTTGTGGTTACCTGTTCCATACCGATAGACATGTTTACAAAGTTTTCGGTATTGTAGGAGAAATTGTCAATTGTTGTGGATTGAAGTTTGAATCGGCATAAGTTTTAAGCAGCTTCCTTCAACTCACCATTTTCAAATTTTATATCTTTGACGA
>SFOB01000209.1 GCA_004554075.1 Treponema sp.
CCTCCACTGTTATTTTTTCGCCAGGCTTAACGGCATAGATTTCTTCTGCAAGAATCTTTTTACCTATCTGCTCTCCAGCCCCGCGGATTACAGCCTTATCTTCACTAAGAATATACAAAAGTTGAACATCTGCCGCGCCCTTATCGTCGCCAGAGCAGTACATACTCCAGCCGCCTTTTACATCAATTCTTTCAATAGAAAAATACTTACACTCGAATGTGCCAGGGAAAGGCGCTACAGGCTGCATTTCTTCACGCTTGATTACAGCAAGGCCTTTTTCTATATGAACTTCGCGACCACGCCCCCAGTCATAAAGACGGTAGGTAAGATCGCAGGACTGCTGAACTTCCATAAGACGAAGGCCTCCGCCAATGGCATGTACAGTACCGGCTGGAATATAAACAAAGTCCCCAGGCTTTACATTTACAAACTCAAGATACTGCTCAAGATTATTGTCTGTAATTGCCTTTGCCAGGACTTCGTTTGAATAACCTTCCTTTATTCCATATACAAGTTTTGCATCTGGTGCGGCATCAAGAACATACCAGCATTCTGTTTTACCACGGTTTCCCGCGCCTTCAAGCTTTACAGCCCAGTCATCATCCGGATGAACCTGGATGGAAAGAGTATCATCAGCCTGAATAACCTTAACCAGAAGCGGATATTCACTACCGCAGAAGTCCAGAAATTCCTTCTGGCAGCCGTTTGGATGAGTCGAAGCAATCCAGAGCTCATAGCCCCAGATTTTATCTGATTTTATTGGATTTAGTTTAAGCATCTTAGCGGGCCCACAATTGTTCAGGATAATAACCGTCTTTGATCTTCTTAGCGATTTCGTCTTTTACAAGCTGGCGGTCTTCCGGATATGTCATACCAAACCAGGTTTCAGAAGAATTAAAGAACTTAATGATTCCCTTACCGTGTGCAATAATATCGCTGGCTGCAACAGGAAGAAGTGCTTCTGCCTTTGGAGCCTTAGAATTATTAGCAATAAAATTATCCCAGTATACGTGGAACTCTTCAAAAGCTTTAGGACTGAATCCAAAAAGATTCATACTTACCCATTCTTTACCTGTAAAGAGTTTTTTCTCGCCATCCGGCATCTCGCTGATTACCTGATCATTTTCACCATAGTAAATCTTAAGATTTTCAACGATATTAACAAGCTTTTCGTCTGCAACTGTACAAACACCACGGCTTACAGAACCGGAACGGCTCATTGTATTTCCAAGAACATAGCCTACCATAGCATGCTCTGTACAGTCATTATCAATTGAAGAAAGATATTTACCAAGAACTTCAAAAGCCTGGCGGCCATAATAGTCATCAGAATTGATTACTGCAAATGGAGCATTTATAGCCTTTTCTGCACACAAAACTGCATGAGTTGTACCCCATGGCTTTTCGCGACCTTCGCTGTCTTTAAGCTGCTGATCTGTCAAAAGGCTTTCGTGCTGCTGGAATACATATTCTGCATCAAAGTTGCGGGCAATGCGGTCAAAAAGGCGCTCGCGGAAGGCCTGTTCAATATCCTTACGGATAATGAATACAACTTTTCCAAAGCCGCTTTTCATTGCATCATAAGTTGCAAAATCAAGCAGGCATTCATCATGAAGGCCTACTCCATCAATCTGTTTAACTCCACCATAACGGCTGCCCATACCGGCTGCAAGAACTAATAATGTTGGTTTCATTTTTTCCTCTAATTAAGCAATAATTGTTTCAAGGGCAAGTTTCATCATGTCCTTGAAGGTTGTCTGACGCTCTTCTGCTGTTGTAGCAGTTCCCTTAAGAATATGGTCACTTACAGTAAGGATTGTCAGAGCTTTTCTGTTGAACTCAGCTGCAAGAGTATAAAGTTCAGCAGATTCCATTTCTATACCTTTTGCTCCGTATTTTTTCCAGAGCTTCCAGTTCTCGTTATCATCATAGAAACGATCGCTTGAAACACACTGACCTACAACAGTCTTAAGATTCATTTCTTTTGCCTTATTGTAAGCTGTATACAAAAGATCAAAATCAGGAACAGGAGCATAATGAAGGCTTCCGAATCTCTGATTCTGCAAAGATGAGTCTGTACAGGCACCGTTTGCAAGAATTACATCGCGAAGTTCTACATCTTCACTTACTGCGCCACAGGTTCCTACACGGATTGCCTTCTGAACTCCATAACAGTCAAAAAGCTCGTGTACATAAATTGAAAGCGATGGCTGTCCCATTCCGGTTCCCTGAACAGAAACCTTAACACCTTTATAGGTACCGGTAAAACCAAGCATACCGCGTACTTCATTATAACATACTGGATTTTCGAGGAAATTCTCTGCAATAAACTTTGCTCTGAGAGGATCTCCTGGAAGCAGAATTTTGTCTGCGATTGCTCCTTCGGGAGCGTTAATGTGTGTACTCATACCTTTATTATAATTGAAAAATAAAATAAAGCAAATACAGAATAATAAAGAATTATCGTCTATTTAAAGGTTGCCCTCTCCCGTGGAAAAAAGGACAAATCCAACGGGGATGATGTTGTCTTTGCCCTTTTTTCCACTCCGAGTGCAACCTTAAATAAACGTAACATCCTTTTTATTTTTCAGTTATAATAACTTCCCCGCGGAGGATGAGTTCTTTCTGATTTTCGTTATAGAAAAATCATGCCGAAGACTGCCCCTAATACTATTACCAGAATCGGGTGGGCTTTTATCTTAAATAACAGGAAGGCAAAGACTGCGTAGCCGGCGATGGGGATTGGGTTGAAGAGATTTTTCCAGCCTTCCAGCGTTTTAAGAACTGACAGGGATTCCGGGGGATTTATCAGGGTGAAGGTGATTACCTGGATTACAGGGACAAGGATAAGACCTGTAGTTACTGGGCGAAGGAAAGCTAAGGAACCTTTTACGAAAGGGTTATCGTTAAAGCTGCGTAAGAATCTTGCAATAATAAGAATTATTATGATTGAAGGAAGAACTTGAGCGCCTGTAACAATGAGGGCTCCGGGAACTCCATAAAGTTCGTAGCCTATGTAGGTAGCCATGTTGATTCCTTCAATCATAATAATTCTTATTATTG
>SFOB01000075.1 GCA_004554075.1 Treponema sp.
GCACTGGCCGCGAGATTCCATCTGCTAAGCTTCCGGCTGATGCAGGCTGTGTAATTTCTAACGTTGGAACTGTCTGCGCTATAAGTGATGCCTTCCGTCTTGGACTTCCTTTAATTGAACGTTCACTTACAATAAGCGGTGGGGCTGTTGAAAAGCCTGTAAACATCCGTGTTCCGGTGGGAACTATTGTAAGCGATTTGATGCCGGATGTTTTCAAATTGAAGGCTTCAGAAAGCACAGAGGCTACAGCTGATTCTGCCGTAAAAATCATAAGTGGTGGTCCTATGATGGGCTTTGCCATGGTTTCAGCTGATTTCCCTGTTGCAAAGGGAACAAGTGGCGTAACTTTCCTTACAGAAAAAGAAACTTTCCTCGAAGAAGAAAGTCAGTGTATTTCCTGCGGTTCTTGTGTTGCAAAATGTGCTATGCGACTTTCGCCAGCCCTGATTGTTCGTGAACTTAAAGCTGGTAATCTTGAAAAGGCTAAGAGCTTTGGTCTTATGGATTGTATTGAATGCGGCTGTTGTGCTTTTGTATGTCCTGCTAAGGTAAATCTGATTCAAAGAATCCGCCTTGGTAAAGGACTTGTCCGCCAGAAGATGGCAGAAGAAAAAGCTAAGGCTGCTGCAAAAGCCGCAAAAGAAGGAGGCAAGTAATGGACAAAAAAATATTCGTTTCTTCAAGCCCTCATTTTAACTTTAAATGTTCTACTCAAATGATTATGGGAACTGTGCTTATAGCACTTCTTCCTGAAATCATTATGGGTATTGTTTTATTCGGTCTGGCAGCTCTTATAAGAATTCTTGTATCAGTTGCTTCCTGTGTACTTTTTGAATTTCTTTTTCAAAAGGTAACAAAACAAAAGATTGTTATCGCAAATCTTTCTGCCTGTGTAACAGGCGTTATGATGGCTCTGGTTTGTCCTCCAACAGCTCCAGTATGGATTTTTGTTGTAGGTGCCGCAGTTGCAATGATTGTTGCAAAAGGCCTTTTTGGTGGAATCGGATCAAACGTATTTAATCCGGCTTTGACTGGACGTGCCTTTATGTTCTTAAGTTTCCCGGCTGCAATGGGAGCAAGCTGGATGACACCTAAAACTCTTGGTGGTACTCTTGATGCTGTTTCTTCTGCCACAACACTTTCTGCAATTAAGGCTGGAACTTTTGCGATTGAAGACGGAACACTATGGCAGTACTTCATTGGTAACAGAGCTGGTTGTATTGGTGAAACTTCAGTCCTTTTAATTCTGATTTCTTTTGCCTTTCTTGCTCTGGCTCATATAATTGACTGGCGGGCTCCTGTGGCAATGGTTGGCACTGTGGCTCTCTGTTCTTTTATTGCCGGTGAAAACGTAGCTATGTCTCTTATGACCGGTGGTCTTATGTTTGGTGCTACCTTTATGGTAACTGATTATGCTACTGCACCGATTACTAAAAAAGGCCGTCTTGTATTCGGCTTTGGATGTGGTTTAATTACTTTCCTGATCCGTAAGTTTGGAGGATATCCGGAAGGTGTTATGTTCTCTATTTTGATTATGAACAGCGTTGCTCCTTTCCTTAATAATCTTACTGCAAGAAAGTATGGTTACGGCAAAAAGGCTGGACGTCCTGCAGATGCAGACAAAAATACAAAGGAGGCAAAGTAATGGCAGAAGTTGCTAAAAAAGAAAATGCCTGGAGCATGATAAAGCTTGGTCTCGTCCTTTGTGCCTATGCTGTTGCTGCCTGCGCTATGCTTGCTGTAGTAAATAATTTTACGGCTCCAAAAATTGCCCAGAACCAGGAAAGAAAAGTAAGCCAGGCTATGGCAGAGTTCTTCCCGGATGCTGGCCTTACCTTTGAAACAGTAAATGATTTTACTCCTCCTGTAGTTGGTGCTATTACAGTTGATGAAATGTATGTTGCAAAACGTGGTAATGAAATAGTTGGTGGTGCTGCTCAGGTAAGCGGTCCTACTTATGATCAGGGTACAATTCTTATTGGTATTAAAACTGATGGTACCGTTACCGGTTTGAAATTCCTTAAGCTTACAGATTCACCTGGCTTTGGTCTTAAAGCAAATGATTCGACCTTTAAGTTGCCTAACGGTAAAACCTTCTATGGTCAGTTTGAAGGAAAGAATGCAAAAGAGGGATTTGTGGCCGGCCAGAACTTTGACGCAATTTCCGGCGCTACAATTACCAGCGTTGCAGTTTCTTCATTGATTAATGAAGGTTCCAAAAACATTTTTGCATATTTTAATCAGAAGGGGGTAGCAAAATAATGGCAAACTCAAAATTGAAAACCTTTACAAATGGTTTCCTGCGTGAAAATCCTCTTCTTGTTTTGAATATTGGTTTGTGTTCATCTCTTGGTGTAACAACAAGTATTTTCAACGGAATCGGTATGGGAATTGGTATGACCTTCGTACTTGTTATGAGTGAAATCGTAATTTCTATTTTCAGAAAACTGATTCCTTCTGCAATCCGTCTTCCAATCTTCATTACTGTAATTGCAGCCTTTACTACAATAGTACAGCTGGTTTTGAATGCTTATGTAGAATCTCTTTACAACGCCCTTGGAGTTTTCATTCCTCTTATCGTTGTAAACTGTATCATCATGGGCCGTGTAGAAGCCTTTGCTTCTAAGAACAAACTCGGTGACTGTGTACTCGACGGTCTTGGAATGGGAATCGGTTATACAATCGTTCTTGTTGCAATTTCTCTGATTCGTGAGCTGCTTGGCGGCGGTACACTGTTTGCAGGAACAGCCCTTAAGATTGATATTATTCCAGAATCCTTCAGAATCGGAATCTTTAATTCAGCTCCAGGCGGCTTCCTTGTATTTGGTATTCTTGCTGCCTGTCTTCAGGCTTATAAACAGTATCAGAAGAATAAGGCTGATCAGGCAGAAATTGCTGCAATGAAAGAAGCTGAAAAGCCTTCTGAAACTCCTGAGGGAGGTGACAAATAATGGAAACAATCAAACTTTTTATAAAATCTGCACTTATTGATAATGTTGTATTTATCCAGTACCTCGCAATCTGTCCATTTATTGGTATGACAAACGATACTGAAAAAGCAACCGGAATGGGCTTAGCAACAACTTTCGTAATCATGCTGGCAACTGCCGTTACCTGGCCGCTTTATAAGCTTGTTATGGTTCCGCTTGGACTTGAATTCTTACAGACACTTTTCTTCATTCTTGTAATTGCTTCACTTGTACAGCTTGTTGAATTCTTCCTTAAGAAAATGTCACCGGGTTTGTATAACGCAATGGGTGTTTATCTTGCTTTGATTACAACTAACTGTGCCGTACTTGGTATTACAATCAACTGTATTGGTAAGAACTACAACTACGTTCAGAGTCTTGTTTATGCCTTTGGTTCTGCTATGGGCTTCTTGATTTCTATGGTAATCATGAGTGGTGTAAGAAGCCGTGTAAAAACTGCTGCAATTCCAAAAGCATTCCAGGGAACACCGATTCTCTATATCTGTGCAAGTCTTTTGAGTCTGGCTTTCTTAGGCTTCAAAGGTCTTATTAAATAAGGGAGGGCGAGAAATGAATACAATTATCTATACAATAATAGTTGCTGCAATTATCGCCATCCTGCTAGGTATTCTGCTTGGTCTTTTCAAAAAGATTTTCCATGTTGATACTGATCCAAAAGTTCAGCTTGTGCGAGATGCTTTAAGCGGAGCAAACTGTGGTGGATGTGGTCTTGCTGGTTGTGATGCTTTTGCAAGCGCAGTCGTAAAAGGTGATGCACCGACTAATGGTTGTGTTGCCGGTGGTGCTGACTGTGCCTCAAAAGTTGCTGCAATTCTTGGACAGGCTGGGGTAGAGGTAAAACCTAAAGTAGCTTTCCTTGCATGTGCCGGTTCAAAAGACTGTGCTCAGGATAAGGCTGAATATATTGGAATGAAAACCTGTAAGGCTGCACAGCTTACAATGAATGGTACAAAAAAATGTGCCTTTGGTTGTATCGGCTTTGGTGACTGCGTTAAGGTTTGTCCATTCGGCGCTTTATACATGGGAGAAGACGGACTTCCAAAGGTAAATAAATCAAAATGTGTAGCCTGTGGAAAATGTGCTGCTGCTTGTCCTAAAAAACTCTTTAAGTTTATTGATGCTGATACAAAGGGTGCAATCGGCGTTTGTTCTAACAAGAGCGACAATAAGGTGCAGATCCGCAAGGACTGTACAAAAGGCTGCTTTAAGTGTGGAATGTGTGCACGTAAGTGTCCGGAGCAGGCAATTGATGTTTCTTCTGGTTTGCCGGTTATCGACTACACAAAATGTACCAGCTGCGGAACCTGCGTAAGCGCATGTGTGGATAAGGTTCTGGTACTTCTTTAATTTGTAAATCCATAAGGAGGATATATATTATGGAAAAGTTTTTTAAGTTACAGGAAAGAAATACAACAGTTTCAAAAGAAATTGTTGGTGGTATCACAACTTTCCTTGCTATGGCTTACATTCTTGCTGTAAACCCAAGCATTCTTTCCGCTTCTGGAATGAGCTGGGGTGCAGTATTCACAGCCACAGCACTTTCAGCTGCCATCGCTACTTTAGTAATGGCATTCTGCGCAAACCTTCCTGTTGCTCTTGCACCAGGACTTGGTCTTAACGCTTTCTTTACATACACAGTAGTTCTGGGTATGGGATGTTCTTTCCAGCTTGCACTTACTGCAGTTCTTCTGGAAGGTATTCTCTTCATTATCCTTTCTCTCTGTGGTGTTCGTGAAGCAATCATCAAGTCAATTCCAGAAGGTCTTAAAAAGGCAGTTGCTGTAGGTATTGGTCTTTTCATTGCTATCATCGGTCTTGCTAATGCTGGTATCGTTTCTACAGAAACTGGTACTCTTATTGGTTTTGTAAACTTCACAATGGCTAATAAGGCTGCTATTGTTGCTGTAATTGGTCTTATTCTTACAATCGTTCTTTATACTCTTAAAGTACCAGGAGCAATCCTTATTGGTATTATTGTTACAACAATTATTGGTATTCCATTCGGTGTAACAACAATTCCAGAAAACTTCAAACCATTCTCAACTCCATCTGCACCACATTTCTTTGCATTTGATTTCAAGGGAATTTGTATGACAACTGCAGGTAAGTTCTCATTTGCAGTTCTTGGACAGTTCATTGTAATTTTCATTACTTTCCTTTTCACAGACTTGTTCGATACAATCGGAACTCTTCTTGGTGTTGCAGAGCAGGGTAACCTTAAAGATGCTAACGGTGAAGTTCAGAATGTAAAGGGTGCTCTTCTTGCTGATGCTGTTGGTACAGCAGTAGGTGCTTGTCTTGGTACTTCAACAGTAACATCATTTGTTGAATCATCTTCTGGTGTTGCAGCCGGTGCCCGCACAGGTCTTGCTTCTGTTACAACAGGAATTCTCTTCCTCGTTGCATTGTTCCTTAGCCCATTGTTCTTCCTCATCCCATCTGCTGCTACAGCTCCTGCTTTGATCTTCGTTGGATATTTGATGATGAAGTCTGTTGTAGATATCAAGTTTGATGATCCAACAGAAGGTATTCCTGCATTCATCACAATCATGACAATGCCATTCTCTTACTCAATTGCTAAGGGTATTCAGTGGGGTATCATTTCTTACGTAATCGCTAAGTGCGCTGGTAAGAAGGTAAAAGATATTCCAGTTGTTACATGGATTCTCGCAGTAATCTTCGTTGCTGATATTATCTTTGAGGCTTTGAAGTAGGAAATTACTGTTAAATAAAGATTCCCCGGTCGAGCCGGGGAATGACACTTATTGTCATGCTCGGGCTTGATCCGGGCATCTTTTTTTATGTCATGCTGAACTTGTTTCAGCATCTATTAATGAGATCCCGAACCTTCGCAGCATAGCTGCTCGGAGACTCGCTAAAAACAGTCCACTGGACTGTTTTTGCCCTGCTTACGCAGTGCCACTCCCTAAGTTCGGGATGACAGTTATTTGTTTATTTCGCAAACAATGCCTTTTCAGCATCATCTACAGTAAACTGATAGCTCTTTGAAAGACTTCCTGCAATCAGTTTTACCTTTGCAGTACCATCATCATTCAAAACTACCTTACATTCTGTATCTTTGTCGCCAAATGTGCGGAACATATCTGCAAGTGATTTTCTATCAATTTCGATTGCCATAAGATTGTTGGCAAACATATCTTTACGGAATGTTTTTGCAAAAGTTGGAGCAACTACTGTATTAATGCCGTTTACTTCAAGAGCCCATGGTGCATGTTCACTTTCTGAACCACAACCAAAGTTTTCCTTTGTAATAATTACCTTTTTACCAGCAATATCGCTTTTTGGATTAAAGCCTTCAATTTTTAAATTTTCAAAATTTTCCAATTAATATAATTTGCAGCAATGATTTCGTCAGTGTTAATATCTGACCTATCAAGAAAAAGAACAGGACCAGCAAATGTCTTCATTTTAATTTTTCTCCAGTTTTTATACCCCGAATTCGGTTTTGTTATAGATATATTATATACCTATTTAAAATATAACATTAAAATGGTCAAAAAGATAGTACTTTTTCCTACAAAATTAGAACAATTTTGTTTATAGAAAAATACAGTAAATGTACTATGTTTATACAGTGCAAATTTCAATATAGGTGTTATAATATAATGAAAACGTTGTAGTTTAATACAACGAAAAAAAAAACTATAAGGATAGGACAGTTTATGTTTTTAGAAGCTAAAAATGCACTTGTATTTAAGAAGGGTAATGAAACTCTTATGATTGAAGCATGGGGAAAAGATTCCTTCCGTGTTCGTTCAACTCTTGAAGCTGCATTTATTGATCGCGATGTTGCGCTTACAGAAAAAATCAATCATGGCACTGCAAAAGTTAATGTATCAGAAAATGGAGCATCTATTAAAAACGGAATGCTGGAAGCACGCCTTAACTATAATGGTGTAATTACTTTTTATAAAAATGATAAACTGATTTTACAGGAATACTACCGCCAGTATGATCCGACTGCCACAAAGGAAAGCTGCTGTACTAAAATTATCAGCCGCCAGTTCCAGGGAATCATTGGAGGTGATTATTCTCTTACTGTCCGCTTTAATCCAAATGATGATGAAAAACTCTTTGGTATGGGTCAGTATCCAACTCCTTATCTCGATATGAAGGGCTGTACTCTTGAACTTGCTCAGAGAAACAGTCAGGTTTCAATTCCATTTGCTTTATCAAATCTTGGCTATGGCTTCCTCTGGAATAATCCGGCTGTAGGTAAAGTGACTTTTGGTAAGAACATTACTGAATGGCATGCAGACAGTACAAAAGAAATGGACTACTGGATTACAGCAGGCGACACTCCAGCAGAAATAATCGAAAAATATACAGCTGCAGTAGGCCGCGCTCCAGCACTTACAGAAGATTATCTTGGTTTCTGGCAGTGTAAGCTCCGCTACCGCACACAGGAAGAAATTCTTACTGTTGCCCGCAAGTATAAGGAAATGGGAATTCATCTTGATGTAATTGTAATTGATTTCTTCCACTGGCCTCGTCAGGGAGACTGGTTCTTTGATAAGGAATACTGGCCAGATCCAAAGGCAATGTGCGATGAGCTCCACGCTATGGGAACAAAGGTTATGGTAAGCGTTTGGCCTAACGTTGATAAAAAATCAACCCACTTTGCAGAAATGCAGGAAAAGGGCTATCTGATCCGCTCAGACCGCGGTTCTAACCAGAGTTTTGACTGGCAGGGTGACTGTCTTGCTATTGATGCAACTAATCCTGAGGCTCGAGAATATCTTTGGAAGATTTGTAAGAAAAACTATGCTGATTACGGAATTGATATGTTCTGGCTTGATAACTCTGAACCTGACCTTAATGTTTATGATTTTGGTAACTACAGATATCAGGCAGGTCCTGGTCTTCAGGTTGCAAATATTTACCCGCAGATGTACAGCCGTGCCTTCTACGAAGGCCAGAAGGCCATGGGCCAGAAGAGCATTGTAAACCTTGAACGTTGTGCCTGGGTTGGAAGCCAGAAATATAATCAGATTATCTGGAATGGTGATGTACAGTCTACCTGGGAATGTTTTAGAACTTCTGTATGCGAAGGTTTGAACATGGGTATTGCTGGTATTCCATGGTGGACAACTGATATCGGCGGCTTTATGTACGGTGATGTTCGTACAGAAGAGTTTAAAGAACTCCTTATCCGCTGGTTTGAATGGGCTGTATTTACTCCAATTCTTCGTCTGCACGGTGACCGTGATCCTCACGATATTCCATTACTGGACAAGGATCCACAGCGTGGCTACGGTGGAGGACATCTATTTACTGGCCGCGACAACGAAATCTGGTCTTACGGCGAAGGCCCACAGAAGATAATGGAAGAGCAGATTAAACTGCGCGAGAAAATCAAGCCTTATGTAACAAAGGTTATGAAAGAAGCCAGTGAAAACGGAAGCCCTGCGCTGCGTACTATGTTCTATGAGTTCCCTGAAGACGAAAAGTGCTGGAACCTTAAAGACCAGTATATGTTCGGTTCTGAATATCTTGTAGCACCGCTTATGACACCACAGACTTTCAAACGAGATGTATATCTTCCTGCCGGAAAGTGGGAAAACATTCACGACGGAAAAGTTTACGAAGGCGGCCAGACTGTAACAGTAGACGCTCCGCTCGAGGCTATTCCTGTTTTCTTACGTAAATAAATACGTCATTGCGAGGAGCATAGCGACGAAGCAATCCATATTAGTAAAGATTGCTTCGCTACGCTCGCAATGACGATAAATGCTTGCCGACTTATTATAATAATTCTATAATGTAAATATGACTCGAGAATCAACAATCATCAGAACAAGCGTAATTGGAATTGCGGCTAATATTTTTTTAGCCGCTTTTAAGGCTTTTGTTGGACTTATTTCATCTTCTATTGCGATTGTTCTTGATGCAGTAAATAATCTTAGTGATGCACTTTCTTCTGTAATTACTATAATCGGAACAAAACTTGCCCTTAAACCTGCTGATAAAAAGCATCCTTTTGGTCATGGAAGGGTAGAATATCTTACAGCTCTCATAATCGGTTTTATCATTTTATATGCCGGTATTACTTCTTTAATTGAATCTGTAAAAAAGATAATTAATCCTTCTACACCTGAATATTCTATAAAATCTCTGATTATCATTATTGTTGCAATATTTGTAAAAATATTCCTTGGACTTTTTGTAAAAGCAACAGGAGAAAAAGTGAATTCAGATTCACTGGTAGCAAGTGGTAAAGATGCTCTTATGGATTCCATTATTTCTGTATCGACTCTTATTGCTGCCATTGTATTTATAATTTTTCATATTTCCCTTGAAGCCTGGCTTGGTCTTTTGATTTCTTTTGCAATCATAAAAGCCGGTTATGAAACTCTTCAGGAAACTATAAGTAAGATTCTTGGTGAACGTATTGATTCCAAGCTTTCCAAGGATATTAAAAAGACTATTGTTTCCTGCGATAAGGAGATTCTTGGTGCTTACGATTTAGTTCTGAACAATTATGGTCCTGATATTCACGTTGGTTCTGCTCATATTGAAGTACCTGATACCTGGTCTGCTGATAAGATTGACTCAATGTCTCGAAAAATTGCAAATGAAGTTTATGTAAAACATGGCGTTGCTATGAGCGCAATCGGAATCTATTCAGTAAATACAAAAGAAAATACTGCAGCCCAGATTCGTGACCGTGTAAGCAAGATTGTTATGGAACACAAAGAGATTCTCCAGATGCACGGTTTCTTTGTTGATGAAAAAGCAAAGGTTATGAGATTTGATATTATTGTTTCTTTTGATTCACTAAGTATGAAAGAAATGTTCAACCACGTTGTAGAAGATGTAAGAGAAGCCTTCCCAGACTACGACGTCCAGGTTCAGTTTGACATCGACATCAGCGATTAGGCTACAATCGAAAATCCGTTAAAAAATGGGCTGCGGCAACGGGCCATTTTAGGATTATCGCTCGTTCCGCCTCAGAGGCAGGCTGTGCCTGCCGACTTTCGATGAATTAATTTACCACGTTTATTGGCGAACCTGCAATCCACGCCTTAAGATTTTCTTCCGCAATTCCCTGCAGTCTCTTTCTTGTTTCAAGAGGAGCCCAGGCAATATGCGGAGTAATTACGCAGTTTTTAGCCTTAAGTAAAGGATTGTCTGCAGCCATTGGTTCCTGCAGTAAAACATCGGCAGCATAACCTGAAATTCCACCTTCATTAAGACAAGCTGCCAGATCTTTTTCAACAACAAAACCACCACGGGCTGTGTTTATAAGATATGCAGACTTTTTCATAAGGGAAAGGCTTTCTTTATTGATTATATTTTTTGTCTGATCTGTAAGAGGAGCGTGAAGTGTCAAAAAATCTGAACGCTTTAACAATTCTTCAAAGCTTACAGACTCCGGCATTCCTTCTTTTGGAGTTCTTGTACAGCAGATAACCTTCATACCAAAGGCCTGGGCTATTGAAGCAACCCGTTTGCCAATATTTCCATAGCCGAATATACCAAGTGTTTTTCCAGAGAGTTCAGAAAGGCTTCCATTCCAGTAACAGAAATCCGGGCATTTTACCCAGTCTCCATTCATTACAGAAGCAGAATGCTGGGCAACCTGATTGGTAAAATAAAGAATAAAAGAAAATACATGCTGGGCAACAGAATCTGTAGAATAGGCAGGGATATTTGTTACAGTTACACCATGAGCTCTGGCAGCCTCTAAATCAATTACATTATAACCTGTTGCAAGAACACCGATGTATTTGAGGTTAGGGCAGGCATCGAATATTTCTTTTGTAATCTGGATTTTATTAAGAAAAACGGCATCTGAATTACCTATACGTTCAATTACTTCTTCTGGAGAAGTTCTTTCGTATACTTTGTAATCAACAATGCCGTCTAAAAAGTTCCATGGAAGGTCACCCGGATTTACCGCATGACCATCTAGAATTGTAAGTTTTTTCATAAATTAGCCGAGTACGTCAACACCACAGCCAGAAATTGCAGTATTAATTGCAGCTTCTGCTCCGGCATCATCATAATCTACGAGAACCTGAGATTTTTCGCAGTTTGCAACGCAATTAGTAACTCCGGCAACTGCTGAAACTGCAGCCTGTACTTTTGCTGCTGTTCCATCATCAAACATACCAACTACATATATTTTTTTCTGCATAAGAAAACCCCATAAAAATTGTGTTTTACACTCTCTTTTAGTTATTAAAATATAAATTAAATATATTTTTTTATCAATATAAATAGAAAAATCATTGAGTAAAATTCTAGAATAATAGAGTTTTGTACAACGTTTTTTCTCTTATTTTATCTGAATTTTCTGTATTCCATAGGAATATGGCGCTACAGAATATGGTTCAAACCAGACAAATACTTTATTTCCAGCTACCGTAAATATTTCAAAGTTTCCGGCCTGTGGAAAGGCACCTGTATTAATCATTTCTCGAAGTGAATCTTCTTCTGAAGGCGGAATACTTTTTTTACTGTTATTAATTAACTTTTTATAGAGACTCTGACGGCAGATAGAAGATATTTCATTATAAGACATGGAAGATGCCTGTAATACATCAATAAACTTCTTACTCTTTGTGTCATAATTAAAAGAAGCAAGAGTTGTATTACCGTGAGCGCCACCACTAAAAATGTAAGTATTAATTATAACGCTTAAGATATTGCGATTTCCTGTAACTTCATAAGTAACAAGATATTCGAAAGAAGGAAGCTTTGAATTTCCACGATTATTAAGAGCTACAATTTCATTCCATTCAGATTTAGAATAAGATTTAAAATTCTTCCAGTTACTGTTTACTGTATTGGCAATTCTTTTATTAAGTTCAGGCAGCTTTTCAAATTCAGGATATTTAATTTTAGTTGTAAGATAATCCTGATTTTCATTAATTTCTACGTTTTTATAGGAATAAGAAATCTTACCGCCATCAGCAATCCCTGAAAGGCTGGCACAAGAAAAGAATGTAAAACTAAAAAGTATAAGAATGCAAAGAAGAATAAATTTTTTTACTTTCATAATTCTATAATAATCTTGTTTTGAATTCCCGGTCAAGTTGTTTTTTATTTTTTTAAATGAAAAAATATCACAGAATATATAATTTTGCTCTCGGAGTGGAAAATGTCTGACGCCAACATCATCCCCGTTGGCGACAGGCATTTTCCACGGGAGAGAGCAAAATTAGTTATTCGAAGATGTATTTTCAACTTTTGCGATGGTTTCTATTACCTTCTTTTCATTAAAGAAAGCCATGATAATACCACCAAGTATACAGCATACAGATGCAACTAAAGCGACAATACGGTAACCAAAGGTTGAACCTGCAGCCTGTTGTGTAGAATCAGAAACTGCTTTTGCAACACCAATAGTTGCAAGAGATGTAAACATCAACATAGCAAGTGACTGACCAAGTTTCATTGCAAAGGTTCTTGCAGCATAGAACATACCGCTTCTTGATTCACCAGTAACAACTTCATCTTCAAGAGCAATATCTGCAACGATAGTCTGAGGAATGATTCCAAAGATTGCCTGAGGGAACGAACCAAGAATAACAATAATTGCAGCCTGAGCATAAATTGGAATAAAGCTGAGTTTTTCTCCGGAAAGAGCTGTAAAGCCGAAGGTCAATACAAAGCCGAAGAAAGCTGCTATCAAAAGTTTTTTCTTTCCCCATTTAGCAGTCATCTTTGTTACAAATGGATAATAGCAGAGAGAAAGAATGGTAAGACCACCCATCATTACAGTTGTCATGCTTTCTGGCAGCTGAAGAAGACTTGTTACAAAGAATGGAAGACCTGTCTGGAACATTGCAAGTCCGAAGAAATAAATGATATCCTGTCCAACAAATACTCTGAAATCTTTGTTTTTGAAAGTTTTTCCAAGTGATGAGAACATGTTTGAAGAAGAAGGTGTTGCTTCACAGTAATCTTTTTCATTAATTCCAAAAGCTGGAACAAGCATAAAGACAGTTGCAAGCAAAGAAAGAATTGCAAAAGTAATTCTCATAGCAGGAATTCTTTCAAGTCCAAAGCCCATTAAAACTCCCCAGATAGTTGGTGCTGCATAACCGATACATGTACCTACAATAAATGTTAACGAGATGCACATAGAGAGCTTAAGCTTTTCTTCCTGATTATGAGGAAGCTCAGCAAGAAGTGATGTATATGGAGTACAATAGCAGGTAATAAGGAAGTAGTAGGCGAGTACTGTTACAAAAAGCCAGGCAGTATTAATAGCACTTACAGCTCCTATTGGTGCACAGAAAACAAGTGTGAAAACAATACCAAGTGGAATAGCAGACCAGCGCATGAAAGGAATACGGCGTCCAAGTTTGCTTTTTAGATTATCTGACCAGTTTCCAACAAGAGGATCAGTAACAGCATCAAAAACACGACCAATTGCTGTTATAAGTCCAATGATTGTAAGAACGCCAAAAACAACTCGGCCTGATGGAATAAGATTTATCATACCATCATTGATTGCTTCCTGATTTGGCTGATAAAAATATACAAGCCAGGAACCGATTAATCCGCTAATGATCGACCAGCCAAGCTGTCCGATTGCATAGCACCACATTTTACCCTTTGAAAGAGATTTCATTTTATGCCCCCTAATAATATCTGGCCCAGAAGCTTAAGCTGCTGAACACCATCATTTGTTTCATCCATTTTCAGCATTTTTCCAGTTAAACTCAATTTCTGAGAAACTGAAAAAAGTGTATGCATCAAAGAAAAATAAAGCTGCTTTTCATTATCTTTATATTTCTTTGAAATAGATCCGTCTACAATTCCTTTATGAATTGCATTACCAATTACTGTCTGTACAGACTGAATAACTTCCTGATAAGGAATCAGTCTTTCAGAATCAATTTTCTGACACACAATATAGGCATCAAAAAAATAGATATAGCGGAAGAAATCTGGTTCATTCTGAAAGAGTTTACAAAACAAATCAAAGATTTCTTCAAGCTCTTCAATTCCGTTTTTTGTGTAATAGCCCGTATCATTCAGAATAGGCATTATAAGCTTTTTCTGACTTTCCCAGGCCCACATTGCAGTACGGATTGCAATTTCATCTTTTGTCTCAAAATATCGATATAAAGATGCAACTCCAATTTCTGCTTCTTTTGCAATATCAGTCATTGCAATTGCATCAAAACCGTTGTGCGAAAAAAGAGAGAAAGCTGCCAGAAGGATTCTTTCAATTCTGGCATTTTTCTGACCATCTCTTTCTTCTGCAAGTTTCTCTTGCGCAGTCAATTTTTTTTCCTCCTGATATTTTTAAATTTTATAGATTATTGCCCTGGATTTCTCCTGCAGCAATTTTTACTGCTTTATAAGCTCCGTCATATGTTCCTTTTTTCTTTTCATCGATAATAGCATTACACATTCCTTCGATGAGAGAAGGCTGTTTCATAATCATCTGAACAACCTGACATGCATACTCCGGTGTCTCACATTCCTGAGTTCCGTCTCCAAGTTCTGCAGAGTGAATTGCTCCCCACATTTCGTGTCCACCAATACGACGGATAAAGAGTTTTGGAACAGGATAGAAGGCAAGTTCACTTGGTTTTGTAACAAGAATATCACTTGCTCTCATAAGAAGGTTTGTAATATAAACAGCTCCAAAAATATCTTTATTACAGAAAGCATGAATACCGCTTCCAGCTTCTGTATCAAGACCTTCAATTGCAGCTTCTGCAAACTTAAGTTCTTCTGCCCAGTTATTAAAATGGGTCTTAGTATTAAAGCTGCCATCAGTAAGTTCTGGAATCATCTCCTGAAGCATCTTCCATACATTTTCATAGTCACCGCAGTTGATGTAAATGCAGGCCTTGTTTTTCTTTACATAAGGAAGAAGTGTCTTGATAATTGATGCAAAGAATTCTCCCTGAGCACCGGCACCACCAATTGTAAAAAGGAAGCGTAATGGCTTACCGTCTTTTGCACGGGCAATTCTGTTTGCACAGTCACTTTCAATATTGCTTACAAGTTCATGGTCAATATAATGTCCGGTCCATACAATATCTTTATCTCCCATAGGATTAAGGATCTTATTTCCTTCAAAACCATGGAGAGTTCTGTAGCCCCAGTAAGTGTTGTAGGTCTGAACAGTATGAACTGCACCTTCGCTTAAATGAAGAGCCATAGGCCAGTTATCAGGAATTGCATTTACAACATTTCTCATTCCTGCATGAACAGCAGCCTGGCTTGGCCATACGTGAGTTGCAATAAACGGAGTATCCTGAGGGATTTCTCTAAAAAGCGGAGTCATAAGTTCAGCAGTTTTCTGATCTCCTGCATTGTATGAAAGCTTTTTAAATCCTTCGTAATTTAATGGTTCCCAGACAATTTTATTAAAGAGCTTTGATTTTTGTGAAAGTCGTGAACCTGTTGAATATAAATCATTCTGATAAGAAATAATTTTTGTACAGGTTGTTTCTGGAAAAGAGTTCAAATCCATCCAGAGGGGAGTGTAGTCTAAAGCTTTTGCAGCACTTGCCATTGCCATAGAGATTCTGTAATGACCAAATCCCATGCGGATGTTACCAATAATGAGAGGCTTTTCAGGCAGATTTGCAGCAAAGGTATCTTCAGTTATAGTCTTATCTGTTACAATTGTCTTACAGCCAAATGGTGGAGTTAAAACATCATTATCAACAAGTGAAAGATGATACTGTCTGTCTCTGTCATCACCAAATTTTCTGATGAATTTTTTCTTGGTCTTAACAGCCTTTCTATAAACACCGGCTTCGATTTCATTTCCAAAAATCTGCATTATTTTACCTCACTGATTATCAATTCAGGTTTCTTTCCTAAATCAATGCTTCCTTTATATTTTCCAGATTTTGAATAGATTTCATAAAAATCTTCTGCAATCTGAGTAATTCCAAATTCCTCATCCTGATATTTTTTTGTAAATTCAAGAATGTCATGTGTAAGTTTTCTTTCTTTATCGCCTGCATTTCCAGGATCATCAGAATACATAAACTGACTGCCAAAAAGAATATTTACTCCGGCAATAAGTTTTTTCTGCTTTTCATCTAATTCGCAGTTTTCTTCTCGGATAAATAGAACATCAGGATCATTCATAAATACTGTATTATCCCAGAATGCATGACCTAAAGTATCTTTGAGATTGAGGTATGCTTCATTGCGTCCATTCCACTTTATAAGACGCATTACTGGATTCTTCCATTTTTCATATGTATCACAACCGATTCTTGAAAGAGGCAGATTCTTGAATGAAAGCTCTAATGGACAGCCGCACCCAAGATATGCAACAGGACTTCCATCTTTTGTGCTTGTTCTGGAAGTAATTGTTTTTAAAGCTCTGGCAAATATTTTATAAGAAGCAGTTTTCTGAGAATAATTTCCCCATAACATTCCTGCATACAGGAAATCCAGTTTGATATATCTGAAGCCCCAGACATTTATAATTCTGTCCATGATTGAATCAAGATGAGCAATAACTTCATCACGGCTTAAGTCAAGACAATAGAAGGTTCCGTCTTTTCCCCAGAGTGGGTTATAACCTGCAGGAACAAGTTTTCCTTTTTCATCATGCAACAGCCATTCCGGGTGCTGACTTGCTGTTTCGCTTCTTGAATCAATAATAAATGGAGCAATCCAAAGGCCAGGAATATAGCCGGCAGTTTCGATATCAACTGTAATTGACTTGAAGTTTTCCGGGAATCTGTCCTTTCTGGTTACCCAGTCACCAAGAGCTTTTTCCCAGCCGTCATCAATCTGGAAAATCTTAGAAGTATAATCACCAAGGCTGATGATATTATCTGTAGATGAAAGTTTTCTTAAATCTTCATTAATAAGTTTTTCATTAATGTCTGCATAATGATTATACCAGCTTTCCCAGCCGGCAGGTCTCTTTCCAAGAAAACTTACAGACTTAAAGTGTTCATTTCCAAAGATTGAAGAAAGCTTTTCTTTACATTCAAAAAAAGAAGAGGCAGTAAAGATTTCTATGCGGCCTGTGATGTCACCGGTTTTCCATTCATTGCCTTTATCACAAATTTCAATGCTGATTGTATTTTCTGCTCTGTTAAAAATATACTGAACAGGAGGTAAAGTTCCGTTTACATTTCCAGCTGATGCAAGAACGAGGTAAAAGTTGTTCCAGCGCAGATATGAAATAAACTGTCCAAGTACAATGTTTTTTGAAGGCTTATATTCAGACTGAGGGAATAAAAGATATGAATTCCACTGTTTAATTACATGGCAGGTAAGGCGGGGCTGAACTTTTCCTGGCATTACTTCTGTACAAGGATTCCAGCTCTGCCAGCCTCCGATATTGATACAAGCGTTAGCAATGCGATATTTTTGAACATCTACAAAATCGCTTAAATGCAATACATCAATGATTGAATTTTTTTCTGCGAAATAATCCTGATGAACTGTATAGGTTTTCATTCTGATTCCTGCCTTCTGAATTTATATCATAGTGATAGTATTGCTATCACTATGATATAAATAATAACACAAGAATCATAAATGTCAAATAGTTTTTATAAAGTATTTTACCTATTTGTACGGCCAAGCTGACCGCATGCACCGCCGATTTTACGGCCACGCTTTGTACGCAGGGTAACATTAAGGCCTGCTTTTTCAAGGCTTTCTACAAAGCGGTTAACTTCATTGTTTGAAGGTTCTTCAAAAGGAAGGGTAGAAACAGGATTCCATGGAATAAGGTTAATATTAACATCAATTCCACGGGCAAAGTTTATCATATTCTGTGCACTTGCCTGATCTGTATTTTTATTATGCAGGAGAGCGGCTTCAAGAGTAACGCGTCTACCTGATTTTTCTGCATAGTAGGCAATTGCTTTACGGAGTTCAGAAAGAGAATTTTCTTCTCCACGGGCAACAGGCATAAGTTCTTTTCTTAAGTCTTCATTTGCTGTGGTAAGGGAAACTGCAAGTCTAATTGCAGGACCGTTATCAGCAAGATCATAAATACCTTTTACAATACCACAAGTAGAAAGAGTTATGCGTTTAGAAGAAAGAGCACGGCCGTCTTTATGACAAAGGATTTCTATAGCACGACGGATTCCTCCGAGATTCTGCATAGGTTCTCCCATTCCCATAAAAACAATGTTGTCCAGTTTTCCGGCAATGCTTTCGAGATACATAAACTCTTCAACAATTTCTGATGCTTCAAGATTGCGGGATAAACCAAGGGTTCCGGTCTGGCAGAAAGCACACTTCATGGCACAGCCTGCCTGGCAGGAAACACAGGCAGTTTTACGGCCTTCGCGGTCTGTAAGTAATACAGTTTCTACGGCATTACCGTCTTTTAAAGTAATCTGGAGTTTTATTGTTCCATCAGGATCTTTTAAAACATTGCTGACAGTAGAAGAGCGGAGAAGGGCTTTTTCTTTAAGACTTGCACGGAGCTCTGCGCTGATATTTGTCATTGCGTCAAAATCTGTAACGCCGCTTCCGATCCATTTAAAAATTTGAACTCCCCGGAACTTTTGTCCCAGTCTGAAGTTTATCAAGAGTGTTTCGAACTGCAATATTTCTGCTGTCCATCTTCATGTAATCGCTGAGAACCTTAATTGCATCTTGCTTGCGGTTCATAGCTGTATAACATTCAGCAAGGTCAACGTAAAGGCGGCCGTTTCTAGGGTCATTCTTTATAAGGTTTTCGAAACGCTTTGCAGCTTCTTCGTTATTACCTTCGCCCTTACAGATAAGAGCCAGACCAATTGCAGCATAAATATCAAAGTCGATTTCAAGAGCTTTATTGTAGTATGATTTAGCTTCCTGATAGTTTCCTGTAGTTCGGTATGCGTCACCAGCACGTGTAAGAATTACTTTGTTTTTTGGATCAATTTCTAGAATCTTATTCCAATAGAAGATAGACTTAAACTGCTGGTTCATGCCACGGTAGCAGTCTGCAAGACCAAAGAGGGCATAGAAGTTTGCAGGTTCTCTTTCGAGTGCCATTTCAAAGTACTTTGTACCTTCTTCAAAAGTCTTAAGCTTTCTGTGACAGTTACCGATTGCTGTAAGAACACGGATATCAACAGTATTTTTGTCGTTTAATTCATAGATACGTGTCCAGTAGTAAAGGGCTTCTTTATATTCCTTAAAGTCATAGTTCAAATGGCCAAGACCAATAAGTGCATAAGCATTGTCTTTTTCCATTTCAAGAACCTTAAGATAAAGATCCTTTGATTTTCTGAAGTCATGAATTTTGCGGTAAGCATCTGCTACACGGGTAATTACAGTGATGTTCTTATCATCATGAACAAGATACTGCTGCCAGATATCAATTGCCTTAGCATACTGATTTAATGCTTTGTAGCAGTCTGCGAGTCCAAAAAGTGCATAATTATTAGCAGGGTAGTACTCAAGACATTTTTTATAGTAAGAAATTGCATCATTAAAATGATTTAGTTTACGTTCTGTATCTCCAAGACCTACAAGAGCGTAGTTATTGTTTTCTTCTATTTCGAGGATTTCATTAAAGGCTTTTTTTGCTCCAGGAATGTCATTTTCCTTAATAAGCTGATACCCCTTTTTTGAAAGATCGGATATTTTGTTTGTTATCTCATCAGGTTTGTTATCGGTACCTGTTGAATCTGTAAAAGATTCAGGCATCATAATTTCTTCTGACTGATTTAAATTATCCATTTTTTATTCTCCATTTTTTTTCAGTCTTTTATCAATGTAGATATTACCTTGGCCAGATTTTCATAAATCGGTTCGGCGTCTCTTTTATTATGTGCAAGATAGTAAGCCTTCAGGGCTTTTAAGCTTTCATTTTTGTTCATATAATAATCGCCGACACGGGTAAGACCATCAGAATAACCTGTAGTAATATAGATTCTTCTGGCATCTTCTATGTTGCCATTATTGAACATTGTGTTTGCTTTTCGGTTTAGAATAACCTTCTGCTCGGAATTAAGACCATCAACAGGATTGTCGGTAACTTTTATGAAACCGTCCGGTATTTTCTGTTCTTGAACTGCGTCAGTAAATTTTTTTTCTAAACTTTTTCTATCATTCATAATGTTCAATAATGGCAACATAGAAGATGCCAGAAGAATCTATATTA
>SFOB01000014.1 GCA_004554075.1 Treponema sp.
TATTCTGCCAAAACCTTTACTCTCAAGTCAATTGGATAAGGAATTGTAACTCCCATTTTCTAACCTCCAAAAAGTGTCTAACTTTTTGGGGTCAGTTCACCTAAACCCCTGCAATTAAAAAATACATATTAACACGAAGATTTTACACATTTTATATGTACTTTTGACATTAGCTTAAAAAAAAGCAGGCGTTGCGGGCGGCGTTTGAGCCCGCAGAGGGGGTAGCGGACAAGACCGGAGCGAGTGAGTGAGCTGAAAGCGAACGAACGAGTGAGGACTTGGGAGCGTGGGGGAGACTTCCCCCACCTTTTCCTTAAACCTCCAGCATCTCGGCTACAGAGGCCTGCTTGCTGATTTTTTCTTTTACGCGATCCATGCAGGCAAGAACATCTTCTTTTGGAATAGTACAGAAAAGAGAAACCAGGTAGGTATCCAGCTGCTTGCCTTCTACCCGCTGCAGAATCTCGATGGCTTCTTCGTGGGTCTTGCCGGGCTTGTAAGAGCGGGCCATTGTGATTGCAGAATAGGTGTCGGCAACGGAAATTATGCGGGCTGCAAAAGGAATCTTGTCGCCGGGAAGGCCAAAATAGCCGGAGCCGTCAATGCGCTCGTGATGATACATAATCCATTCTTTAATGAGCTCAAAGGATTTAAGCGGGCGCAGAATCTGCACGGAGATTTCCGGATGGCGGCGCATCACATTCCATTCATCAGGATTAAGGGTGGCTGGCTTATTCAGGATTGCCTCTGGAACACCAAGCTTACCAACGTCGTGGAAGAGAGCGGCATACTTAAGGTTTTCTTCGTTGATTCTGCGCTTAAAGCCGGCTGGCAGATTTTTGTAAATCAAAAGGGAAAGCTCCTGAACATGAAGGCTGTGACCATTTAAGTTTGGGTCACGGGCTTCTACAATTCCAATCAGGGCTTCGGAAATAGAAAAAGCTGATCTTCTGATTTCTTTAGTAAGGTTGAAAATCCAGAGCAAAACGGTGGTAACAAAAACCGCGCCGGCAAACAAAAGGATTCCTACCCAGACTGTCTGAACTTTTACAAAAAATATAATCAGATAAACTACACAGAAAAGCAGAACCATTTCGAAAATCAGGAAGTCAAGAAACTGGCTTCTTTTGTTTTCTGTAACGTTATGCCTTTTGGAAAGAATAAAGCGGATATCAATTATCAGGTTGCAGATTTGTAAAACAAATCCCAGCAGAATCAAAGTCTGCCCTAAAATGAACATAAGACAAGTCTAATACCAAAGTGCTAAAAGTCAAGTCAAACAAACGTCATGCTGAATTTATTTCAGCATCTTGTGAAAATAGATCCCTACCCCTTCGCAGCACAGCTGCTCGGAGACTCGCTAAAAATGCTCCACCGGAGCATTTTTACGGCTTTCAGCCGTCGCTCCCTAAGTTCAGGATGACAACTTTTCGTTTGAAAATGACAAATCACCAGAAATACAGTATAATTAAAGAAATGAAGCCACGTTCAAATACCACAAAGGGTATCTTTTTTATCATCTGCTCGGCATTTTTCTTTGCGCTCATGGCCGTTTTTGTGCGGCTGGCGGGGGATATTCACTTTGTGCAGAAGGCTTTTTTCAGAAACGCGGTTGCTTTTTTAATTGCCCTGGGCGGTACAATCCGAGATGTGCGCCACAACGGCCGTGAAGCAATTCGCATTCCTAAGGGAGCACCTCTTTATTTGTTTCTGAGGGCCTTTGCAGGCTCGGTTGGTGTATTTGGAAACTTTTACGCAATCGACCACATCCTTCTGGCAGACGCAGCAATCCTCAATAAAATGGCACCTTTCTTTACGATTATTTTCTGCTACATAATCCTGCGTGAGAAAATCAAACCGGTACCTCTTGCCTGCATTCTTGTTGCCTTCTGCGGTTCTATCCTGATTGTAAAACCTTCCTTCAACTTTACTCAGATGATTCCAACCCTGGCAGCTTTTATGGGTGGAGTTGGAGCCGGCCTCGCTTATGCAAGCATCAGAAAACTAAGCTACCTTAAGTGCAACGGAAAAATCATCATTCTCTTTTTCTCTGCCTTTTCGATGATGCTTTCTGTGCCTTACATGATTACAAGCTTTAATCCTATGACACTGCAACAGACAATTATGCTTTTGTGCGCAGGTGCCTGTGCGGCCGGTGGTCAGTTCTCTATCACCGCTGCCTACTACCACGCCCCTGCCAGCAAGATTTCAATTTACGACTATTCACAGATTCTTTTCTCTACCCTTTTTGGTCTGGTCTTCTTTGGACAGTTCCCAGATTGGATGAGCCTTATCGGCTACATCATCATCATAAGCATGGCAATTGTAAATTACATTTACACCCACAGACATGCGGAGGCTGCGGAAGTTGAAAACACTTCAGAATCTGTTGAGTCTTCTCCTGCGCCCGCTCCCCAGGAAAATAACTGATCTTATGACACAGATTCAGAAAATCCTTTTTAAATATCAGGACACAAAATACGCAGACTTTTCTGCAAAGCTGGTTCCTACCCTGCCCCGCGAAGCTTTTATTGGTGTGAGGTCTCCGGCTTACAAGGAAGTAATTCGAGAGCTCAAGACCTTGCCGCCGACCGAGGTCGAAGATTTTCTGACTGACCTTCCTCACAAATATCACGAAGAAAACTGCCTGCAGATTGCCCTTATAAATAAAATTAAAAATTATGAAGAATGTCTTAAGGCTCTCGAGGCTTTCCTTCCTTATGTTAATAGCTGGGCAGTAAGCGACGGACTGAATCCACCAGCCCTGAAAAAGAACCGCCTCCAGCTTCTGCCAAAGCTGCAGGAGTGGATTCGCTCAGACAAGCCTTTTACTCAGCGCGTGGGCATGCTGCTTTTGATGAAATATTTTCTTGATGATGATTTTAAGGTGGAATACCTCGAACTGCCTGCCTCAATCCGAAGTGATGAATATTATGTAAACATGATGACTGCCTGGCTTTTTGCAGAAGCGCTTGTGAAACAGTGGGACGCTGCCATCACTTTTATTCGCGGCAAAAAACTTGATGTCTGGACTCACAACAAGGCTATTCAAAAAGCCTGCGAAAGTTTCCGTGTAAGTCCAGAGCACAAGGAATATTTAAGAAGCCTCAGAATAAACTAAAGCGACTTTATAAAATCTTCGATAAGACCGGCAGTTTCTTCCAGCGTCTGATTTGTGTTATCAACAAAGAGCTGGAACTTACCTCTGCTTCTTTTGAACCAGGCGCTGTATTCGTGCTGACTTTTGATAAAGTCGTCACTGTCGGTACGGCGCTCTGCAGGACGGGCCTTAAGGCGCTTTGTAATTTCTTCGTCTGAACAGGTCATGCCGATAAAGAAAGTGCGTCCTATGTTTTCCGGCAGGTCCACGTAATTATAAAAGTTCGGCGGATTCATACCGGCACTCACAAAGAAAATATTCTTATCGCCGGAGATTTCGTCAGCACGTTTGAGGGTGTCAGTATAATACTGATTTTCGTGGTCAGTTCCTTTGTAGCTATGCCAGTTCAGGCCGACCGCATCTGTGTCAATACAGGCAAAATCCGGCAGCTGATTTCGCTGGGCGATAAGTTCGCGTATTGTAGATTTTCCAACGCCACATGGGGCGCATAAAATTACCAGTGTTTTCATTAACTATCTCCTTATCACAGGGGCTCCCTCGGCATAATTTCCGTAGCGGGCCATAAACTCTTCATATTCTGCCTGCTCGGTAATCCAGATGATAAAATATGCTTCTTTTACACCCAGATTTTTATAAGCCTGCAGACGGGTATTTCCATCGTTCATTTCAAAATCACTTTCAACATAGTGGGCAATAAGCGGCGGCATGTCGGGATCTTTTTTAATTGAATCCTCCAGGGCTGCCACGTGAATCGGCCACCAGTCTTTATCAATTCTATATTTCATACCTTCTTCCGGTCCGGTGTTGCGCTCAAACATTTCAAGCGGCATTTTTATCGGGCCGATGTAATAGCGCTCGAAAAGTTTGAGTCCGTCAGACAAAGGAACATTGCTTTTGTCCGGGTCATGAAGATAAGTATGAATCCATTCATCAATTTTATTTTCCTTGGCATAAGCCTTAGCCGAAGAAAGAGTCTTTGTAAATTGCAGCATAGTGCGCTCCTGTTTTGTGTAGACAATATGCTTTACAGAATCAAAGGAAAGACAATACTTTTCCGAGAGCTGCTCAATTGTCAGCCCCTCTGCAAAATCTTTTTTCATGCTCTGATTTCTCTTTGCAAGATATGCCCTGTAGCCCGAAGATTCACCCCAGGCCTTTTTGTCATTTTTAGCCGGAATATAAATCGTCTCGCCGCTGACATACCGCTGAATCTGCTTCAAAAGATTTTCTGGAAAAATGTCCTGTGCATTTCTGTAATTCATAAAGTCCTCAGTTTCAAAGCGCTTTGTGATTTTAGAATATAGGATTTTGCCCTGGTTGTATATGTTGAGAATGGGTGGAGATATTGTTTACACATTTTTATGAGGGGAAGGCATTCCCCTGCGCGCCAGCCCGCTTTGCGGTCTTGCGCTACCCTTTCTAACGGGGGTTCCCCCCGTAACGCCCCCAAAACTTTTCCTTGCTAAATATTTCCCGGAAAAACAAATTCCAGATTTTCTTTGGCAACTTCTACAAGGCGAAGGATTGTGTTGATTGGTGTCGGAGCTTTGTCCATAAGTTTGAATGCCGAAAAAAATCGCGTTATATGAAGCGGGATTTTCTTACCAGCCTGTTTTTCAAGAGTAGCCACCCAGTCAGAGAGTTTGCGTATTTCATCTTCGCTGTCATTTTCACCAGGGATAATGAGTGTGGTGAGTTCTACGTGGCAGGACTTAGCGGCGCCTGTAATAAAATCTTTTGCCATCTGAAAGTCTCCACCAATGAAGTCGCTGTAGAAGCGGTCCGTAAATGCCTTGAGGTCTATGTTCATGGCATCGATGTATGGGAGGATTTCCTTGAGAACTTTTTGAGTTGCTGTTCCGTTTGTTACCAGCACATTTTGCAAACCTGATTCCTTTGCCAGTTTTGCCGTATCGCGCACAAACTCGTAACCGATGAGAGGCTCGTTGTAGGTGAAGGCAAGTCCTATGTTACCGCGCGAGTGGAGATTTAGAGCTGTCTTCACAATTTCTTCCGGCTCATAATAGTCTGCCCTGTCTTTGTATTCAAAAGCCTTTTGCGACCAGGAAATACTTGAGTTCTGACAGAAGGGACAGCGCAGGTTACAGCCATAAGAACCGAGTGACAAAATCATGCTGCCGGGGCGGAACATCTTAAGAGGTTTCTTTTCTATCGGGTCTAATGCAAGAGAAGTGAGCCTGCCGTAATTTCCGGCAACCACCTGCCCTTCACGACAGGTTCGTCCGCCGCAAAAGCCAGTCTGCCCTTCTTCAATTTTGCATTGTCTGAAGCATATATCACAAATAGTCATATTGATTTTTCCAGACGAGCTAATAATGTCGCACTACTTCAAAGCGAAATAAATCTACATCCTCACCAGGAGCAATTCCGCCTTTACGCTTTGCAATTGAAATCTGCTGTTCAACTGTATCAACGCCGTCCAGGTCCGGAAGCAGCAGTCCACGCTTATAACCGCTCTGCACAATCACGCCGTATTTTTTTACGTCGAGTTCTGCAGGAGAAGAGATTTTTTCTGCCTCGCCAAGAACATCAACATTTATATCAAGATATTTAAGTTCATCTTGGGTGACAGGTTCAAAACGAGGGTCTTCAGAAACAGCGCTCACTGCATTGTGAATTATCTCAAGTGCAAGATTTTCTTTTGTCGCGGCAATGGTTCCTATACAGCCACGCAGGGTTCCAAACTTATGAACAGAAACAAAAGCTCCAGCCCGAGTCTTCAAAAGCTCCTCAGGCACCCAGGAAGGCAATTCTAGCTCCTGACCATTTTTCACAAAGTATTCTGCAGACTCTCGAGCAAGCTTTACCCAGGCATCGGATTTGATACGTTTTTGTAAAAGTTCATCTTCTACCTGCTGGAGTCTTGCTTCAAGGAAATGTCGGCTCGCATCCTGCCCATTAGGAATAAAAGAACAGATTCCGTACCCTACACCAGTTACATCCTCGTGAGAATACTGAGTAGCCTCAACTGCCTGTCCATCCAGAGCACCCGCCATAATCACAAAAGATTTATGACCACACTCAGCCGCCTTCTGGCAGAAGTTTTCATCAAAATCAAAAAGTTCTCCAAAACGGGCAGCAGAACACACATCCATTATCCGCTTATCATAAAGGGGACCTTCTTCAGCAAAACCGTAAGGCCCATAATCCTGCAGCTTATGCGACAAATCTCCACTGGCAACATATACAGTTCTGCGGTCCAGCGCCTCAACCGCATCCTTAATCATCATTCCATATTCATAATGCTTCAGAAGGTCATAGCCCGAAAGCCCTGTGCGAACAAGCTTAAAGTCTGTAAATTTTTTAAGGATAAACCAGAGTGGCACCATAGTCCCGTGATCAAGAGCAGGATTCTTTTCACCAAGAGTGCCGGCCGGAAAGTGCACTGCATCAGCCATGCCACAAATTTTCTTCACAAGCTCTTCATCATATTCAACTTCAAACTTCACTTGAGGCGCGCCAAAATCAGCAAAAGAACCTACCGCTCCACTGCCCGGAGAAATATGAAAATAATCAGAATACATCACGCTGTGAGGACTGGAAATAAAAATCGTCTCAGGCTTAAGGGCCGCAATCTCATCAGCAACTTTTTCATAAGCCTTAATCGTTCTTTCAACCTGATTTTCACTTCCCCGGCCAACCTCCGGTACAATCATCGGTGGATGCGGAACCATAAAAGCTGCAACAATAGACATATCATCTCCTCCCCTCTTCTAACTTTCTGGATTAAACAACTCCACCTGCTCACCAAGTGGTCCATAGAAAAATGACATTCTCGCATGAAACTCCGGATGACTTGGAATGGTAATATCCTTTGGTTTTATAAAAACTTCATAGCCGGCCTCTTCAACTTTTGTCGCAAGCTCGTCTACCATTTTTGTCTGAAGGGCAAAATGCCGCACTGCACCAAGCTCGCGGATTCCGTCTCCGTTGCAGAAAATCTCAAGTCTGGCCGGCGCCGCGCCACTTTCACTTCCGCCAGACTTCAGCATAACGCCTTCCGCCCAGCGACGCTCTTCCTCAAACCCTAAAACATCTTTATAAAATGCAACCGCCTTTTCAAACAAAGCCGGATCCTTACACTTCATCGAAATATGATGCATTCCTGTTATCACATAATTCTTTTCCATACTTTTTACACCCTATGTTTTTAATATCAACCAAGTGTCTTTCTCATAATATAAGATTCGCCATTCTGGGAGACTACTTTAAATCCCGCTTTTTCATACATATGCATCGGACCGGTAAATGCCTGGCCCATATAGCCGCCGTCTTTTACAGGATATGCTTCAACATACTTAAAGCCTTCTGCCCTTGCATCTTCGCAGACTCGTTGCAGCAGCATTGAAGCGAGACCTTTTCCACGATAATCAGGAGCAATTTCAAAACAGACAATGGCCTTAACCTGGCCTGGCCCGTCACAGTTTATGGCAGGCTGGTCTTCCGGAGGAGTATGAAGATCAAACTCTCCGGTGTGGTAATAACTTAATCTTTCATTTGCGTTACACCAGCCCACAGACATACCTTTATCAAAAACAAGGTATCCCTGAATTTCTCCGGAAACTACCATTCGTTCGGCAGACTCCCGCAACGCTCTCTTCCAGCTTTCAAAATCATTACCGTATTCTTCCGCTTTCTGATAGAGTTCTGTTTTCATTCTTTCCTTGCTCAAATTAAAGGCATTGCAATAACATGGGGCGAACGGCGAACCGTCAGAAAAAGCTCTGTTATCAAAAAAATCAAAATAATCTTTTACAAGGTCTGGGGTCAGTTTTCTAATTTCAAAAGTATCCATTTCTTAATCCTTCATATAAATATCAATTGAAAAGTTCATCAGCCTTATTTCTTTGGCTCTAAGTATACAAACTCATATTCCACAGGATTTACATAACCTAAGCGCTGGGCGAGACGGTCAGATTCTACGTTATCTTTGTCGCAGGCCCAGATTGCTTTTATGCCCTTTTTTTCAAGCTCCTGAATTGTTTTAAGGCAGGTTGCATAAGCAAAGCCACGGTTGCGATATTCTTCAAAAGTGTAAATACCCATTTCTGCATAGCCGCCCGACATAAAGGCAGCTTCACTTTCACTGCAAACATTGCCGTTTTCTACAGCGAAAAATCCCCAGGCCTTTTTTAGGAATTCCTCTTTAGATCCGTAATTCTGAATATGCCATTCTTTGTAATCTTCCGGTAGCTTGTCGTATAACTCGCTTGTGAATGGGAAAATATCTACCTTGCAAGGTTCTTTCTGGGCCTCTTTCCTCTCTATATACTCAAGGCGTGAAAATGGTTTTGAAATATCTTTAAGAGGATAAGCGCCTTTTCTCTCCGGAACCCAGACTACCTGCATCCAGGTTGATTTTACAAGTTCGCCTAAAACTTCTTCAATCCATGGAAGGTCAGCATCGTCACTAACATAAGTCCAGCTCATCTCAAGTCTGCAGATTGCTTTTGTCGGGGCTTTTACATCATCAACATAAGCTTTACCCGGCATCTTTCCTTCAAAATAACAGCTGAGTGCAGAAAAGTTTGGCTGATGTTTTTTGTAAAGCGGCTTAATTAAATCTTTTTTGTCTTCGGGCAACTGAGTGAACATAGGGCCTCCTTTTTTTTATTATATGAGCCAACCCGATATTTGTAAAATAAAAAGGCGTTAATACACTATTCGCAAAACTGTGTTATAATTAATCATCAAATAAAAGTGAGGCGCCACATGGAAGTTTTCGAAATTCTTAAACAACTTCGCGAAAAAAATCATCTTACTCAGGAAGAAATGGCGGTCCGTGTAAATATTACAAGACAGGCCGTAAGCCGCTGGGAAACCGGAGAAACTCAGCCTAACCCCCAGATGCTCCTTGTTCTTTCGCGCGAGTTTGATGTTTCTATAAACACCCTGCTCGGTTCTCCGCGAAAGCTCTACTGTCAGTGCTGCGGAATGCCACTTACCGAAGATTCCATGATCAGCCGCGAGCCGGACAAAACCTTCAACGAAGACTACTGTAAATGGTGCTACAATGACGGCGAGTTTATTTACAAACAGAAAGATTCCCTCATCGATTTTCTTCTGGATCATATGCCGAATCCAGAAAACAAAAGTGACGACGAGCGCCGCCAGTTTTACGACAACATGCTCTCTCAGCTTAAGCACTGGAAAGCTTAATTGGCCGCCCACGCCGCTCTCCAAAAAGCAACAAGCTGTTTCTTTTTTGCACATCCGCCTCGTGATACACTAATATCAAAAGGAGGGCAAAAATTATGCCAAGACCAAGCACAAAAGAAGACCTGCTCAAAGCAGCAGCTGAAAACTATTCTACACTCATGGATTTTATCGACTCAATGACAGAAAAGGAGCTCAATACTCCCTTTGATTTTTCAGGCCAGCCAAGCAAAAAAGAAGCCCACTGGAGCCGCGACAAAAATGTCCGCGACGTTCTGATACACCTTTACGAATGGCACAAGCTCATGATGAACTTTCCAAAAAACAACGCAAAAGTAACCGACAGCAAAAGCGCAATTTCAATTCTGCCGCCAGATTACAGCTGGAAAACTTACGGCGCCATGAACATGGTGTTCTGGAAAAACCACCAGGAAACAAGCCTCGAGTCCGCCAAAGCCCTCTTCAAAAAAAGCCACGCCAACGTCATGAAACTCATCGAAAGCTACACCAACGAAGAACTCTTCAAAGCAAAATATTTCTGCTGGACCGGCACCGCCCCGCTCGGCTCCTACTTCGTAAGCAACACCTCCAGCCACTACGCCTGGGCATTAAAGAAACTCAAAGCGCACAGAAAGAACTGCAAGAGTAAATAATAGATAAGGAGGGGAAAGCCTTCCCCTCGCTCCCAAGTCCTCGCTGCGCTGCGGTCTTGTCCGCTACCCCTTCCAGCGGGGGCTCAAGCCGCCCCCGCAACGCCCCCACTATTACGCGGTTTTAACCAAAAATGCATATAAAATCACAATATTTGTGATTTTATATGCACAAAAGGCCCGAGCACAGGCGAATTCTTTATTTTTCTTTGAATTTTCGGGGATCAGAGGTGAATTTTCTCAAAAAAAACTTCAAAAACATGATTTTTTTCGAAAAAGAAACCATTTCGTGCATATAATAATTATTGTTTATCATTTTTATATGCATTTTTCATAATACTTCTCAAATATTTTTATCAGAAGATTCTTTTCCTGCTCACTGACAGGTACTGGTTCATCTTGATTAAAACGAGCCCCTCTCTCTGACATGAATATAATGCAGAAGATAAGAATATACAGGTTCAAAACCTTTTTCTGAGTAGAATTCAGATTCATTTCTTCTTTCAGATATTCTGCATAATCCAGAACTGCCTGCATACTTAACAGAGCCATTGCCGTGAGCCCCAGAAAATAAACCTGATCTCCAAAAGTAATCCAGTCCAGATCAATTATTCCAGATAGTTTTCCTTCATGGATAAGCACGTTTTTTGTGGTTGCATCATCCAAAAAAGCTTCAGGTCTTATTGTTGAAAAGTAATCCGTAAAACCAGGAATCAGCTCACGAACTTTTGAAGCATATTCTGTAGAAAAAATCTTATTTTTCTTTATGCCATCTTCCGCTCTTTTAATATCATTTAATACAACTTCTTCCCAACTAGTGAATAAGTTTTCTTTATCCTCATAGGAATTAAGATAACCGAAACCTTTGGCCATAGGAAGTTTTTTGATTTCTTTCTGATAACTGATAAGTTTTTTTGCAATGGCTTTCTTTTCATCTTTTGAAAGTGATTTATAAACAGGGCCCAGATCTTTTCCCGGAATAAATGTCATTACAAAATAATAAGGAGATGTCGAAGTATTTTCTGAAATTACTTTTGGAATCGGAATATCTAAATCCTTTATTTTATTCAACCAGTATGTCGAACCCGAAATCAGATTTTTATCATCTGAAATTTTTACCACATATTTTTTATCATTAATCTGAACGGTATAAACATATCCCGCCAAACCAACATTATTTCTTATGATTTCTGTTGGCTGAGTATGAAAAACTTCATTACAAATTTTTTTTACAATTTCTTCTGTCATATTTCTTTTTTATCTAATTACTTTTTTATATATTCCCACTCAATAATTTCAGCAGGTTTCATTCCATCAATATTAGTAAGGGCTTCAAACGCCATACTGTGACCTACAAAAATCACCTTCTCATAGCCTGCATATTTTTCAGCGACTCTTTGCATTCTTTTTCTTACTTCTTCCAAAGCCTCCCACTTCAACTGCTTACCATCAGGATAAACGCCTTTATTTTCATAAAACTCTTTTGCCAGAGTAAAGGCTTCATCAGAAGTTTTGTACTGATTTGTTTTATCGGGAATCCATTCGTGCAAATCTACTTCTACACAAATCTTCAATCCGGTTTCTCTGGAAATTATTGCTGCGGTTTGCAGGGCTCTGGTGTAAGGCGAAGACACAATTATTTGGGCTGTTTTTAGGCGTTCTTCTTTTGCAGCTTTTTTTACCTGCTCAATTCCAATTTTAGAAAGAGGTGCAAAATCCCGGCCGAAACCAAAAAAACCTTTTTCCAATAAATCAGAATAGTCAGCTTCGCCGTGTCTTACTAAATAAAAAATCGCCAAGACAATTACCTCGATTTCTCAATGAATCCTACAATCTTCTCCATAAAGATTTTTTCACGTCGGAAATAATCTTCTTCTGAATCTGTATTCTGGTTGCAGGCCTGCGAGATTAACTCTGCATAATTTTCCGGGAGTTTTGGAAGGCTGTGAGAATAATAAATTGCACGATCTTCTGCCGGGGAGTAAAATCCGTTCAGATAAAAAAGAGCGCGAACGCCGGCACGAATTGCTGTGTTCAGATTTTCATGCATCTGGATGAATGCCTCGCGTCGATACCAGCGGTCTTTTTTGTAATCAGAAATGAGGTAGTGAATGTAGCCGAGTGAATTATCCAGATTTTTTTTGCAATCTTCATTTACAAACTGATTGATCTTTACAAGTTCATTTTTATAGGAATTATTCGAATCATACAAAATCTGAGATTCCATTACAGAAAATTTTCTTGGCTCATCAAAGTGAGAAAACATTTCTATATCGATAAAATCTGTAAACAAAATTGCATACCATAGTCCATCAACTTTTACACAATGATATGGAATCGGAGGATCCTGATCAGGACCAAAAATATCTTCAGCCGTCACGCTGCTTCCTTTTTTACACATGACGATTAAATCGACCATGCCATTAATATCGCCGCCTTCTTTTATCTCCGGAAAATAGTCAGCACGTGAAACGCTTCCAGAAAGCAGAATCGTTTCAATCTCTGACTTGTCAATTGAATTAAGGAATGCGGAAGTTTTATCTTTCATTTCCTGAATAAAATCTTTCTGCTGTTCGATTATTACTTCTTTTGTTTTCATTTTTTCTTCCTTGTTTAACTATCTTTCGTTAGTTAAACTAAAATGATAAAGCTTTACTCTTCCATCCATCTCTTCGCCATCAATTGTAAAGCCGCACTTTTTTGTATAAAAGTTGATATTCTTTTCTTTATCTGCCGGTGTTACTAATTCAATTTTTTTCCAGTCTTTATTCTGCTCTTTAATAAACTCAAGTAATTTATACCCGATTCCCTGTCTCTGATATTCAGGAATTACACAAAGCGCGCCCAGATAATAAAGACCATCATCCTTCTTCAAAACAGATATAGCCCCAACTGCGTCCGAACCAACATAAGCGATATATTTTGAAGTCTCATTAATTGATTTAATCATATCGCTGACAGATTTACCATATCCAGGACATTGGCCGTATATAACAAAATCTTCATAGAAAGCTTTGTTGTAAATATCAACGAGAATCTGGGCATCTTCAGTTGTAGCGGGTTTAATCTCTAAATCCAAATAATAACTCCGTTTGATTTTTTAAAAATTCACCAAGCTCTATATTTTCTATATATTTATTTTCTTTGGCTTCATTTATTCCATCTTTATAAAGAGATTCCCAATCTTTTTCGCCTTGTATTTTTTTATAAATAGATTCGACTATTTTCAACAGACCGAAAGTTTTGTCTTCCGATTTTTTTATTGTTTTTAGATTCTTTTCTACATCTTCATATTTTTTCTTTAAAATTTCAGCAACCATTAAATGTGCAAGGAAAAATGTAAGTCTTTCATGAGACATTTTCTTTGCTAAAATTGTATTCTGCATATAATAATATTCCATACTCTCATATTCTTTCATCAAGAAACTTGCTTGCCCCAAATACCAATAAGCCCAGCATTTTTCATCATCGGAAAGATCTTTGTCTTCTACCTTTTTCAAAAAGTATTCTTCGGCTTTCTTTGCCTGTCCTCCATAAAGATAACACAGATTGACAGAATCCTGGATTTCACTTTGTTCAAAAGATTTCAAATCATACTTTTCTAATATTTCAGCAAAATGTTTTTCAGCGTTCTTATAATCTTTAAGATAAAATAGACAGGCAGAAATAGATTTTTCAAGAAAAAGATTATCTTCAGTTGTGAGGTTTTTAGAATCAATTTTTAAATATGAATCCAAAGCTTTTTTGAAGTTGCCAGTTTTCTCAATCTCAAAAGCTTTCTGTAACTGAGAATCCAAATTACAACTCCGTATATTTTTTGCTGCTGCCACGGGCCTTGTCCACCGGATATTTTTTTTCGTTCATATCCATCTTCATGTTTACAATTTCATCTTCATCCAGGCCCAGCACGTCTAAAAGGTCGCGGCAATAAACCAGGACGTCGGCAAGTTCTTCTTTTACGTGCTGAAGATCGTATTCTGTGTCGCTCCACTGAAAGCATTCGAGGAGTTCATTTGCTTCAATCGAAATTGATTTTGCAAGATTTGCAGGGCTGTGATACTGACCCCAGTCGCGGTCTGAAATAAATTTTCTGATTCTGTTTATAGTTGCTTCTGTCATTTTATATTCCCTTTTCTTTTTTCTATGATTTTTTGCATGGCTTCACTTACAAGCTTTTTGTTCTGGAGATTATACAAGGGTCTGACCCATTCCATCTGTGTCTTTGCTTGATTTACAATTTCCGTATCTTTACATTCCTTTATAATTTTTTCATAACATCTTACTGCATTACCCAAATAATCTCTTGCAGTATTATCAACTGCCCAATGCGTTTGCAACTCATGCTTTTTATAAGCTGCATATTCATCTCTGGCAATTTTCATCAACTTTTTATATAAATCATTGTTTATTGATACTGAAGTTACCGGAACATTAGTCTTCTTATTTTTCCAATCATCATAAAGAAGCAACAACTGTGTGGTATACTCCTTGTACAAATCTTTTTCCTTATCATCAGCTAAATCTGGATGATATTTTTTTAGAAGAGATAAATATTCTTTTCGAATTTCAGGAGCAGGCTTATTTGCGAGGAGATTCTGATTAAAACTTTTTAAATCTTCCGGCACATTCATACTATTTTTGCACACCTCCCATGCCCCAGTTTTCCAGAAGCGGTTCGTTCATCACAATAAAAACATCGGTTGCAGGAATTCCAAGTTTTTCGCACAACAGCCCTGTGATTTTTTCAATCGCACACTTTTTCTGCTCGCGACTTCTTCCCGGAAAAATCGTGAGTTCAATAATCATGAAATTTTCTGTTTTGCCTTCCGGCGCTTCCCAACAAGACTTATCAAATTCTTCAATCCTCTGAAATCTGTCCCAATCAGCAATTCCAAAGGCATCAATCAACCCCTGATGAATACAATCAAAAACTGTCTTCTTAAATTCGGGAGTCTTTCCCTTAAGCATATTTATTTTTACTAATGGCATAATTTTCCTCACTTAACAAACTTCTTCATTTGCCAGCCAACAAGTTCTGAATCTGGCATTGCCAAAAGTTCCTGAGCTGTAACCCAGCTGTAATCACAGGTTTCACCTTTCTGCAACTTTATTGAATCTTTAGCACAGTTTGTCACACACAAAAACCGACAATGTATACAAGACCCGCCCAGCGACCAGTTTAATTGTTCTAGAGTCTCTGCAACAATTCCTGTTTCTTCACGCAGTTCACGTAAAGCACCCTCAACCGCAGTTTCTCCCTGCAAGGCCGAACCGCCAGCACCAGCTTCCCACATATTCGGATAAAGAGGCTTTGTCGGATCTCTCTTCATCAAAAGATAAGTTCCATCTACATGTCTTACAAGAATCTCACAGACAAGATGATAAACACCATCCGGAATCTTATCCTGCTCTTCACGAATTAAAGTGAGTCCTTCAATTTTTTCAAAGTTTGAATTGTATGCATCCCAAAGTTCCATTTTATCATTCCTCAATTTTTTTATTACTTTTTGAAAATCCAGTACCCGTTAAAGGCAACTCCATCTTTTGCAACAAGCAGTGCATCAGTTTTTTCAAAACCAAAATCCTTTGCCGCTGCAGCACGCTCCACAGCATAAATCGGAACTTTTGTAACAACCTGCTTACAATCAAACATTTCAAAAATATGTGGAACTATAAGCGACATGATTTCCTTCAAGGCATCTGCACTTTCGTAACTGCTGCCAACATCAAGACGTAAAACTCCAGACTCATTAAAGGCATCTTCCGAAAGCCGCTTGAAAGACTCAATGGTTCCAATTGCCTTGCCGCTTGTTTTATCAATAATCGCCCAGCGAACAAACCACTTTTCGCGATAAGAATACAACCAGAAATCTATAGCTTTATCCATGAGTTCTTTTGTGTGATAATAAAAATTGTCGCCGTCACAGTTATCGCTGTTAAAAAACGGAAGGGCATTTTTGTCTCCGTAAACCTTAAGCAAATCATCCGAATCAGACTTTTTTACAAAACGTAAGAGCCAGCGCTCATTTTCAAAAACCGGACATTCCTCATAAATATTTTTCATTTTTTACTCCTAAAACTTTCTTTTCTAAATGATAACACAGATAAATAAAATTACCATAAGAAAACGAGTTCTAACTCACTAATTGTTACGGTATTTTTTTTATGCTATATTCTCTTTCATGAATCTTCGTGATACAAAAGTTTTTGGATATCTGCTGGCAGCCGTCTCAATATTTTTCTGGGGTATTACTTTTGTCTGCACTAAATATCTTCTTAATGATTTTTCCCCGCTAGAAATTCTTTTTTATAGATTTATTGCAGCCTATATAGGCCTCTGGATTCTTCGGCCAAAATTTGAAAAGATTGAAATCCGCGACAATATCCTGTTTTTACTGGCAGGATTCTTTGGAGTAATTCTTTATCAGCTTTTTGAAAACATCGCCATCAATTATACAAACGCTTCTAACGTAAGTGTTATCGTAAGTATCTGTCCGCTTTTTACTGCCATCTTCAGCCAGATTTTCCTGAAAGAAAAACATCTTTCCCTGTGGTTTATAATCGGCTTTATCATTTCAATCAGCGGAGTTACTCTTGTTTGTCTGAATGGAAATACCGAACTTGAGCTTAATCCAAAGGGAGATTTTCTGGCCCTCTTTTCTGCGATCTGCTGGGGTGTTTATTCTGTTGTAATATCAATTATAAACAGAAAAAACTATGACCAGATTTGTGCCACCCGACGCATTTTCTTCTTCGCAGTTTTGATGATGATTCCTCTTATGCTTTTTGGAAATCATACTAATATTGCAGAGGGTGCTTCTCGTTTTACTAAACCAATGAATGTCCTCTGCCTTCTTTTCCTTGGAATAATTGCAAGCGGATTTTGTTTTGCCGCCTGGAATAAGGCCTGCAAGATTGCGGGGACTGTAAAGGTCAGCTGTGGCATTTATCTTATTCCAGTTGTTACAATCATCTTTGCATTTTTTGCACTCGGAGAAAAAATCACTTTGCTAGGTGCACTTGGAGCTGCAATAACAATTGTCGGACTTTTTGTAAGTGAGAAATAAATGACTAAAGAAATTTCAATTATAAAAAAAGAAGAAGCTTACACTTATGATGAATTAGATTTTCTGAAAGAAAAACTTTTACCCCTGATGAAAGATGAGGAAGAGAAGATTGCTGCAGGTCAGCTTCTTAACAATCTTAAAGCAAGTCTTGAAAATCAGAAAACCGCTGCCGCAGTTTTTTTTATGCCGCAGAATACATTCAATATTTTTTCTCTGATTCAGGGAGATAATTCCATCTGCAAAATTACAAAAGAAAATATTGAAGCGTTATATAAAACTTTCAATCTGGCTGATGATTATGATAATCAGCCGATATACGATCACCTTAAGGCAAAGCTGCATACACTTAACGAATATCTCCAGCAGGGAAATGAAGTAAGTCCAACTGTTATTACAGCGGATAACTTTTCTACAATGGAGATTGAAGATTAAATATGACATGCACATGTCATATTTTCGTGCTATAATATCTGCATGCAGATAGATCAGCTCTTCGAGTTTGTTTATATTCTCATTGATAAAAAACAGGTAACCGCAAAGGAAATGTCGAAACATTTTGGTGTTTCTACAAGAACCGTTTACCGCTGGCTGGAAGCACTTTCTCTTTCTGGAGTTCCGGTTTATTCGCTGAAAGGGCGAAGCGGTGGAATTGCAATTTCTGAAAACTACAAGCTTGATAAAACTCTTCTTTCTGATGAAGAAAGACTTGCCATTGTTTCCAGTGTAAAGGCTCTTAATAATTTGAGCGGAAATTCTTCATCTCTTGTAAATGCAAACATCAAAGCTGCAGAAAAGCTATCTCATCTGGTACAAGCTGACACAGACTGGCTGGAAGTTGATTTTGGCCCTTGGAGTCCGGAAGGCTCTGAAGTCAGAAATCTTTTTGGCATTCTCCGGGATTCTATTCTGAAAAAACGTCAGATATCTTTTGATTATTTTACAGGAGATGGCCGCAGCGAAAAAAGAATTGTTCATCCCTGGAAGCTGGTCTTCCGCGGACAATCCTGGTATCTGCAGGGCTGGTGTACTTCGCGAAAAGCCGAACGTTTTTTCAAACTCACAAGAATGCGAAATCTTTTGATGACAGCAAAAGATGCAAACATATCCATAAATATAGCCGCTTCACAGCCAGCACAGCCACCCGAATATTCCGCCCCTCTCATGCAGATAAAAGCAAAAATCACGCAGGAAAAAATTTCCTATCTTATGGATTCTTTTATCTGCACAGAAATCAAAGCTCAAAAAAATGGTTATGTAAATGTTACCTTTACCGCACCTGACACACCCTGGCTTTACGAAATACTTTTGAGCTTTGGGGCTCAGATAAGAATTCTTTCTCCTGTGCATCTGAAAAAAACTCTTATCGAAAAGGCTGAAAGAATAGTCTCTTTATATAAAGAATTATAGCTTATACCAGGTCAAAAATATCTTGTGTTTAATAGAGAATTTTTTTGGATGTTTTTCTTCGAGCATAGCACGATGTTCCTGATCAAACTGACGAAGCTGATTTTCATTCATACTTGCCATAACACCGCGACTAGCCAGCATTCTTCCATGCCAGCTTTCACAAGTAAAAGGTATTTCTGTGATAAAGGTTTCCATCTGCGGGTTTTCAAAATAATGACGTCGTAAATCTTCCAATGCACTTGCAGCACCATGCCAATTTGGATTTATCTTTTTTACAAGCGCATTACTGTCTTGTGTTACAGGTTCTTCCTTTAAGTATGAAATATAAACCTTTACAAAAATGCCGCCATCCTTTAGCAGCGTTTTTATTTTGGGTACAACGATATTCGGATCAAAATACCAGAAGCACTGACAGGCCGTGATTGCATCAAAAGATTTGTCCGGAAAGTTCATTTCTTCAGCAGCAAGTTTTTTATAGTGAATATTATCCATTCCTAGAGAAAGATTTCGTGCTATTTCCAGCTGCTCTTCTGAAATATCTGTTGCAGTTATATCTGCACCGTATTTACTAAGTTTTCTTGGAAAAACTCCTGTTCCAGTTCCTAAATCAAGCCAATGACTTCCTGCAGTTCCAACTCCAAGTGAATAAAGTTTTTCAAAAAGCATGTCCGGATATATATCACGGAAGCGGCCATAATACTCTGCCGTCTTTCCAAAATCAAAAGCATTACCGTTATCAACCTGAATCTTATCAAGCTTACCATCTTTAGGTTCGTATAAACTTTTATCTCTGTACTTAATATCATAAGGAACAAAACTCAAAATCGAAATATCTGTTTTTTCGTATTCGGCAGGATTACAGCCAAACTCAGAAAAGAAGGCTCTCTGAAATCCTTCCGGACTGTCATAACCAGCTTCCAGCGCAACCTCTAGAACTTTCTTTTTTTCATCTCTGAGTTGACGGGCTGCTTCAGAAAGCTTTGCCCGTCTGATGTAATCAGCAATGCTCATACCTGCCACATCTTTAAAAAGCCGATAGCACCGCCATTCACTACAATCGGCAAGTGCAGCGAGTTGAGCAAGGGTGATTTTTCCATAAAGGTGCGAAAGAATATATTTTTGAATAGTGTAAACCGTTTCTTCTTTCTGGCTAAACATAGTTTGATTATATAACGTTATGAATTGATTTTCCGGACTTTTTTTGCAGAATTGAAAATATTTAAATATGACATTCAGTTGTCATATTTTGTATGATATTCTGAATGCATGGCAAGACGACCACTGTTTGATGAAATAAAATCTTTTCAAGAATTTTCAAAATACTACTGGTACCGCGAGGAACTACAGAAAATTTGCAGGGAGCATGGAATTGATGCAAGCAGGATGAAGACAGAACTGAATCACAACATTGAAGAGTATTTTAAGGGGAATATTATTCAACCTGAAAAATCCAGAGAGAGTACAAGACATTCAAAGAACTCTCCCAAATCAACCGATTCAGCTCCCATGACTCCACAAACCAGTCTGCTCGAATGCAACTTCTGCTTCAACCAGCGCTTCCGCGATTTCTTTTCTAAAGAAACCGGAATCAAAAACTTTAAGTTTAATGTAGATATGGTTGCCACAGCTCGAAAGGTAAAAGAAACAAAAGACTCTTCCTTTACCCTAGGCGACCTTCTCGACATCTACTACGGAAAAAAGACTTACGCAAAATATAACAAAGTTTCATTACAGTGGAATAAGTTCGTGCAGGACTTTTGCGCTGACCCGGCAAATGCTCATATCCCGAACAAACTCAAAGCAGCCGCAAAGCTCTGGAAAATAGTCCGCGAATCAACCAGAGAAAAAATCTATACTCACGACTTACTTAATGAACTGAATATTTTATAAATCATAAAAGATTCTACCTTCATTTTCGATTCGCTCTGCATGCAGTTTTATATCAGTAACTTTTTCCAGAAAGGCCCTGTCATGACTCACAACAATAAGTGCACAGGAAAGAGATGACAGTGCACTTTCCAAAGCAAGCACGCTTGTTATATCCATATGATTCGTTGGTTCATCCAGAATTAAAAGAGACAGCGGCTTTTCTACCGCCAGAGCAATCATCAGCTTTCTAAGTTCGCCCGGACTAACAGAGCCCTGCTGCAGATTTTCCGGTTCACTCCCAAGACGGTATAAAGTCGAAAGAACAGCTCCTCTTTCCGCATCTTCAAGTTCATTGAAGTCAGAAAGAATTTGATTCTTTAAGTCTTCGGAAATCTCCTGGGGCAAATACATAACTTCTTTCGTTCTTCCGGATGTTTCAAGCTCACTAATCAGATGTTTTATAAAAAGACTTTTTCCGGTCCCGTTCTGCCCGGTCAAGGCAATTTTTGAATCAGGATTAATTACAATCCTCGGAATGTGAAGCTTATAAGAATTTTTTTCTTCAGATGCTAAAATATCACTTTCTTCTATAACTATAGCCTTTGCAAAGCCTGCTCCTTCAACCGAAAAACCTTCTTTTCTCATAAGTGATTTTTTTACAGAATCGCGGGCAGCCTCTGTTCTTTGAATCTGACTATCAAGATTTGCTTTTGCATCTCCAGTGCTTCTGTCTTTTCCACCGAGTCTTGCAACATCAATTTTTCTTTTTGCATCATGATCACGCGGGTCAATATTTTTTTTAGCAAGGCGGCTTTTAGATCGTTCGTTTTCTTCTGCAAGTCTGCGGCTTCTCTGTTTTTCACCTGCCGCTTTTGAATCAAGCTTATCCCATTCTCCGCGATTATGTGCTGCATTCTGCTGGCGAAGCTCCAGAGCCTTGCTAAGACCTCCGGAATAACTTTCACAAACCACACACTCACGGCCGCCAGAAAAAGCACGAGCCTCATTGTAAAGATAAATTGTGTGCTTACAAAGACAATCTGCAAAAGAGCGGTCATGACTTACAATAATTCCAATTCCACTAAAGAGGGCAAGTGTGTCAGAAATCATACGGACAGTTCCTTCATCAAGATGATTTGTAGGCTCGTCCAGCAGCAGCACCGTCGGCCGGTCCGCCAGCGCACAGGCAATCTGGATTCGCTTCTTCTCCCCACCAGAAAGAGAATCATAGCGGGCAATCATTTCTTCTGTAATATGAAGCATAGAAAAGAAACGCCGCACCTCGTTATCGTCACTCCAGAAAACCGAATAAAGATTTTCCGGCACCTCGGCAGTTTCCTGAGGACAGTAAATAACATAGCCGCTTGAAGTTTGACCGCAGTTCACGATTCGCCCTTCATCAGGTTTAAGCAGGCCTGCAATCAGTTTTAGAAGTGTACTCTTACCGCAACCGTTACTACCTGCAATACAAGTCCAGCCATCATTAAACTGTAGAGAAAAATCCTCGAACAAAGTTACATGCGAAGATGGATATGAAAAATAAAGCTTTTGAATTTCTAATGACATAATGACCTCCGAAGGAAGCCGGCAATCATAATAAAATTATGCAGGGAAATAATACAACGAACAGATTCGCAGAACCCCGATAAAATTAATACTGTAACTGACTTCCAAAAAATGAAATCTCAAACGAGAAAAAAATGTAGGGAAATCAGATTTACAGTCTCATCGGCAATGCGTCTCCTTAAGAAAATTTAATTAATTTTATTATGAAAAATGATTTTGTGTCAATGTAAAAACATAGAGCTTCCGTGTGACAAATACACTTATTGAACTTTTTCTTTCATTTCAATAATGTAATTTTCTATGTTTCATCATAATTCTTCTTATGAAAGAAATTTAACCCAAGGCTCGCTTTTTAAGGGAATCTTTCTATATGGTCTGCCGCTCATTTTTTCAAATCTCCTGCAGGTGCTTTTCAACATTGCCGACGTTGCAGTAGTAGGAAGATTTGCCGGTTCCCAGGCCCTTGGTTCTGTTGGCTCAACTACCCAGCTCCTCTTTCTGTTCACCGGCCTTTTGATGGGACTTGGCGGCGGCGTAAATGTTATTGTTGCCTTTTACATCGGTGCTAAGTCTAAAAAAGATTTAGAGGATGCAATTCATTCGTCCTTCATAGTTTCAATGATAACCGGTTTTATCCTTTTGATTTTTGGCTACACCTTGTCAAAACCTGTGCTTACCCTTATCAGAACAAAGCTGGAGCTTCTGGACGGTGCGGTAATTTATTTTAAGATTTACATGCTTGGAATGCCGGGCGTTGCACTTTTCAATTTCGGAAACGCTGTACTTAGCGCAGCAGGCGATACAAAGCGTCCTCTCTACTATCTTAGTTTTGCCGGAATCATCAATATAATTTTGAATCTCTTTTTTGTGATTGTATGCAGACTTTCCTGTGCCGGTGTTGCTCTTGCCAGCATTATTTCACAGTATGTTTCGGCCGTCCTGGTTATGATTCCTCTGATTCGCGGACGTGGACTTGGAGATGTAAAATTTAGATTTTCAAAACTCAGACTTAACCGCGAGAAAACAATCAGAATTTTGAAGATAGGAATTCCAGCCGGAATGCAGAATGCGATTTTTGCTGTGGCAAACACATTCATACAGGTAGGCATAAACTCTTTTGATGCAGTGATGGTTGCAGGAACAGCTGCCGGAGCAAATCTTGATAATATAATCTACAGCGCAATGAACGGATTTTATGTAGCCTGCGCAACTTTCATCGGGCAGAATTATGGAGCCGGAAATAAAAAACGCATTCTGCACAGTATGACTATTTCGAATCTTTTTGCTTTCAGTCTGGGAGCCTTTCTCAGTATAACAATGTATATTTTTGGACCTCAGTGCCTCTCTCTTTTTACAAGCGACCCGGAAGTTATTCACGCCGGCATGCTCCGTTTTTCAATTATGTTCTTTTCATACCCGGTTGCAAGTTTTATGGATAACACAATCGCCGCCAACCGCGGACTTGGAAAAACTTCTGTTCCAACGATTATTGTTCTGCTCGGTTCCTGCTTATTCCGTATTCTCTGGATATACACAATCTTTAAATGGATTGGAACGATTCAGTCTCTCTTCCTACTTTATATTTTCTCCTGGACAATCACTGCTCTTGCAGAGATGATTTACTTCGTAAAGATTTACAGAAAAATTTAAGTTTTAAATATGACACTTAGTTGTCATATTTTATATGGTATTCTGTAAACATCCGGTAATGCTATTAAAATGAAAAATGAACTTTTAGAAAACATCGAAAAACTTCACACAACCCCCATGGGCATAGACCGGATTCGGCGCAACCTCCGGCTTGGTGATGATGTAAAAGACGTCGTTTCCTGGTGCCGCGAGAAAATCCTGGACAGCAACGCAGTCATTACCCGACAAGGCAAAAACTGGTATGTCAAAATTGATGGTTGCATTATTACAGTAAATGCTTACAGCTTTACAATAATTACAGCGCATACAATGCGTTAGGCGCTGGAAGGGGGCGTAAGCTCGTGCGGTAGCACCGAGCGTAGCGGAGCCTGGAAGTGCCGACCGACTGCAAAGCAGGCGGGAACGCCCAAATAAAAAATTCAAAAATTTTTCCAACCTTTTCTAAAATCCCCGCACTATATAAGCAAACCGGTTTGTAGTAAAATGGGATAGCGATGGAAAAAGAAAAGGCTGACAAGTTAATCGTAAAGTTCTCGTCGAAGGTGTATGGCTTTGCTGTGAAAAAATCGTATTCGTATGATGAGGCAGAAGAGCTTTCGGGCGAGATGCTGAAGGAACTATATCTTTCTATGCTGCACGCGGAGGATATTGCAAATCCTGAAGGCTATGTCTGGAGAATATGCCAGCATGTTTACGCAAAGTATGTGAATCAGAAAAAGCTGCAGAAAGGAGTCTCGATTGATGGAATTGAGCTGCCTTATTTTGACCAGCATGACTTTGGAGAAACTGAAGCAGAAATTAAAAAGCTCCGTAAGGAGATTGGATTTTTGTCTGCCAGCCGTCGTGAAATTGTCTATTCCTTTTATTACGAAGGTAAGTCTATTGATCAAATTTCAAAAGAACTTGGGCTGCCTGCCGGTACCGTAAAGTGGCACTTAAACAAAGCTCGTAATGATTTAAAGGAAGGATTTACTATGAAAAGAACAATTGGAAGTCTTGGATTATCGCCTGTAAAGGCAGTTGGAATCAGTCATAACGGAAGGCCAGGAAGTAAGGGCGGTCCTGAATATTATCTGGATGATAAAATCAATCTGAACATTGTTTACAGCGTTTATGAAAATCCAAAAACAATGGAAGAGATTGCAGAAGATTTAGGAATGACGCCTGTTTTTCTGGAAGATAAAATTTCAATGCTTGTGGCAAATGGATTTCTTGTTGAAACAAAAGGCAAGCGTTATACAACCTATGTTAAGTTTACTCCAAAAGAGTTCTCTCTTGAGGCAGCCGCAAATGGAGTGAGGATGCAGCAGAAGGTTGCAAAAATCCTTGCTGAAAAATATGTGCCTCAGGTTCGTGCTGCACTTGCGAAACTGGAAATTGGAAAAGACATTTATATTCCGAGTGGAAACAGGGAACTTTTTGAAGCAGCTGCAATTTTTGATGCTGTTTTTTCAAAATGCTCTGTTCATATCGATAAGGATATTTCCAAGCACAGAATCAAAACTTTAGATGGTGCAGATTATCTTGTAACTGTTGAGACTAAAGATGAAATCATTGATCCGGATTATAAATGTGAATTTGATTTGTCTGAACTCGAAACAAAATATAAATGTTGCGGCCAGATGACAAGAGATTCGCAGAAATATCCATGTCTTTTTTCCTGGTCTATGGATTCAAGATTTGACAGTCGTAAAGGAGCCTGGCAGAATAATTTGAATTCAGATTATGAAAGCCTTTACGAAATAATCACCGGTGCAATCACAGAATCAAAAGCAACTTCGGATAAGTTTGCAAGACTTCGTAAGCGCGGCTTCCTTACAAAAGACGGCAAAATCAACATCATGATTGTAAAGAGCAGCTGGAATGATTTTAAGAATATGCTTCCAAGCCCTGATAAAAGTCTTCTTGATGAATTTGCAAAATACGCACTGGAGCAGGCAATGATTCAGGCAAAGCAGTATCCACCACAGATTCAGGATAGATTTGTTTATGATTTTATGGATTGGGCAGTTGGAAGCACTGTTGCCATGATGGTTCTTGATGAACTTTATGACAGCAGAACTTTCCGCCCACTCACCGAAGATGAAAAAGTAACTGCAAATCTTTTGATGTTCGCAGACAAACTTCCGGAGTAATACAGAAAATAACAAATCTTTTTCATACTATTTAATAGGAGATTCCTTCATTGATTTACCACGCTGTAGTTTATAATATTACTTTAGAAAAATTATAATCCAGCGAGGTAAACATGAAGGTTCTTTTAGTTAACGGAAGTCCACGTGCAAACAGCAACACACTGCTTGGTCTGCATGAAATGCAGAAGATTTTTGAAGAGCAGGGGATTGAGACGGAGATTTTTAATATCGGAAATAAGGATATCCGTGGTTGTATTGCCTGCGGCCGATGCGGTGAACTTGGCCACTGTGTTTTTGATGACGCAGTAAATGAATTCGCCACTAAGTTTAAGGATGCTGACGGTATTGTTGTTGGAAGTCCTGTTTATTATTCTGCGCCGAATGCAACTGTTCAGGCATTTCTGCAGAGACTTTTCTACAGCAGTAATTTTGATAAGACAATGAAAGTTGGAGCCGGATTTGTTTGTGCCCGCCGCAGTGGAACAACTGCCTCTTTTGACGTTTTGAATAAGTTCTTTACAATCAGCGGAATGGTAATGGCAACAAGTCAGTACTGGAACAACATTCACGGCGGTGCCCCTGGAGAAGCGGCCCAGGATGCAGAAGGAATGCAGACACTTCGTGTACTTGCCCGCAACATGAGCTTCCTCATTAAATCCATTGCTCTTGGAAAAGAGAAGTTCGGCCTTCCAGAAAAAGAAGAACACGCCTGGACAAACTTTATTTAAATATGACACATATGTCATATTTTCTGTGTTATACTTGAATCATGCACTTCGTAAATGCAAAATCAATTCTTACCCCTCACAGCATGAACATTTACCGCGGCTGCCAGCATGGATGTATCTATTGCGACTCCCGCAGTAAATGTTATCAGTTTACCCATGATTTTGAAGACATCGAAGTAAAGCAGAATGCCCCTCAGCTCCTGGAAGAAGCCCTACGTAAAAAACGAAAGCGCTGTATGATTGGAACAGGCTCTATGGGAGATCCCTATATTCCGCTGGAAAAAGAATTATGCCTTATGCGCCGCTGTCTGGAAATTATCGATCGCCACAATTTTGGCGCCACTATGATAACTAAGTCTGATCTTGTACTTCGAGACCTGGACCTTCTTGACCGCATAAATCAAAAAACAAAAGCAGTCGTGCAGATGACACTGACCACCGCAGACGACGAACTCTGCCGCAAAATCGAACCCGGAGTCTGTCCTACCAGCCGTCGCTTTGAAGTACTTAAAGCCTGTCAGCAGGCAGGTATCCCCACTGTTGTATGGTTCAGCCCCTTGTTGCCCTTCATTAATGACACAAAAGAAAATATAGAGGGAATTGTTGAGCTGTGCGCCCGCGCCGGTGTCCACGCAATCATCTGCTTTGGAATTGGACTTACCCTGCGCGAAGGAAACCGCGAATATTTTTACACCGCCCTGGACAAGAACTTTCCAGCCAGAAATGAGGTAGTTTCGACAGGCTCAACCACCGTGAGTATGAAAGAACGCTACCAGCAGGCCTTTGGCTACAACTACATGTGCTCAAGCCCGCATGAACGCGAACTCATGACTTATCTTGCAAGTCTCTGCCGCAAGCATAATATCATGCTTGGAACAGATTCTGTTTTCAAGTGGATAGAAGAATTTCCAGACACAGATCCCCTTCAGCCCGAGCTTTTTTGAAAAACTCCTCTAATTACAAAAAGAAAGTCTTCATCATACCCTTGCCTTTTACATCAATTTCTGTATTGGCGCTGTACTGGAAGCGGCTGATGGTCTGGTCTTTTGTAGTTTCTGTTACATGGATTCTCATAGGTACACCGGTACTTTCCATACGGCTTGCAACATTTACTGTATCGCCCCAAATGTCGTAAATGAACTTTGTTTTACCAATTACACCTGCAACAACTGGACCGGAATTTACACCAAGTCTTATCATCAACTTGATATTTGAAGTTTCATTGAAAGCCTGAACATCTGCCAGAAGCCCCTTTGCAAAACGCATCATTCTAAGAGCACCGTCATTGTACTCATCTTCTGTAAGGCCGGCAGCAGCCATGTAGGCATCTCCGATTGTTTTGATTTTTTCGATTCCTTCTCTCTGGGCACGCTCATCAAACATTGTAAACATTTTGTTGAGCATGGTAACAACTTCTTCCGCAGTCATCTCACCACTGATTTTTGTAAAGCCGACAATGTCTGTAAAAAGAACAGTTACGTTCGGGTATTCCTTAGCTATAGTTCTTTCCGGATGTTCGGTAAGCTCTTTTGCGATTTCTTTTGGAAGAATATTCAGAAGAAGATTTTCAGAACGATTCTTTTCTGCTTCAAGTTCTTTTGTACGTTCCTTAACTGTATCTTCAAGCTTCTGATTTTCCTCTTCCACTCTAATAAGCTTGCCTTCCAGGAGCATGATAGTTGTAGCAATAATAAAGATAATAAAAAGCAGGGCAAGGAAAATAACAAAAAGCTTATTTGTAAGAGGCTTTAAAATACATGAATAAGTAAAGATAATCTGATGCTCAAGCGGTTCATAATCATGAGGGGTGTACATAATACAACCAAAGCCCAGAGTCTTTAATGGCGTGATTGTATAGAAATCTTCACCGTGAATATTTTCTGCATCATCAGCATGTGGCTTTATAACATTCAGACTTCCATCTGAAAGTGCAAAGCTTCCGTTCCATGGGCCCGGATCAATAGAACAGCCTTCTGGAACAAAAATAGAAAAACTCCATTCAGTGATAACGGTACTGCTCATGTTGTTGAAAATCACACCATCATACTGGGCACCTGTGCGGTCAGGATCTCCTTCATCAACCCAATGCTTTTCTGCATTTCGCACAAAGGTAAGGCAAACTGATTTAGAAGCATCATTTTCTGTATAAGGCTTATCAATTGTTAAAACCTTTTCTGGAAGTGAAATTCCCTTGATTGAAATAATCAGAAGAACCAGAAGAATTCCTCCAAGGCTGATTGAAAGAGTCTGCCAGAGATGAGTTCTTACAACTCTTTTTTTAGTTTCTGCAGAAGTTCTTACCGGAGTAACAACCGGACTAACAACTGTATGGCCTCCTTCACCTGAATACAATTCCAATTCCATCATTTTAATGGAAGAATAGAAAAGATGAAGGGCTCCAAAACCAAGAGACATATTAATCCATGAGAATCCATAAGAAACAAGAATCAGTACAATTCCAATCAGAGGAAGAATAAAATAAAGCAAGAGAGAAATATAAACATTTGTTGCCAGTTTTTTTCTGTTTTGCAAAAGCATAGTGAGTGTAATAAGACCTGGCAAAAGTCCTAAAGCAACACCTAAAGGAAAGAGTGTACTTCTATGATAGAGATTGCTTTCATCAAAATAATAAAAAAGATTTGTAAACTGACTTACAACGATAATGACAATACCTGCAAGACAGAAAACCAGAACGATAAAAAGCTGAACCGGAATCTTGTTTTTTACAGATGATTTTGGATTAAAAATCAAAGACAGGCTCAGACGGGTCTGCATAATAAATTCACAAACGTAAAAACAAAAGAAAAATGAAATAGAAAAATTACAGATATAAACAAAGAGATTGCTCAGGCGTACCATATACCAGCCAAGCGTGCTGGTATTACCGCGGAATAAATAAGCAAGTGCATCGCAAAGAAGCATAAAACCTGTAAACAATTCTATAAAAATAAGAGTACGGCGGCCATTCTGCTTAAGCTTATGACCTGACCACAAAAATATTCCTACCTGAAAACAAAAGAAAGAAAGAAAAAATAAAGCTGAAAGACTGATAATTCTCGTAATATCCGACACGATAAAATCCCCTGATAAAAAAAGATATATTATTATACAGGTAAAAAATGAATTTCAAAAGTTGTTTTAATCATACTATGGAAATTACTTTAAGGTCATCTCTCTTAGATAAGATTATCGGTTCAAGCCCGATAATGACAATATAAAAAAACAAGGCCGACTTTCCAGCCGGCCTTATCAGAATCCATCTTCCAGGAAATTACTCGCCTAAGAAGAAGAGAGAGAAGAAGATATACACACTACCAAAGAGCATTATGATATTGCTGAAAAGGTGCATGAACTTGATTTTCTTAAGATTGTAGAAAATTATACCAAGGAGATAGAAGGCTGCACCAAGAACAAGCATGTTGAAGCTTTTTGGTGAAAGAACTTCAAAGAGATTCTTTGCAACAAAGAGGCCGGAAAAGCCTGCAAGTATATAAAGAATAACATTAACCTTTCCAAACTTTTCACCGGCAATTGCGTAGAAAAGAATTCCTGTGAATACGAGACCCCAGACAATTCCAAAAAGAATCCAGCCAATATTTCCCTGAATCTTTGTGATTGTATAAGCGCTGTATCCAAATCCAATAATCAGGAAGGAGAAAACATGTGACAAACGGTCAAAAACAAGCTTTGCATTTATGTTTGTGAGGGCATGCTGCAAAACTGAGCTCAGGTACATGAGAATCATTGATGCACCAAAGAGTGAATAGAAGACTGTTGTTACATTTACAAAGCTCTTAAGCTGATCTACAGCCAGTGTATCGAGAATTGCGGTTGCAGCGATGAAGAGTGCAACACCAAAGCCCTGTACGATAGAACTTCCAATTTCCTCACCTAAAGTAAGGCGGCGTGATTTTTTTGCAAGCTCAAGAAGACGCTTTTCACTTGCAATACGTTTTTCTGCGCGCTTTCTGGCACGCTCTGTTTTTGCATATTCTGCAGCAGCATATTTTGCCTTAAGACGCTCTGGATCTTCGGCATACTGTATATTAATCTGCTGTACTGCATTTTCGTAATCGATTTTAAGCTGCTTAAGTCTTGAGCGCTTTTTTTCTTTAAGAGATTTTAAGGTTGATTTTCTTACTGCTTTTTCTGCAATTTCATCTTGTCTGGACATAAGACCACCTCTGAGGCAAGTTTTTTTATGATTTTATTATGACATTTATTGATGATTTTGTCAAAGTAAAAAAATGAATGCAAGGGGCGCCCTTCACCCCCACTCAGGGGCCCGGGCGGGCTCCTTGTAAAATGCAGTTCTATCGTGTGCAGAGTTCGTATAAAAGGACTCCGGCGGCAACTGAAACATTAAGGCTGTCTATTTTACCGCAGGTTGGAATTGAAACAATTGTATCGCACTGTTTTTCCAGGAGTGATGCTATACCGGTTCCCTCACTGCCCATTATGAGAACAGATTTAGCAGGGAAGTTTATTTTGCGGCAGTTTTCGCCGCCTGCATCTGCACCGTAAATCCAGAAACCTGCCTGCTTGAGCTGCTCGGCGGCACGAACTAAGTTGTTTACGATTGCAACAGGTACCCAGGCACTTGCTCCGGCACTTGTGCGGCCAATAACTTCGTTACCGGCAATATCGCTGGCAGAATTGTGTTCTGGAATTACTACAAGTGAAGCACCAAACTGGTCGCAGCTGCGGAGAATGGCACCTACGTTGTGAGGGTCTGTAATGCTGTCGAGGATTACAACGGTGCAGCGGGAATTGGCCTCACCTGCATCACCGTCCGCACCGGCAGCCCCAGTACCAGCCACAGCCTCTCCGCTGTGTGTTTTCACCCAGGAATCGAAGTCTACAAGATTTGCAGCCGGCTTTTTAGCATCGCCGGAAATCTCCATTACAATGCCGCGGTGGTCGCGGAGAGATTCTTCAAGGCCGCTTACAAACTTGTCCAGCAGGGCATCATTTGTCTGCTCGCAGGTAATTCCTGCTTCTTTTGCAGCAGCAAGAATCTTTTTTACGCGAGGGCCCGGCTTACTGAAATAAATCTTATAGGCAGAACCTTCAGCCTTGCCAGCGCCAGCAGCAGCCTGATTTTTTTTCTGAGAACGAACTTTTTCTTCGATTGAGTGAAAACCGGTTATGAACATATTTTTTTCCACGTCATGCTGAACCTTCGCAGCATAGCTGCTCGGAGACTCGCTAAAAACAGTCCACTGGACTGTTTTTACACTGCTATGCAGTGTCGCTCCCTATGTTTCAGCATCTACAATTGAGATCCCGAAACAAGTTCGGGATGACGATGCAGTTTATCTACCGCAGCACTGCTTGTATTTCTTTCCGCTTCCGCAAGGGCATGGATCGTTACGACCAACCTTTGCACCAACACGTTTTACAGTTGTAGGAATTACATTACCTGCAACATATTTCCAGTCATCATTAACCTTCTTGAAAAGAGAGATTTCGTGATGAACATCGTGCATATTGTGGAGAGTGTAGTCTGCTTCAAATTCAACGATTTCTTCGTCTTCTTTTTCGCCTTTTTCTGTGCGGAGAATTTTAAGTCCGTTCCACTGTGACTGCTTGCTCCAGTCTTCTGTTGCCTTGCGATCAATTTCGCCGATTCCTTCGCCTTCTTCGCAAGAGTTGATGATGTAGTCGATTTCATGAACTACATAAGAAGTGTAGCGTGCGCGCATACAAGCTTCTGCACTAGGAGCCTTAATTTTTCCTTTAATGATTGGTTCACAGCATTCGCCATATTTTTTGCCCGAACCACAAGGGCATAATTCGTTTGTATTACTCATAAAAATCATTTTAATGAATTAATGGATGTAGAGCAACTGCGATTATTTCTCTATACTGTAAGTAATATGCAATATAGAAAAGATAAACATGGAAAAGACATTTCTCTTCTTGGCTACGGCTGCATGCGTTTTACCACAAAGGCAGGCCGTATAGATTTAGACAAAGCAGAAAAGGAAATTCTTGCTGCTGTGGAAGCAGGTGTTAATTATTTTGATACCGCTTATATTTATACAGGAAGTGAAGCCGCCCTTGGCGAAATTGTTGAAAAAAACAATCTTCGCAGCAAAATCAATATTGCAACAAAGCTGCCTCAGTATCTTATTTCCAATAGTGCATCCATAGATAAGTATTTTACAGAAGAGCTTTCCCGCCTCCGCACAGACTATATTGATTATTACCTGATGCATCATCTTACAGACTTCTCTCAGTGGGAACGCCTTAAAAAAATTGGAATTGAAGAGTGGATTGCGCAGAAAAAGAAAAGCGGCGAAATCAGAAACATCGGTTTTTCTTTTCACGGCACAACAGAAATGTTCATAAAGATTCTCAATGATTACGACTGGGATTTCTGTCTTGTTCAGTATAATTACCTTGATAAGGTTTCTCAGGCTGGCGAAGAAGGTGTAAAAGCCGCAGCTGCAAAGGGCGTTCCTGTTATGATTATGGAACCTTTGCGCGGCGGTAAACTTGTAGGTCTTCTTCCGGAAGCAGCAAAAAAAATGATTGCTTCAAATCCACGAGGCTGGTCTGCAGCAGAATGGGGCTTCCGCTGGCTTTATAACCAGAGCGAAGTTACCTGCGTTCTTTCCGGAATGAACAGCATTGAAATGGTTCAGGAAAACTGCCGCATTGCAGATCAGGCAACCGCAGGACATTTTACTCAGGAAGATTTTGATTTTATAAATCAGATAATTGCAGAAATTAAAAGAACAGAAAAAGTTGGCTGCACAGGCTGCCGTTACTGCATGCCTTGCCCTAAAGGAATTGATATTCCGGGCCTCTTCCGCGCCTGGAACCTTATGTATTCTGAATCTAAACGTTCCGGCCGTAAAGACTATTTCCAGACAACCGGCTTAAGAAAAGAAACCGCCTTTGCAACTGCCTGCATAGGCTGTGGAAAATGTGAAAAGCACTGCCCTCAGGAAATCCCAATCCGCGAAATGATTAAGAAAGCAGACAAGGATGTAAGTCCATTTATTCTGAAGGCTGGAATCAAAATCGCACGTAAATACATGCTGCGCGGGGCAAAAGAATGAGTAAAAACCTGATTACTCTTCAGAACTGCCGTATTGAAAATAACCGAACCGTTCTTGTACCGGAACTTTCCTGGAAAATGAACGAAGGCGAGGTATGGCTTGTTATTGGTCCTAATGGCGGCGGTAAAGCTGATTTTTTGAATGCCCTGGCAGATGTTAATGCCAGCGGGGCTGTAAAAATCACCCCGAATACAGACGGTCTTTTTTCTGATATTTTTTCTGCTTCTACCGAGCTTGTTTCACTTGAACGTGCAGCCCGCCTTATTCAGGAAGAAAGGGAAAATGATGAAAGTGATTATATTGAAGGCGGAGTAGATCATGGCCGCTCCGGCCGGGTTTTTATTTCACAGGGAATGGGAATCCCAGTAACTTCTCCAGCCATCCAGCAGCTGGAAAATGATCCTTCCATTAAACTTTGCGGCATAGAAAAAATTCTGGACCGCGGCTTAAAGTATATGTCCACAGGTGAGATTCGCAGAACCCTTCTTGCCCGCGCCCTCCTTTCCGGCAAAGAACTTTTGATTTTAAGCGACCCTTTTGCCGGCCTTGATGTTCAGAGCCGCACAATTCTTTTAGACTTTTTTGATTCTATTGCAAAGAAAAGCTTTCCTCATATTATTCTTGGTCTGGAGCGCTGGCATGAGGTTCCGGATGCAGTAACTCATGTAATTGAATTTGCTGATAAAAAAGTATCCTTCTCCGGCCCACGCGCCGAATACGAAAAACTGATTTCGGAGCGGGCAGCTGATACTAAAGCAGACGAAGAAAAACAGAAGCAGAATTTTCAGGCAGGCTTTGAAGAACTGAAGCAGACAGCTGAAACTCCCGCCGAAGAGACCGGTGACTTCCTCGTAGAAATGCACAATGTAAACGTTGGCTGGGACGGACATCAGGTTCTGCAGAATCTGAACTGGAGCCTGCGCCGCGGCCAGCACTGGCTTGTCCGGGGGCCTAACGGAAGCGGCAAAACCACCTTCCTTGAACTTATAACCGGCGATAATATGCAGGTTTTCAGTAACGATATCCGCATTTTTGGTAACCGCCGCGGTTCGGGTGAAACAATCTGGGATATTAAAAAGAGACTTGGAATTGTTTCTTACCGTCTTCATGTTGAATACAGAATGCTTGGAGGCACCTCTCTCCTGGCAGTAATCATAAGCGGCTTCCGCGACAGCATCGGCCTTTACGAGCAGCCTACAGACAGCGAAATAGAAGCTGCAAAAAAATGGCTTGCCCTGGGCGGTTTTGCGGGCCGTGAGTCAGAAAACTTTGGAAACCTTAGTTACGGTGAACAGCGGGCCGTTCTGATCTTGCGTTCCGCAGTTAAAACCCCGGAAATCCTGATTCTGGATGAGCCTTGCCACGGCCTGGACGAAAACTACCGCAGCAAAATCCTTCATCTGATGGAGCTTATAGGTAATGGCGGCACAACTACAATGCTGCACGTAACCCATGACCCGAGCGAGGTTCTTCCCTGTGAAAAGCACATTCTGGAGCTGCACCCCGGCGAAGACCCGATGTATAAGATTATCGAGCAATAACACATTTTTCTCACAACTTCCGCTTTCATTTTGCCGATAATCTATTTATGAAAAAATCAATCAGCTTATTATTAATCCTCTCAGTTTTTTGCTGCGCCTGTTCTGCCCGCGGAAAAGCTGATACAGAAATTCCTTCAGAAGAAGTAGAATATGCCTTCAAAGGTGATGAACCTTCTGTAAACACTGAAGAAGAAAAACCCCTGCAGCCCCTCTACACCCTCCGCGAACCAAGCGGAAACCCGATTCCCCTTAGAGAAAGCTGGGGCTATGTTATGCAGAGCCGCCTGGACGAATATGACAATTCCATTCCACTTACAGACGTCTGCTTCTTTTCTGCCGAAGTAAACTGCTACGGAGAACTTACCGCCATTCCTAATCGTTCGCGTATAAACACAAAGGGAGCCCGCTGCCACCTGGTAATTACCTGCGACAGTAAATCTCTTACCCATTTTATTCTCGAACCGGGAAGCAAGGTCCGCAACAATCTTCTTAAAGCAATCGTAAAAGCCGGAGCTCCTTATGATGGAGTTCAGATAGATTTTGAGCTCGTGCCAGCCCGCGACCGCAAGAACTTTATTTCCTTCTGTTCTGACCTCCGCTATATGCTGGGCAAGGCAAAATGGTTTTCTATCTGCGTGCCAGCCCGCTTTAAGCTCCTTACAGAAGATATTTATCCTTATGCCGAAATTGCTAACTACTGTGACCGCGTTTTTGTAATGGCTTATGATGAACACTGGTCTGGAGGCCGCCCTGGTGCCGTTGCTTCTGTAGAATGGTGCCGCAAGGTTATGGAATATGCCCAGAAAGCCATTCCTCCTAAAAAACTGATAATGGGAGTGCCTTTTTATGGCCGAACCTGGGCAAGCGAAACTACAGCCGGAGCCTGGTATTTCAGCGGCGCCAACCGCATTATGACAGAGCATAAAGTAGAAGAAGTAAATTACGAAGAAGATATTCCGTCCTTCAAATATACCGCAGAAGTAGAAGTAACCGGCTATTTTAATGATGCCTATTCTATAGTCCAGCTCTGCCGCCTTTATCAGGATGCAGGAATCCAGAAAATGGGCTTCTGGCGTGTCGGTCAGGAAGATCCAGCCTTCTGGAACTGGATAAAAATCAGTAAATAGGATTCAACTGTCATTCCCGGGCTTGACCCGGGAATCTTTTTTTAAAGTAGCACTTTTTCTCCTCCCGTGTGTTATAATATCAAGAAGAGGAAAAAGCCCTCTTATTCATTTTGCGGCTTTTTCCAGGAGGATAAACGCTTATGAAACGATTTTTATCTGTTTTATTAATTTTATTTACCGTATCTGCCAGTCTCGCTTTTGCTAAACCTGCAAATGAAGACCCTTTTGATTCTCTTATTGAAAAGCTGTTAAAAGATTTTGATGACGAAGGTCAGATTTGAGCAACAATGAACGAAAAAAGATTTCTAAATCAGTTCAATTCTCACTTTACTGTGCAGATGTTATGGAAGTTGTAGCAAAATCAACTGATGCCGATTATATCTGTACAGGTAAAATTGAAGCCGACGGACCAAACTACATCATCAGTGCAAAACTTATTGATAATTATGATGATACAGTAATCGGTAAGGCAAAGCAGAAGGTTCCAAAGGACTACTATGCAGCAAAGCCTTCAGACGTAAAGGTTCAGACAGTTGTAGTTGAAGATACTGTAGATGCAGACGATGTTCTTGGCGCCCTTGTTGTGGGAAGCATTATCGGTGGAGTTTTCCATGCAGTAACAACTCCTCCACGCCCGGTTGTAGTTGAACGCCCAAGACCAGCTCCAAAGCCAAAGAAGCCTGCTAAAAAACGTCCAAACCGTCCATAAAATCCTAATTAAGGAGGGGGAAGATTCCCCCTCTATTTTTTTACCTTGCCCCCGTTCTCTCTTTTCATTAAAATATTTTACAATTACCTTCAATCAGGAGCTTACTATGATTTTTTCACCAAATGAAATTCAGGAAACTGTAAATATGTTTATGCGCCAGAAGCTGGATATCCGCTGTATTACAATGGGTATTTCCCTTCTGGATTGTGCCGATTCAGACAGCAAACGTGCCTGCGACAAGATTTACGACAAGATTATGAAGAAGGCCGGAAATCTCGTAAAAACTGGTCAGGATATTGAAAAAGAGTTTGGTGTACCTATCATCAATAAACGAATCTCTGTAACTCCTATTGCCCTTGTAGCAGGTGCCAGCGAAGCAAAGAACTACGTTCCATATATTAAAACACTCGACCGCTGTGCCCACGAACTTGGCGTAAACTTCATCGGCGGTTTTTCTGCCCTGGTTCAGAAAGGTATTACTCCAGCAGACCGCATCCTCATCGACTCAATTCCAGAGGCTCTCGCTACAACTGATTTTGTATGTTCAAGCGTAAATGTTGGTTCGACAAAATCCGGAATCAACATGGATGCCGTTAAGCTCATGGGTGAAACTATCGTAAAGACTGCAGAAGTTTCTAAAAACTGCGAAGTAAACGGCTGTGCAAAGCTGGTAGTTTTCTGTAATGCTCCTGAAGACAACCCGTTTATGGCAGGTGCCTTCCACGGACCTGGAGAAGCAGACTGCGTAATCAACGTTGGTGTTTCTGGTCCTGGTGTTATTCTGGCCGCTGCTAAGGAATATAAGGGTCAGCCAATCAACGTGCTCGCTGATGGTATTAAAAAGATGGCATTTAAGATTACCCGTATGGGTCAGCTGGTTGGAAGCGAAGCCGCTAAGCGCCTTGGCGTAAACTTTGGTATTCTTGATTTGTCTCTCGCTCCTACTCCTGCCGTAGGCGACTCAGTTGCCCGCATTCTTGAAGAAATTGGTCTCGAAGGCTGTGGTGCTCCGGGAACAACTGCAGCCCTCGCTATGCTTACTGATATGGTAAAGAAGGGCGGTGTTATGGCTTCTACAAACGTTGGTGGTTTGAGCGGTGCCTTTATTCCTGTATCAGAAGATGAAGGTATGATTGAAGCTGCAAAGAACGGTTCTATCTGTCTTGAAAAGCTTGAAGCAATGACCACAGTTTGTTCTGTAGGTCTGGATATGATTGCAATTCCTGGTGACACTCCGGCTACTACAATTTCCGGTATTCTTGCTGATGAATTTGCAATTGGTATGGTAAACAATAAAACTACTGCCTGCCGCCTTATTCCGGCTCCTGGAAAGAAGGCTGGTGAATGGGTTGAGTTCGGTGGTTTGCTCGGAGGCTGCCCTGTTATGCCTGTAAGCAAGTTCGGCTGCGCAGACTTCATCAACCGCGGCGGAAGAATTCCGGCTCCAATTCATTCATTCCGCAACTAATGTCATTCTCGCGCTAGAACGTATTGTCATTCTCGGGCTTGCCCCGGGAATCTCTTTCGGAGGGTTACATGAAAAAAGTATTAGTTTTAATCATCTTATCTATGGTTCTTTTTGCAAGCTGTTCATCAGTTTCCGTAACTCATGAAGACGGCTCTCACACTGTCCTTTATCCGGATGGAAGAATGGAGCATACTAATTGACTTTAATTCCTGTTGAAAAGCCGGAAGATTTTCTTCTGGCCCAGCAGTTTATAATTCCCCACGAAGAGACTTGTGTTTCGCTGGCCTCTCTCGTGCGCCGCAAAAGCGACAAGCTTGTTTTTATTTCGGACCCTTCGACTCCGCTCAGGGAACATTCTTCAATTCTTGGAATCCTTAATCTTGATTCAACAATCTATCACTGCATTCCTGATCCAAGCCAGCTTGATGCGAATTTTCTAAAAACTGAACTCCCTTATCTTATGAAAAAACCGGTTCGCTGTATTAGCGGGGAAAGTTCTGGAACAGACTTTTTAATTGAAGTGTGTAATTCTTTACGATGTGGTTTCGATACGGCTTCGCCTACTCAACCACCAGTAACTGTATATCCTTATAAGATGCTGCGCTGGTTGAGTACCAGCAAGGTGGTTTCGGTACGTTCTTCGGACTACTCAACCACCCTATCCGGCGGCGAAGAAATTATCCGCTGCACAGAGCACGATATGGAAGCCCTTCATCAGTTGCAGAAAGATTACATGAAAGAAGAAGTTTACGTCCCGGGACGCCCCATCACGGATGCAGAAGTTGATATCAGCCTGAGACAAATCTTAAAAAATCAGCTTTGCTTTGCCCTGACTGTAGACGTCGAAATAGTTACTAAGGCAAACACAAATGCAATAGGAATCAACTGCGTGCAGATTGGTGGCGTTTACACTCACCCCCTCTACCGCAGAAATGGCTATGCAGGAGCCCTGGTGCAGGCACTATGCAACCGCGCCCTCCGTTCCGGCAAGCAGCCTGTTCTCTTTGTAAAGGAAAAAAATACGCCCGCCTTCTCGCTCTACCAGAAACTTGGCTTTGCAGAATGCGGGCGCTATACAATTGCCTATTACTAATTACTCCAGATTCAACTTAAGCTTCAAAATAAAGTAAGTTGCTGTTCCGTAAATTGCAGAAAAAATTACACCAAAAAGTGCATTCCAGTAGAACATGGATTCTCCTCTGTCTGCATGAGAAAGATAATTAAATGTAATTCCACCTATCAATCTTGATGTAAAACTTATAATCACAATAATTGCAATGAGCTTTACCAGGGTTCTATGTTTTTTTGAAAGATGACCTATTGCATTTATCAGATAAGTAAATAAAAGAATACACAAATCCCACGCCAGACCGCAAAGAATAGCTCCAGTAATTCCGTAAACCCAATTAGCTTCAATGTGAATTATACTAAGATTTTTTATACACAAAGCAATAAACGAAATCAACATCATCACAAGAGAAATTAATGCCCATGAGATAATCATAAGAGTCCTTCCCCAGAGATGCTCGCCAATTGTTACAGGAAGCGAAAGGTTTAGATACGCTTCATCTCCAAGTAAACCGTTCTTAAAGCGCTTTGAAATCACGCTGATTGTAACAACGCCGGCAACTATTATAATTACCCAATAAATGAAGAAACAGAATCCTGCAATACCATTCATTACATTTTCTGTCCCATTCATATTAAATGAAAAATTAAAATCTAAGTCTCCATCAGAAGACAAGGGAACTATCAGACCTGTAATTAAAGCAATTGCAACAATTGCAATATATACCGGCATAAGAATTCTTGAAGAATGCTTCATCTCATATTTATAAACTTTTCCAATCCAGGGAAAAGGATTTCTTATAGTCTTTGTATTTTCCATTTTCGTCACTCCTTCAACTAACTAGCATCTGAACTCTTCACGGAAGAGCTGATCTATAGACATACCTGTTTCTTCACGAATTGAATCAACATCACCCTGGCGAATTATATTTCCTTCCCTAAGGAAAAGCACATAATTCAATACTGATTCAATATCACTAATCAAGTGAGTTGAAATAATTACGGTAGCATTCTCACTGTAATTAGAAATAATTGTATTGAGAATATAATCACGGGCAGCAGGGTCTACACCACCAATCGGCTCATCCAGCATATAAAGAGGAACTTCACGGCTCATTGTCAAAATCAGCTGAACCTTTTCTTTGGTTCCCTTTGAAAGGCTCTTAAGCTTGTCTCCAGCATCAATTTTAAGATTCTTAAGCATTTCAAAAGCCTTGTCTTTGTTGAAGTTCGGGTAAAAATCAGCCATCATCTGTACAAGGTCTTTTACTGTCATCCAGTCATTAAGGTAAACTCTATCCGGCTGATAAGCTGCAATCAGTTTTGACTCAGCACCTGGCTTTAAACCACATACTGAAATTTCACCTTCTGTTGGTTTTAAGAGTCCTGCAGCAAGCTTAAGCAGGGTTGTCTTTCCACTACCATTCGGTCCAAGCAACCCAACAATAGCGCCTTTTGGAACCGCAATATCAATTCCCTTTAAGGCTGTCTTTGTAATATATTTTTTTGTAAGGTTTTTACATTCCAATACAGTTTCCATAAAACATCTCCATTAGTTTTCTTCAATAATTTTTACAACTTCTTCTTTATCAAAACCCAGCGACTTCATTTTCTCAAGAAAAGCCGCTATTTCACTTTCTGCAACTTCCTTTTTCATATTAATTATCATTTCCTTATCATCTGTAATAAATCGTCCTGAAGTGCGTTCAGTACGAACCAGCCCCATACGCTCAAGCTCAGAAAGAGCCTTCTGCATGGTATTAGGATTTACCTGTGCTTTGACCGCTAAATCTCTAACTGAATCAAGGCGACTCCCTTCCGGCAATTCACCGGAAATAATCTGCACCTTAAAATAATCAATCAGTTGAAGATAAATCGGTTTATCATTCGTAAACTGATATTCCATTATGACTCCTGTATATGGCCTATTGCAGCCATTTTAATCATTTGCATTATTGTATTAAGTGTATAATACAGTAATACAAACCCCTTGTCAACTTTTTTTTGATATTTTTCACATAAAATGTTATTATTTAGTATTAAATATAAGGATAAAAAAAATGAAAATTAAAAATATTTATTCACCTGAAGTATTAAAAATGTTTCGTCTTCTTTCTGAGAAATTGTCAATTGTTGTGGATTGAAGTTTGAATCGGCATAAGTTTTAAGCAGCTTCCTTCAACTCACCATTTTCAAATTTTATATCTTTGACGA
>SFOB01000076.1 GCA_004554075.1 Treponema sp.
GCGCGGTTCTTAATGAGAGCCGAAACCACAAGCACAACTATTTCCAAAAGTACAGCAAAACCTATAAGGTATAAAGTTTTAGGATCTACCGAATTGTGATTTGGAAGAAGCTGAATTAAAAGCAGCAGGGCAAAAAGTATATTTACAACGCGCAGAAAGCGCTCTTTCCAGTCCAGTTTGTTTTCAATATTGGTGCTCATAATACAACCTCCTCATTACCAATTCTTTCTGCAACATCTTTATAGAAGAGAGAAACAAGTTCGTTTCTCAAATGTGTGTATGCAGGGCTCTTAAACAAATCTTCTCTAACACGAGGGCGTACAAAAGGAACAGAAATCTCTTTATAAACATGTCCCGGTTTTGAAGCCATCATTACAATTCTGTCTGAAAGGAAAATTGCTTCGTCTATATCGTGAGTTACAAAAACAACGGTTTTCTTTTTACCGCTCACTGCCCCCTTTCCATCTACCCCGCCTTCCCAAAGCTTCAAAAGCTCCTCCTGCAGGCTGGCACGGTTTTTCGGATCGATTGCTCCAAAAGGCTCATCCATCAAAAGAATGTCTGTGTCCATTGCAAGGGCACGGGCTATTGCAACACGCTGCTGCTGGCCGCCACTGAGCTGGCATGGGTATTTGTCTGCGAACTCGGTAAGGTTTACCTTTTCCAGATATTCAAGGGCTGTCTTTTCCAGCTCCTCTTTTGAAAGTTTTTTATTTTTCTGATGAACGCCGAATACAATATTATTCTTTGCCGAAAGCCAGGGAAAAAGTGAGTAGCTCTGAAAAACTACACCACGGTCTGTTCCGGTTCCGGTAACCTCTTTATCATCAATATAAATATGGCCCGAAGTCTGAGGAAGGATTCCTTCAAGTACGCTTAAAAATGTACTTTTTCCACAACCACTTGGCCCGATGATGCTTACAAACTCACCATCCTGAATTGCAAAGGAAACATCCTTCAGGGCTTCAAATGATTTATTTTTTTCTTTATAAGTAACACAAATATTGTCTACAATTATCTTTCCCATCGGGATACTCCTTATGAAAAACTGCTGCCAGAGCTAGGGGAGCCGCTGGCAGCAGAACTTTTTTACTTTTTCTCTCTCCGTTTTATGTATTACTCATACTGATCAAAGTGCTCCTTGAGCTCTTTGTAAATCTTATCGTTTGGTGCTTCTGCAAGAAGTGAATCCAAAGCATCCTTGTAGATTGAAGTGTTATACAGTTTGTTGATGTCGTAATCTTTTGTATAACCAAGTTCAACTACAGTTGTCTTAAGATTTGATGTACCCTGCTTATCCGGGTCAGGACTTGAGAAACTGAATCCTCCGTAAACTTCAGTTTTAATGTAGTCCTCGTTTATATCAATATATTTTTTTACATCCTTAATTGTTTTTGGCTGATTCTCCTGGCTGAACTTATAAGCCTTAATCAAAGCACGCTCAAAAGCCTTGTAAGATTTTGGAGCTGCTTTCAAAGCAGGAGTGTAAGCAACCTGACGGCAGCATGGCTGATTTTTCAAGGCAGGTTCGTTAGCGCAGTAGTAAACAACATTGTAGCCCTGACCTTTTGCAAGTGATGTATATGGTGAATAAGCAGAAGCCGCATCAATTGTGCTGTTCTGAAGTGCTGCATAAGCATCCTTCTGGCTGTCAAAGTAAACGATGTTTACTTCGTCCTTTCCCTTACCAACTTTAATTCCTGCATTTTTAAGAAGAAGCAGAAGCTCAGCATCCTGAACACTGTTCTTTACACTGGCAACATTGCGGCCCTTAAGAATCTGAACTCCAAGGTTATCTTTTCCGCCGGTAAATTCTTTTTTAATTACATAGCCGTGACCGTTAGTCATAGCACCACCAAAAATTGTAAGGTCGCGACCATTGCTCTGGAATGTGAGTGATGGAACAGAACCGATAAATGCTACATCAAGCTTTCCTGATTCAAGACCAGCAGCAAGCTCACCTGCACTTGCAAACTGAAGCAATGTTGCGTTCAAACCTTCTTCCTTAAAGAAGCCTTCTTCCTGAGCAACAAAAGCAAGCAGATGCGCTGTAGAATTCAAATGACCGATTGTAAACTTTGTTTTTTCCAGATCAGTCTTTGCTGCCTTCTTAGGCTTAGCGCTTACAGAACAGAGAATTAGTCCTGCCGCAACTAAGATAGAAATCAATTTTTTCATCTAACCTCCAATGCGGACCATCCGCAATTCAAAAATTGAATTTTCAGCAGGCAAGTTATGTTGCAGATTTCTTATTTCCTGTCTGCAATGTTCAACCTACTGATTATCTAGGTTATACTAAATTACAGGACTTTGTTCCAATACAAGTTTTTTATTAAGAGTTATAAGAATTTGTGATAACTGAAGCCTGGCTTCGTGTGCGCACCCTCCCCCGAAAAAAAAAAGCGGCTCCCAGTCACCAACTGGAAGCCGCAAAAGCCTATCACTATTCTAAAAATGTATTCACATTAATTAGTCATCGCTGAAAAGTGGAGTTGAAAGATAGCGGTCTCCTGAATCAGGAAGGAGAACTACTACAGTCTTTCCTTTGTTTTCAGGACGCTCTGCAATGATTTTTGCAGCCTTGAGGGCAGCACCACTTGAAATACCTACAAGAATACCTTCGCTTCTTGCAAAAACGCGACCTTCTTCAAAAGCATCCTCGTTTTCGATTGGAAGAATTTCATCATAGATTTTTGTATTCAAAACATCTGGTACAAAGCCGGCACCAATTCCCTGAATCTTATGAGCTCCAGCCTCACCCTTAGAAAGAACAGGGCTTGAAGCAGGTTCTACAGCGATTACCTTGATATCAGGATTCTTTTCCTTAAGGAATTCGCCAACACCAGTGATTGTACCACCAGTTCCGATTCCGGCTACGAAGAAATCAATTTTTCCGCCTGTCTGTTCCCAGATTTCAGGACCAGTTGTCTTTTTATGAATTGCAGGGTTTGCAGGGTTTACAAACTGACCAGGAATGATTGCGCCTGGAATTGATTTCTGGAGCTCTTCTGCCTTAGCAATAGCTCCCTTCATACCCTTTGAACCTTCTGTAAGAACGATTTCTGCACCGTAAGCCTTAAGAAGATTTCTGCGTTCAACACTCATTGTTTCCGGCAAAGTAAGGATTGCACGGTAACCTTTAGCAGCTGCAACAGCGGCAAGTCCAATTCCAGTATTTCCAGAAGTTGGCTCAATGATTGTAGCTCCTGGCTTTAAGATACCTTTCTTTTCTGCATCTTCAATCATTGCAAGTGCAACACGATCTTTAACACTACCCGCAGGATTCAAATACTCAAGCTTAGCAAGAATTGTTGCATTTTTAATTCCTGACTTTTTTGAATATCCGTTCAACTGTAAAAGCGGAGTATTTCCAATTAATTCCAATGAATTCTGTTTGATGTCGCTCATAAGCCACCTCTTTATAATTTTTTATCTTTTATACCCACTATTTCACTAGGTTATATATATAAACTATACTGTATTCTGGGGATTTGTCAATACTATTATCAATACAAATTTTTTATACGTATGATAGTTTATTCATATAAGCCCTTAGAAAAATATCTGTCACCACGGTCCGGGAAGACAACTACAATGTTGATTTCGCTTCCCTTTGCTGCTTTTCCAGATGCTGCAAGCTCTTCTGCAAGTTTTCTGGCTGCTGCAAAGGCTCCGCCGCTTGAACTACCGGCAAAAATACCTTCGCGCTTTGCAAGTTCTCTGGCTCCGCCAAAAGCATCATCATCAGTAATCTTTATAACCTTATCTACAAGAGACATATCCATTGTATCCGGAACAAAGTCATTTCCAATTCCTTCAATGTTGTAGTCTCCGTGCTCTCCGCCGCCCATGGTTGAACCAAGAGGATCTGCAAGTACACCCAGCACTGCAGGATTCTTTTCTTTCAGATATTTCATGATTCCAGCGTAAGTTCCACCGCTTCCGGCTCCTGCTACAAAGTAGTCTACCTTGCCATCCAGGGCATCGTAGATTTCAGGACCTGTAGTTTTGTAATGTGCACGAGGGTTTGCCGGATTTCTGAACTGGCCAAGACTGATTGCACCAGGAATTGAATCGCGGATTTCTTCTGCCTTTTTCTCTGCTCCAAGCATTCCTTCTTCGCGTGGAGTATTTACGATTTCTGCACCAAGTGCTCTCATCAAAGTCTGTTTTTCCTGGCTGAATTTTGTTGGAACAACAAAGATTACACGGTAACCTTTTTCAAGGGCAGCAAAGGCAATTCCAAGCCCTGTATTTCCGGCAGTTCCTTCTACGATTGTTCCGCCAGCCTTAAGAGCTCCGCGTTCCTCTGCATCTGCAATCATCTCGCGGCCGATTCTGTCCTTTACACTTCCGGCAGGATTCATCAGTTCAAGCTTTGCAAAAAGATTCACACCCTCTGGCAAACTAACGTTAGTAAGTTTTACAAGCGGAGTATTTCCAATCAACTCCTGCATCGAATTATAATATTTCATATATACCTACCTTTTATTTTCCAGCTTTTTCAATGGCCTGCTGCAAATCTGCAATCAGATCTTCTGCACTTTCAATTCCGACAGAAAGGCGGATAAGCCCGTCTGTAATTCCAACCTTCTCGCGGATCTCACGAGGAATACTTGCGTGAGTCATGCTGGCAGGATGGCAGGCAAGACTTTCTACACCGCCAAGACTTTCTGCAAGGGCAATGAGTCCGAGTGAAGAAAAGAACTTCTTAAAATCATAATTTTCCTTAAGTTCAAAGCTGATCATTGCGCCGCCGTTCTTAGCCTGCTTTTTATTGATTTCATAGCCCTGGGCAGATTCCAGTCCCGGATAGTAAACCTTCTTAACAGAAGGCTGCTCTGTAAGCCACTTTGCAATCTTAAGGGCATTTTCTGTGTGGCGGTCCAGACGTACACCAAGAGTTTTAATTCCGCGGATCAAAAGGAAAGAGTCAAACGGTCCAAGTACTCCGCCTGTTGCGTTCTGGATAAAGGCCAGACGATCTGCAAGCTCCTTGTCATGAACAACTGCAAGGCCGGCAACTACATCACTGTGGCCGCCAAGATATTTTGTTGCAGAGTGAACAACAATATCAATTCCACTTTCAATAGGGCGCTGCAAATATGGAGTCATAAAAGTATTATCAACGATAGAAAGAATTCCATGTTTTTTTGCAATGTCTGCAACACCGCGCAAATCTGTAATTGTCAAAAGAGGGTTAGCAGGAGTTTCAATAAGGATTGCCTTTACATCCGGGGTAACCTTTGAATCAAGCGAAGCTAAATCAGTTGTATCTTCGATTGAGTAAGTGATATTGAAATTCTTAAAGATTTTATCAAGTACACGGAAGGTTCCGCCGTAAACATTGCTGGAAATAATGATTTTATCTCCGCTCTTAAAAAGAGTGAGGACTGCGGTAAGGGCTGCCATTCCCGAACCAAAAGCAAAACCATGAGTACCGCCTTCAAGCTCTGCAATCAAAGCCTCAAGAGCTGCGCGGGTCGGATTACCTGTTCTCGAATATTCCCAGCCCTTGTTCTGACCAATACCCTGCTGTTCATAAGTTGATGTCTGATAAATAGGAACATTTACAGCTCTAGTAGATTCATCACCATAAATACCGCCGTGAATCAGCGCCGACTCAATTGATTTGTAATTTTTTCCGCTCATAATGTTTACCTCTTTTATTAGATTTATGATGTTTTTTCCGCCACAATAAAGTGAACGTTTTCATACGCTTTAAGGCCGTCTGATCTTCCTTCAAAATAAAGATCCTGAATTGTCTCAGGCCTGTAGTGAGAAGCAAGTTCAAAGGCATTTCGCTCCAGAGCCTGCTTCACCTCTTCTGTTGAAAAACCGTGAAGCATTGGTTCTCCAAGTTTTTCTGTTACATCTGCAAGTTCCTGAACACGGGGCGCATTCTTCTTCAATTCCTCGGAAAAAGTTCTTTCATCCGGGAAATCAAAAATCAGCTTGCTGCCCTTCGGGCTAAGCTCCGAAATAATTTTCAAAGTCTGTTCAAAAACAGGCAGTGTCAGATAATAGGTAACTCCAAGAATCGCCGTAAAAGTTGGAAAATTCGAATCAAAACCTTTTTCCAGAAGTTTTTCCTTAAGACTGTCTTTGGAAAAATCAACAGGAACAAAAGTCAGATTTTCTGGAATTATCCATTCAAGTTTTTTTATTCTTTCCAGTTTGTATCTTTGAGTATCCGGGTGGTCCACTTCAAAAATCTTTATATTGTGAATCTGATTTCGAAATGCAAAACTATCCATTCCGGCACCACAAATTACATACTGAATTTTTTCTCCCATTGCCCCCTTAAGCTTTGCAAAGTTTTCAAGCTCAATTTCTGCAAACTTAATTCTTGAAAGAGGAATAGGAAGAATATACTTATAAAGAATGTCTTTAATATTCTTGTGGCAGAACCACCTGTTGCGGTCAAACTTTTCTGGATCGAAATCATTTTCAATCAGCTGACCAATTTCTTCATACTGCTCTCTTCCCATCAAATCAAAAGAAAGATAATCATCAAAGATTTTTTCTTTTCCGTAATTTGAATGAAAGGCTCTGGCAAAAAGACAAAGCTGGGCAGTTATACTTTCCTGTTCTTCAATCATTTATTTTTTTACCTATCAGTTTTGTAGGCTTAAACTATCATTAATTACCTACTAAGTCTATAGGTTTTGTTATATATTTTTCCTATAACTTATTATAAAAAACTTGTATTGGAACAAAGACTCAGAATCCTATAACATACCGCCATGATAGGTAATTGAAAGTCAGTTCAAAAAGTCCTGTCAAAAAACAAATTGAAAATTAAAAGAGGTATAACTATGGCAGATTGGGGAACAGCAAATCCAGACGGAAAATATTGGAATAAAGAACTGGAAACACTTCCACGTGAGCAGCTGGAAGCAAAGCAGCTGGAAGACTTAAAGGAAATCGTGCAGTTTGCATACGATCACGCTCCTTACTACAAGAGAAGTTTTGACGAAGCAGGTGTAAAGCCAAGCGACATCAAAACATTGAAGGATATTGAAAAGTTTCCATTTATCAACAAAAAAACACAGCGCGACACACAGGGCGTAGGTTCTTTCCTTGGAGAACTTGCAGCAGTACCGGAAGAAGACGTTGTATTCATTTCCACATCTTCAGGTTCAACCGGAGTTCCTACAGTAAGCCCTTTCAGCAAAAAAGATTTTGATGAGTTCCAGGATACAGAAAGCCGCTGGTTCTATCAGATTGGTATGAGAAAGAATGACCGTTATGTTCACGCCCTCAACTTCTCTCTTTACGTTGGAGGCCCTGATGTAATTGGTGCTCAGAATCTTGGTGCCCTTTGTATCTGGGGTGGTACACTTCCTAGCGAACGCCTTCTCTTCGTTCTTAAGCAGTATCAGCCAACAATCATCTGGACCAGCCCTTCTTATGCATGGCAGCTTGGTGAAAAGGCTCTTAAGGCCGGTTACGATCCTAAAAAGGACTTCAATATTAAAAAGATTATTGTAGCAGGTGAGCTTGGTGGTTCTATCAGCTCAACACGTAAGGCTATTGAAGATATCTGGGGTGCAGAGGTTTACGACTTCTACGGTCTTTCAGACATCTTTGGTGCTTGTGCCGCTCAGTGTGAATATCATGATGGTCTTCATATTGCAGAAAACCACATTCTCGTAGAAACAGTAGATCTTAAAACAGGCGAAGTTCTTCCTCCGGGAGAAACTGGAGAGCTCGTATTTACAACTTTGAGAAAGCATGCCCGCCCTCTTATCCGCTTCCGCACAGGTGATATCGGCCGCATTGACCAGACACCTTGTAAGTGTGGACGTACACACGGAAGAATCCACGTTCTTGGCCGCAAGGATGACATGTTCATCGTAAGTGCAGTAAACGTATTCCCAAGCGATATCGAAGCTGTAATCCGCGATGAAAAGGATCTTACCGGCGAATACCTTATCCGTATCTTTGAGAAAGACTTTACATGTAAATATTCTGTAGAAGTTGAAAAGGCAAGCACAAGTACTAAGACTGATGAAGAAGTTGCAGCTCTTACAAGTGCAGCACTTAAGGGACGCATTGGTGTAAAGCCTTCAAGCGTAGTTGTTCACAAAGACGGCGAACTCAATACTCGCAGTGAGCACAAGTCAAAGCGTATTATTGATGAACGTACATTAACATATAACATCTAGTCATAAAAAAAGTATTTAAAAAAAGAGGAGGGATGCTCTGGTGTTGACAAAAACTTCACCAGAGCATATTTTTTTTCCAAAAAAAAATAGAAAAAAAAGGGGTAACTAATGATAGCAGAATACGACGAACTTACTGGTTTAGCAACAAAAGATTTCTTTTATGAAAATGTTGAAGCTGCTATCAAAATGAATAACTCCGAGCAGCATAATTTATTATATCTTAATATTGATAACTTTAAGATTTTTAATGATTTATATGGCCGTAAAAAGGGTGATGATGTTCTTAAACAGATAGGCACCCTCCTTTTATTTCTTGCCAAGAATAAAAATCTTTGTGCCAGAATACATTCCGACTGGTTTGCATTTTATTTAACAGGAAGCGACCTTTCTGATGTTGACCTCAAAAATATTTCTGAAATAATCAATAATCAGTTCAAAGAAGAAACCATGCCTATTGTAATTCATTTTGGCATCTATCAATTTACAGAACAAACAGAAAGTATCTCTACTCTAGCCGGCCGCGCAAAGAGAGCCTTAAAAAGTATAAAAGGCGATTCGGTTAACACAATTGCATATTATGACAAAGAATTTATGGAAGAGGAAAAGAAAGACCATCATATAACAAAATGCTTTGATTCAGCTCTTAAAAACGGCGAATTCAAAATCTTTCTTCAGCCGCAGGTGTCTTCCGAAAATAAATTGAAAGGAGCGGAAGTTTTAGCCCGCTGGGTAAATGAACAAAACACTGTAATTTCTCCGGGCTATTTTATAAAAACTCTCGAAAAAACAGGACTGATTTCAAAGCTGGACAATAACATCTGGGAACAGGCAGCAAATCTTCTGAAAAGCTGGAAGGAAACCGACAAAGATGATCTTTATCTTTCCATCAATATTTCCGTTAAAGATTTTACAAATCTAAATGTATATTCAACTCTCACAGATATTGTTAAAAAATATGATATTCCACCACAGAAGCTCCGTCTGGAAATAACAGAATCTGTACTCATGAGTAATGCAAAACAAATTCTGGAAATTACAGAAAAGCTTCGTAAAGACGGTTTTTATATAGAAGTAGATGATTTTGGAAAAGGCTATTCCTCATTAAGCATGCTCAAAGATATAGATGTTGATATGATAAAAATTGACATGGATTTTCTGAAGCATACAGAAAATGAATCAAAAAGTGCTATAATTCTTGAGTCAATTATTGGAATGAGTAAAAGGCTTGGAATTGAGGTTCTGATTGAGGGAGTAGAAACAGAAGCTCAAAAAGACTTTTTGAAGATGCTTGGCTGCGACATGTATCAGGGATATTACTTCAGCAAACCGATTCCACTTGCAGATTTTAACAAGAAATATTTTAATTCATACGGAGAAAAAAATGCCATCTAATTTAACATTACAATATCTTTTTACTGACCCGGAAGAACTGGATTCTACAGCTTTACCGGACTACACAACACTGGACTTTGTAAGTACCGGCTCCCACATTTATGGCGAAATTATGTGGCCGTCGGCAAATCAGCCAAAGCCTCATCCCTGCGTAATTATGCTGCACGGCTTTCCGGGAACTGCCCGTAACGACGATATTTCACACGCACTATGCAGAATCGGCTGCCTTGTGATTGTTCCTCATAACCGCGGAGCTTGGGGAAGTCAGGGAAAGTATCTTATTACCAATTGCATTGAAGACGCACAGAACCTTGCAGAATATGCGCACTCTCCTGAGTTCACAAATAAATACAATGTAGATCCCAATCAGATTTTTTTACTGGGCCACAGCATGGGAGCAAACTCTGCCCTCAACGCAGGCCGAAAACTGGACTGGATCCGCGGAATCATAATGCTCACTCCTTACGACCCTACCCGCTACTTAAACCGCGCCAAGGAAAGTTATTTTCGCTCACTGCTGGAAGAAGGCAAAATTCTTCAGTCTGATGGAATTGACGCAATTTACGAAGACGTTGTAATAAACCGGGATGAAATCAGCCATCCAAAGTCCTTTGAGCAGGTAAAAGACAAAAACCTGCTTGTAATCGGAGGTACTTACGACTCGGTTTCACCAATAAACGAAATGATTCTTCCTCTCTGGAATCTTCTGGAGGCTCACCAGACAAAGGCAATTCAAAAACGCATTGATTTTCCTACCGAGCACGGACTTCTCGGCCGCCGAATCAGTGTAATAAAAGAAATTGCCGGCTTCATTAATGAGGCCTGTCAGTAATAACTTTTTTCTATATCTCACCATAAAAAAGAAATATTAGTCCAACATATAGATTTTTGCTATAACCTACCTATCAGATTGGTAAATCCAAGTATAACTGACAGGAGGTTTTATGGCTGATACAAACATAATCGAGCTGAAAGATATTTATAAAACTTTCACAGATGGCAAAAAAAGTTTTAACGCTGTAGAAAATGCAAGCGTTTCAATTCAAAAGGGAGAGATTTTCGGAATTATCGGATTTTCTGGAGCCGGAAAATCTACCCTTGTAAGAACAATCAACTTACTTGGCCGTCCAACAAGCGGAAGCGTAACAATACGCGGAAAAGATTTTTTAAGTCTGGGTCCAAAAGAGCTTCGCGAAGAACGTAAAAAAATCGGAATGATCTTCCAGCACTTTAATCTTATGAAGAGCCGTACAGTTTTCAGTAACGTTTCTTTTCCTCTAAAACGCAGCGGTCTTTCCAAAGAAGAAATTGCAAAGAAGGTTCGCGAGCTTCTTGCCCTTGTAGAAATTGAAGACAAGGAAAAAGTTTATCCTTCACAGCTTTCAGGTGGTCAGAAGCAGCGTGTAGCAATTGCCCGCGCCCTTGCAAACAATCCGGACATTCTTTTGTGTGATGAGGCAACAAGCGCCCTTGACCCTACAACCACCCGCTCAATTCTTGCTCTGCTTAAAAAGCTGAACAAAGAGCTGGGACTCACAATCGTAATCATCACCCATCAGATGGAAGTTATAAAGGAAATCTGTTCAAAGGTAGCCGTAATGGAAAACGGCCGCATAGTTGAGCAGGGAGATGTATTTGATATTTTTGCGGCACCAAAAGATGAAGTTACAAAACGCTTTATCCGTTCAACTTCAAGCCTGACAAAAATTGAGCAGCTGATTGCAGAAGACTCTCCGGTTGTAAAACTTGATTCGGATGAAACTCTGGTTCGCTTTACTTTCATTGAAAAGAATGTTTCAGAGCCGATTATCTCTGCAATGTCCCGCCTTTACGAAATCACAATCAACATTATTTTTGCTGATGTAGAAATCGTTCAGGACGCACCTATTGGCGGCACCGTTGCTATTATCAGCGGCAAGCCAGAAATCGTAAAACGCGCCCTTGCTCACATTGAACAGCAGGGCGTTGGCGTTGAAGTATTAAAACAAGGTCATGCGGTGGTTGAGCCTGTCGAAACCACAAACTAAAGGAGGCATAATATGACAGAAATTATCGAAAAGATTTTACCAAACGTTTCGGCACATCCTGAGCGATTTTTCAACGGCCTGCTCGAAACCTTTATCATGACACTCTGGGCCGGAGCAATCAGCTTTGTAATAGGTCTTGTATTCGGCATTGTGCTTATTGTTACAAAAAAAGGTTCAATACTAGAAAACAAAGTAATTTATCAGATTCTTGATAAGCTTATAAACTTTTTCCGTTCCATTCCTTTCATCATCCTGCTCACAGGTGTAATGCCCCTCAGCCGCCTTTTGATGGGAACTGCCATCGGTGTACGCGGTGCTATTGTTCCGCTGATTTTTGGCTGCGTGCCTTTCTTCAGCCGTCAGGTAGAAACAGCTCTTGCAGAGGTGGATGGAGGACTTATTGAAGCCGCAGAAAGTATGGGGCTTAGTCCGGTGGATATTATCTTCCGTGTATACCTTCGCGAAAGCATTGGTCCACTTGTCCGGGGAACTACAATAACGCTCGTTAGTTTGATTGGTCTTACTGCAATGGCAGGTGCCGTAGGTGCCGGTGGCCTTGGCAACTACGCCATCA
>SFOB01000015.1 GCA_004554075.1 Treponema sp.
ACCTGCGTTGATGTTAGGGAAGATGAATGTGTTAGCATGACCTGCAACCTTGCTTCCTGGAGCTTTGAGTTCTCCAACTTCTGGAGCAACAGCAGCGTCGAACTGGAATTCTCCGTCCAATGCCAAATCAGGAGCTGCAGCCTTAGCAAGTTCTGTAGCCTTCTGAACCTTTGTTACTGTGTCGTAGAACTTAGCATCGTTTCCAGATCCCTTTGTAGAGAATGAAAGCATTGCTACACGTGGTTCAATACCAGCAATCTTCTTTGCTGTGTCAGCAGAAGCTACAGCGATATCTGCAAGCTCTTCTGCAGTAGGTTCAATGTTGATAGCGCAGTCACCGAATACTGCAACTCCTTCTGGAACGTACTTGTTTCCGCCTTCTGGAGCTACCATGATAAAGCAGCTTGAAACTGTCTTGAAGCCAGGAGCTGTCTTGATAACCTGAAGACCAGGGCGGAGAGTATTTGCTGTTGAGTGGCAGGCTCCAGAAACGAAACCGTCTGCATCTCCTGCTTTAAGAATAAGGGCACCGTACATTGTGTGATCCTTAAGAATTGCAGCCTTAGCAGCAGCAACATCAGCATATTCTGGAGCGCCAGTCTTCTTGTTGATTTTTCCTTCGCGAGCTTTGAAAAGAAGCTCAGCATATTTGTCTGCATTTGCGTCTTTTGCAGGGTCAACAATTGTAACGCCTGAAAGATCTGCATTGCTTCCGCTTGCTTTAATGTCTTCGTCGCTTCCAATCAAAATGATTTTTGCGATTCCATCTTTTACGATTTTAGAAGCTGCTTCTACAACGCGCTTGTCTTCGCCTTCGCAAAGAACGATAGTTTTGTTGGCAGCCTTAGCTTTTTTCAACAAATCTTCAACAAAATTCATATATATCCTCTTTATCTATAAAATTATGCTCTGTAAGAATACAACTCGGTTAAAATTATTTCAACCGTTGACGGCTGAGCCACTTGAAGAGAGGTTCATTAGTGTTTTCATCGCGGCACTGGTCGTTCAATACGTAAATCCAGCTGAGGTGGCCTTCGTATTCGTAAGGAAGACCATAATCATCGTCATCTTCATCTGCTTCGCGGTTTAATAAATATGTACCTGTAGTATCAACTACATTCGGGAAGACTGAAACGTGAAGGTCTTTTGCACCTGCTTTTTCGAGTCTTTCTATAGTAGGAATACAGTTTGATTTTGGCTTTACTGTCTGGTCATTTTCTGCATAAGTGAACCAGAGAGGTTTTTTTGCGAGTGATTTAATCTGTGCATCTGTAATCTTGCTGTCCAGGTAATATTCGCAGGTAGGGAAGGCTGCAGCAAAGATTTCCGGATGCTGAATCATCATGTTCATTGTCATATAACCGCCGGCAGACCAGCCTCCAACATAAATTCTGTTGCGGTCAATTTCCGGATGACTTTCCAGGAAGTTATAAAGAAGCTCAGTTACTGGTTCTGTATAAAAAGATGTTGCTGCAAAAGGTTCTGTTTCCTTTTCTTTTTCTGTTTCTTTGATTCCTGTAAAGGCACCAAAAACCTTTATAATTGGATCTGTAATTTTCTTTACAGAACCGTCAATGTCTACAGGAGCCCAGTAGCGGATTCCCATTTCATTTTCGTCTGTAGTTTCAAGCCAGCCGGTTGGGCACTGAGGTGCCAGAATGGCAACTCCGTTTTCAAAGTAGCTCTGGATTTTTTCATCTGCAAGGGCTGTTGCCTTTGTTCCAAACAAAACCAGATAAGGATTAGATCCGCTTTCTCCAATGGTGTGGAACCACAGAATAAGAGGAATCTTGTTTTTAACAGAAGCATTGTCCGGCATGTAGAACATGTAGTCTAATGGAACGGTATATTCTTTTGTTTCGGTAGCAGATTTATATGTATAGGATGATTTTGAAAATTTTGCGGCTCCTTCGTTTACAAAGCCCTGAACTTTTGTGATTTTAAGGTCCAGTTCATCGTTTTCAACACAATAGCTGTAGAAATTCTCAAAAACTCCGCTGGAAATGTAGCCCGGGAAAGGACTTGAATTTTCAGCAGTTGGATATACATCTGTAAGAATTGTGATGTAGTTACTTGCCTTGTTTACTTTATTTCCTTTTGAGTCTGAACAGAAAACATCTGTAATGGTTAATTCACCACCAGATTTTTTGATTCCTGAACCTTTCTGGTAAAGAACACGTTCTACTTCAAAATCAGAAGGGTCGAGAGACTCTTCTGTATGCTTTGCTGCGGTATGAATTACTATTTTGTTTACGCATGGACCCCAGTCGTAAGAGCCGACGTAAACGGCCATCTGGTTTCTGCCGGGTTCCAGTGATTTGAAAAATGACTGTGAATATAAAGCGCCTGTACAAATAAGAGTGAGTAATATAAATGCTATTCTTTTCATAGTCTTAATTGTAGCATTAATCCTTAAAAAACAAAAGCCGGCGTATCAGCCGGCCTGTAATGTGCTCTCAGTCAACTAAGGACTGGCACTATAAATGTTCCAGCAGTAAGCCGCTGGCGCTTCAAAATGTCTACGTATTATATAACCTCGACCAGGTTATCTCTCTTTGTCGGAAATTGCATATTGCCTCCCATCAAGCAGCGGTGTACGTCCTCATCTCGTTCCTTGCTACAACTTTATATTAGCATACATTTGGGATAATGCAAGAAAAAAAACGCACTTTTGACGAAAAATATCATTGTTGAATTAAAGTACTTTCTATAGTAAAATATTATATTCATTTTTTAAACTTTTGGGGGTTCCTTTATGGACGAGATACTTGATTTGCTGCGTCAGAATGCACGTCTTTCAGTAGAAGACATTGCTGCTATGACAAAGAAAACTACGGACGAGGTTAAGCAGATTATTAAGAAGCTTGAAGACGACGGAGTTATTCTCAAGTACGCGGCCATTGTGAACCCGGAAAAAGACAGAGTCGCGAAGGATAAGGTTGTCGCGGAGATTCAGATTCAGGTTCAGCCACAGCGCGAGCATGGCTTTGATGCAATTGCGGACAGAATTTACCGCTTTCCACAGGTTAAGTCGCTTTATCTCATGAGCGGCGGTTATGACCTTAAGGTTTTGATTGAAGGTGACAACTTGAAAGATGTTGCCCTTTTTGTAAGCGAAAAACTTTCTACTCTCGAAGGTGTTCGCTCAACTAAAACAAACTTTGTTTTGAAGACATATAAAGAAAATGACATTGTTTATGTTGAGGATGAGAGAGACCGCCGCGAGGGAGTGCAGGCTTAATTTGTGTAAAGGGCAACCAATGTCATTCCCCGGCTTGACCGGGGAATCTAGATTGTCGGGTCAAGCCCGACAATGACACACGTTGTTGTAACCGGGGCGTTGCGGGGTGTCCCCGCTGGGTGGGGTAGCGAGCAACGCAGTGCGAGCGTAGGGCGGGGCTCCGCCCTCCTACATGAATTTTTAAGGAATATAAATGAATACACGAGAAGATAAATTCAGCTCAAAGATGATGGAGATTCCGCCTTCTGGAATCCGTAAGTTTTTTGAGCTTTGCATTGGACATGATGATATTATTTCCCTGGGTGTCGGCGAGCCTGATTTTCCGACTCCATGGATTATGAGGGAAGAGGCTTTTTACCATCTGGAAAAGGGCCACACTTCTTATACTTCTAACTGGGGCTTGATTGAGCTGCGCGAGGAAATAGCAAAGTACCTGGAACGCTATAAGCTTTACTATGATCCGAAAACTGAGATTCTGCCGACAATCGGTGCCAGCGAGGGTCTTGATCTTGTGCTCCGTTCTATTTTGAATCCGGGCGACGAGATTATTGTCTGCGAGCCTTGTTACGTTTCTTACCAGCCGCTTGCGGCACTTTGTGACGCTAAGGTTATTCACCTGGATACAAGTGTAAACGGTTTTTATCCTACTGCTGAACAGATTGAAGCGGCCTGCACTGAGAAAACCAAGGCTGTTATGTTCTGTTCGCCAAGTAACCCGACCGGCCGCATTATTCCTGCAGACGAGCTTGCAAAAATTGCAGAGGTTGTAAAGAAGCATCAGATCTGGTGTTTGAGTGACGAGATTTACTGTGAATTGCTTTACGATAACCGCAAGCACGTTTCAATCGGCGAGTTCCCTGGTATGAAAGACTACGCAATCATCTTCAACGGATTTTCTAAGTCTTTCGCTATGACTGGCTGGCGTATCGGTTATATTGCGGCTCCTCATGACCTGCTTGTACAGTGCTGTAAGCTTCATGCTTACTCTTCGATTTGTCCTCCGATTTTCAGTCAGTATGCTGCTGCAGAAGGTCTGCGCCACGGCTGGGACGAGGTTGAAAAAATGCGCGTAAGCTATCAGCAGCGCCGCAACATTATGCATAAGGCCTTTATTGATATGGGTCTTCCTTGCGTTGAGCCTGAGGGAGCTTTTTACATGTTCCCGGATATCCGCCCTACAGGCATGACAAGCGAAGAATTTGCGACAGAGGCAATTTCAAAGTATAATGTAGCTGTTGTACCTGGCACTTGTTTTGGAGACGGCGGTGAAGGCTTTATCCGCTGCTGTTATGCTACTGACATCAATAAAATCAAGATTGCTATGGAAAGACTTGCGCAGCTTGTGAAGGAAAAAACTGGCAAATAAAAATAAAGGAAAGAGTTAATGATTATTTCAATCTTAATAGCTGTAATTGTAGCGCTTCTTCTTGTTTCGCTGATTGTGGGTATTAAAAGCATTAAGCGAAAGGAAGAAAAAAAAGATGTTTCTGTAAAGATTCAAAAGAAGGGTAAATCTGCAATTCTTAAGGAAGCAGAAAAAAAGCTTGCGCATGACCCGCACAATGTTCCTTCTCTTGAAACAATTGGAGATATTTATTACAGCGAGAAAAACTGGGAAAGAGTGTGGAGTGTTTATAAAACTCTCTATGATATTTCAACAGCTCATCCTGAGATTGATATGATAAAAACTACTCTCCGTATGGGTGCTGCTGCATCTTCTCTTGATAAAACTGAAGATGCAGTAAGTGCTCTTATGCTTTGTATAAAAAAAGATCCTAATAATTTTGACTGTAATTATTTCCTTGGTAAAACCCTTATGAAAACCAACTCCTTTGAAAAGGCGGTTTACTGTTTTAAGAAATGTAAGGTTTTGCAGCCGGAAAACAATGAAATCAATATGCTTCTGGGAACCGCTCTTTTTAAGGCTCAGAAGTATAGGGACAGTCTTCCATTCCTAAAGAGAGTTCTGGATGAAAATCCTGGAAATAAAGAAGTGCTTTTTGATATGGCAATTGCAATGACAGAATGCGGTATGGGTGATAAGGCTCTTAAGGTTTTTATGCATCTGCGTCCGGATCCGGATTTTGGACCACAGGCTTGTCTTGAGGCCGGAAAAATGCACGAGCGTGTAAAAGATTATGCTGCTGCCATTAAAGACTACGAAATTTCAATGAGACTTCCTTCTGTGCCGGATCAGATTATGCTTCAGATAAAATACCGCCTTGCCAACACCTGCATCGCCATGAACGATATTTCAAAGGCGCTTATCTACCTTCGCCAGATTCAGGCTGCAAAGCAGGGGTACAAGGATGTTGATGCACTTGTTGCCCGTTATGCAGAACTGAACCAGAATAAAAACCTTCAGACTTATCTTATGTCTGGAACCAGCGACTTTGTTGCCTTGTGCCGTAAGTTTATTTCTACTTACTATAAGGATGCCTTTGTTAAGGTAGAAGATGTACAGGTTGCTTCTGAAAGTGTAGAAATTGTCTGTGAGGTGGAAACTTCCAGATGGGAAGCAAAGCAGATGTTCCGTTTCTACAGAACTCAGAATGTTATTGGTGATATTAATATCCGTGACTTCCACAGTAAGCTTCGTGATACTAAATGCGATAATGGTGTTTGTATTTCTATTGGCGGCTTTTCTGACAGTGCACACAAGTATATTGACGGCCGCCCTGTAGATTTAATTGAAAAGGACGAGCTTGTTAAGATTCTGAAACGAATTAATATGTTCTCCTAGTGGATACTAATGAATATCTGTTTATTTTCAAATGATGAAATTTCAAAGCCTCTGCCTCTGCGCGATGAACGTGCCCAGCATATAATTAAGGTGCTTCATAAAAAGGCCGGCGACACTTTTACTGCCGGTATAATTGACGGCCAGAGCGGTACTGCCACAATCCGTGAAATTGGTGATGATGCTATTTCTTTTGATTTTACTGCCGGTGGTGACGGAAAGCCTCTTACAAAGCTTGATATGATAATAGGATTTCCCCGCCCGATTCAGCTTAAAAGACTTCTTCGTGATATTGCAGCCCTTGGAACAGGTAGGGTATATCTTACTGGTACAGATCTTGGTGAAAAGTCTTATATGCAGTCTACCCTGGTAGAAAAGGGCGCGGCTTATAAAATGCTTTTAGACGGTACTGTTCAGGCTGGCTCTACCCATGTACCTGAATTATTTCTTTATAAAACTCTTGATGAATGCCTTGAAGCAATAGAGGAAAATGCTGCTACCAGTGGAGAAGGGCTCTGTCGCCTTGCCCTGGACAACATAAATCCAACTTCCCGCCTGGCAGACGCCGTAAAAGCAGATGGTGCAGACGGTAGAATTGTCGGGGCAATAGGAAGTGAACGCGGCTGGACAGACAGAGAGCGTCGTCTTCTTGAATCAAAGGGTTATATCCGCTGTGGCATGGGGGAGCGTATTATGAGAACAGAAACTGCCGCAACGGTTGCCGGGGCAATCATCCTTTCTCGGTGTGGAATTATTTAGTGCCTGCCCCTGGAATGACATTTAATTATCAATCTCATTGATTTTAGACAGAATGTGTTCCATAGAATTAATCAGTTCAGAAATAGTCTTAAAATTCTCAGAAAGGTTGAGTTGATAAAAAATCTGAGTTCCTATCTTAAGCGGCTTTATAAGTCCGGCGTCTTTAAGAACCTTGAGATGATGAGATATAGCAGGGCGCGAAAGCTTTGATTTTGAAGAAAGATTAGAAACATTTATGCCTTCTTTACCTGCCTCTGCAATGTCCATTATCAGCTGCTGGCGGTATTCATCGCTCATAGCAATAAAAAATGGAACACAAGAGTTAAATGTCTTCAGCGTCTTTTTGATTTCGGCTTTATCTATCATTTGAACCTCAGTCGTGTCATTTGTGATTTTTTCACAGTCTGACAATATAGTTAATAATAAGTCTAAAAAATCCACTTGTCAATATGATTAAAAGATTAAAAACTTAAACATTTATTCGAAAATTTATTGACTTTAAAATGTCCTGTTATTATATTCTATTTTGTAATGTTTAAACGTTTAAGATATTAAACATATAAACGTACAAAAACGGCAAATTAATAGTAACAGGAGATTTTATATGAAAGCTTCAAGAGCTGTTTTCAAGAAACCTCAGCTGATAATTATCCTCTGCGTGATTATCACAGGTATTCTTGGATTCTTTATCAAGGATCTGCAGATTGATAATTCAATCCGCCAGTTCCTCCCACAAAAAGATGCTTCTTATACACGCCTATCAGAAACAGAAGAGCAGTTTGGAAGCATGATGGTAATCGGAGTTAGTATGGAAGCCCGCAACGGCTCAATTCTTACTCCAGAATATATTGATGTAGTACGCCGCATTACAGACCGCGCACTCGAGACTGAAGGAGTTTCTGATGTTGATTCATTAACTCATATTGATTATGTCTGTGAATCTGATGGAGCAATTTCTGCCAGCCAGCTTATTCCGGATTCTTACACTGGTTCAGAGGCTGACATTGCTCAGCTTGAAGGCCGCCTGAATGAATGGGAAGCAATGTACAACCGTGTTATCGTAAACGACGATATGACTGGTACTCAGCTTCAGGTTACACTTGCTCCTTATAGCAGAGAAGTGGAAGTTGAGCGTGCCGCAGCACTCGGTACAAAAAAGATTCGTTCTGAAGCAGAAGAGGAGGAGGATGTTCTTAATGCAATCACAGCAATTGTAAATGAAGAGACTGCCGGTCATAACCTTGATGTAAAGATTTACGGTAACCCTGTAGTTATGCAGAACTCACGTGTCTTCATGCTTGCAGACCTTACCCGTCTTATTCCTCTGGTAATTCTTGTTGTACTTCTTTCACTTTACTTCAGTTTTAAGACATTGGACGGAACTCTGCTTCCTTTGATTACTGTAGTTATGGCAACTACCTGGACAATGGGACTTATGGCTTTGTTCAGAGTAACCTTTACTCTGGTTTCAAGTGTAATTCCTGTTGCCCTGATTGCAGTTGGTTCTGCTTACGGCATTCACGTTCTTACTCACTATTATGTTGCCCTTGATATGACAGAGGGTCAGCTTACAAAAGAAAAATATACTGAGGCTGTTTTCAACGGACTTCACGAGGTTATGGGTGCTGTACTTCTTGCGGGTATTACAACTGTAATCGGATTCATTTCTTTGATTTCAAGTCCTATTGCACCTCTTCACAGTTTTGCAGTTTTCACAGCTGTTGGTGTAACAATTTCACTGCTGCTTGCAATCACCTTTATTCCTGCGATTCTTTTGCTTAAGGATCCTGCAAAGGTTCAGGCAAGCCGCAATAAGAAGAGTAACCTCAGCGAAAAGCTTGCCGCAAAGCTTGAGCATGCAAGAAGACTCCGCGGTGGTAAGTCAGCAGATGAAGCGCAGGGAGATACACTCTATCAGATTTATCACTTCTTCTGTGGTTCAAAGCCTCGTCTTTATCTCTCAATTATCGTGATGGTTGGCCTTTCTGTACTTGGTCTTCGTATGCTTCATATCGATACAGCCCTTGTTAATTACTTCCCGGAGAGCTGCGATATGAGACAGGATATCAACTATATCGATAAGCAGTTTGCCGGAACTAACAGCCTCTACCTGAATGTAAAGGGACCGGAAAAAGGTTCTCTTACAAATCCGGAAATCCTTAAGGCGGTTGATGATATGCAGGAATACCTTGAAGAAGAATATCCTGATATCGGTAAGGTTGTTTCTTTCACAGAGTTCATTAAGAGGATTAATCAGGTATGGCATGTGCCTGCAACTGATGCCGGGGCAGGAGTTGGAGATGCAGCTGCAATGATTGAAGCAAATACAGCTAATCCGGATGGCTTTGATGGATTTGACGACTTTGGCGGATTTGATGATTTCGGCGGTGACAGCTTCGGTGATGATTCTTTTGGCGACGATACATTTGCAGATGACACTTTTGGCAGTGACACCTTTGCTGAAACAGAAACAACTACATTCGATGCTTCAAACTGGGATGATCCGAATACAGCTTATGCTGCAGCCCTCCAGAAAGAGGTAAGTGTAGAAGAGATTATCGGCATGATTAATAAGGCTTACGTTGCTGCCGGTGGAAAGACTGCAAGTGTAGAGGATATCGTAAATGAGCTTCAGAAATCTGTGAACTACAACGGTACTGCTTACTATGAGATTCCTTATGATGCAGCAAAGTATCCTGTTGCAAGCAGAGAAGAACTTGCCGGTGTTGTTCAGGGTTATCTGACCTTGCTCTCTGGTTCTCTTGACCGCTTTGTTGATGATGACATGAATCCTCAGATTATGAGAATTACAGTTCAGCTTAGAAACCATTCAACACAGACCACTGGTGACATTATTGCAGCAGCTCAGAAGTATGCAGAAACTCACTTCCCAGAAGGCTACACACTTGAAGCAACTGGTACTGCAGAAATGGAATACACAATGACAAAGATGATTGTATCAAGCCAGCTTACAAGCCTTGTGATTTCACTCTTGTGTGTATTCATCATTATTGCAGTTGCTTTCAAGAGCGGTTGGGCCGGACTGCTTGGTGCTGTTCCTCTTGCTCTGGCTATCATTTTGAACTACATGGTTATGGGCTTTGCAGGAATCAACCTGGACCTCGTAACAAGTATTATTGCATCGGTTGCAGTAGGAGTAGGAATCGACTACACAATCCACTTCCTTACAACTTACAAAGAAGAGCGTGCAAAATCTGACGACCTTGAAACTGTTACACGTATGACCTTCCGCAAGTCTGGTCACGGTATTGTAACAAACGCAATCGCAGTAGGCTTTGGCTTCCTGGTTTTGTGTTTCTCAAAGTTCGTAGTATTGCGCTACATCGGAATCCTGGTTGCTATCGTAATGTTTACTTCAAGCTTCCTGGCTATGACAGTTATTCCAGGCTTCCTGAATATGTACGCACCAAAGTTTATTAGTAAGAAAAATAAATAGGGTTTTTAAGGGGCTAGCCCCTTAGGAGAGAGGGTAGCGAGCAACAAAGTGCGAGCGAGGGGGAGGCCTCCCCCTCCTTGCCGAAATATATAGGAGATAGAAATATGAAAAGAACACTTAAATTAACAACAATGGCTGCTGTACTTGCAGTACTCGGAAATCTCGCTTTCGCTGATGAAAAGGGAAACGAAATTATGAACAAGGTTGCAGACTTCAAAAAGCCTGCTTACTCAGTAACTGATGTTTACATGATTCTTACTGACAAAAAGGGAACTCAGGATTCGAACGGTTTCCGCGAGTACGGTAAAGAAGATGGCAGCAAGACTTACATCGTAATGGATTTTAAGACAGGTACAAACAAGGGAACACGCTTCCTTCAGATTACTGATGACAATGGTCCTGATGAAAAGCACATTTATCTGCCGGCCCTCAAATCTGTTCGCCGTGTAAACTCAAGTGAAGGTTCTAAGGCTTTCATGGGTTCTGATGCAACTTATGATGACCTTACAACTCGTGATGTTTCTGAAGATGAGCACCAGTACATGGGCGAAGAAAAAATGAAGGTTGAAAGCGGTAAGGAATATGACTGCTACAAAATCAAAGAGATCCCTATCGACAAAAAAGGAACTCAGTACAACTACCGCATGGTTTGGGTTGATAAAGAAACAATGTATCCTATCCACACAGAAATGTTTGATAAAAACGACAAGCTTGTAAAGGTTCTCGAAGTTCTGGACATTCAGAAAATCAGCGGCTATGACATGCCTATGGAAAACAAACTGACAAATGTTCAGACAGGGCACAGTACAACTCTTAAGATTGCAAAAGTAGTAGCTCTTGATCAGGAGATCCCAGCTCGCTACTTCACACAGAATTTCTTGACAACAGGTAAATAAAAACTGTCATTCCGAACTTGTTTCGGAATCTCTTCAACGGAGATGCTGAAACAAGTTCAGCATGACTTAATTTCGAGGTAATTATGAAATTAAACAAATATATTCTTATGACATCTGCCCTTGTAATGGGCATAACCGGCGCCTGGGCCGATGACTTTGACAGCTTTGGTTCTTTTGGAGAGGACGAGTCTGCAGAAGGCTCTTCTTCAAAACTTGAAGTAGGTGCTGATGCTGAAACAGAAATCCGTGCTTATGTTGATATTGATGAAGCAAAGGCAGAAGCAGTTGAACTTGACCTTGCTCCTTCTGCAAAACTGAATCTGAAATATAATGGAAATAAATCAGATGCAGAAATCAGCCTTAAAATTGATGAGACTACAATTAAAAATCATCCTGAGGATGTAATTGATGAAGCTGTGCTTCGCGGCTACTTTGGTAACCTTACTCTGGAAGCCGGTAAAATGAAGATTGTCTGGGGAAAGGGTGATAAGCTTCATGTTCTCGACAATTTCAATGCAGATGATTATTCAGATTTCATTATTCCAGATTATCTGGATCGCCGCATAAGCACTCCAATGGTTCGTGCAGTTTACAGTCTGCCTTTTGCAAATATGAATCTTGAAGGAGTTTATACTCCGCTCCTTCCTGTAGACCGCTTTGCAAGAGAGGGACGCTGGACACCAAAACAGGTTTCTGAACTTACAGGAAACGTAACATCAAATGCAGAATTAAAACTTGCTGCTGCAATAAATGACCTGGAGAATGCAAGACTTGAGGCGGCTACTGCTTCGGCTTTAGAAACATTGGGCACTCCGGAAGCAACTGCAAAACTAACATTGCTGGTAGGTCAGGCTTATGCAGATGGAAAAATCAGTCCTGATCCACAGTTGATTCAGACTCTCATGGGTGCAGGCAAAACTCTGCCGGAAGCAACAGCACTTGCTTTGGCTTCGGCATATAAAGATTATCTCAAAGCAAATTTGACAAATGCCAATACTGCTTACACTCTCTGCCTTGCCAATGCAAATAACCTTTCTGCAAATCCAGATCTAATCTATCCTGATCTCTGGAATCTTAAGTATGGTCAGTTTGGTGCCCGCGCTACCTGGACACTTGGTCAGGTTGATATGGGACTCAGCTACTACAATGGCAGGTATAAGCAGCCTTCTGTAAATGCATCAAAGATCGACAGCTTCCTTACAAGCTATCTTGCAAATGGTCAGGTTTCTGAGGATGAAAAATTCCTTGCTTACGACAAAAAGCAGACATTCGGTCTTGAAGCTTCATCCGTTATCTGGCACTTCAATGTACGCGGTGAGTTTGCTTACAATCTTACTGACGACTTTGACGGAACTAATCCATGGGTACACAATAATTCTATTGCCTGGCTTGGCGGCTTTGACATCGACCTTCCTTTCTGGAATGCAAACCTCAACGTTCAGGAAATTGGTTCCTACGTTTTCCACGGGGATGAATGTGATAAAAACACACTTGATGTTGATTATGGTGTAAACGGCTACACAAACAATAAGGTTGTATGTAATATCACAACTTCATTCCTTAATGATAAGCTTGCTCCTGAAGTAACTGTAATGTATGGAATTGAAAACAAGGACCTGGTTGTAATGCCAAAGCTTGCATTTAAGCCGGATCAGAACCTTACACTTACAGCAAGCGGAATGTATATCTGGTGTGGAGGTGATAACAGCGAATTCAAGAGCTGGGAAAAGAACAGCTTTGTAAGTCTTAGCGCTGCATATCAGTTCTAGACATTCGTGTCATTCCAAACTTGTTTCGGAATCTCATGTGTAGGGATGCTGAAACAAGTTCAGCATGACCTGACCCCTCTTCCCCAATACTTCAAATACGGTTAAAATGGGGGAGAGGTTTTTGAATTGAATAACGAAAGAATTAAAGAAATTCTGCTGGACATATGCCCTTGTGAAATCGATTTTACAGTAATCCAGACAGGTAAAGAAAGCAAAAGAGTAAACGGTTTTTATCAGCCGGATACACACGAAATTTACATCCATAATTTGAACTTAAAAACTGATAACATGCTGGTTTATACAGCAATTCACGAATATACACACCATCTTTGTACTATAGAAAAGCAGGAAAATGACCCTAGCTACGGTAAGGCTTGCAAGGTTCACACCCAGGAATTCTGGGCAAAGTTTGGGGATCTTCTTAAAATCGCCGAAGAAAAAGGTTATTACTCAATCGGCTGGGAAAACAACGAAGAACTTAAAGCACTTACTCAGGATATTAAGGAAAATTATCTTGCTAAAAACGGTCAGCTTATGCAGGAATTCGGCAAAAAACTTGCCCGTGCCTTTGATCTTTGTCAGGAGGCAGATATCCGCTATGAAGATTATGTAGACCGCGTTCTCTGTCTGCCTCGCAATGCTGCAAAGGATATCCGCAAGGTTGGCGCTATAGAAGTAAATCCTGCAATCGGCTTTGAAAATATGAAGGTTGTTGCCAGTGTAAAAAAGAAGGATGACCGTGCAGAACTGGAGCAGGAATTCCTTGCCGGCGGAAAGAGCCCTTCTTCTGTTCGCGAAATGATGAAGCAGAAATCAGCTCAGGCCAGCGGAAATGATCCTAAAACAAAGCTTGAACGTGAAAAGTCTCGCCTTGAAAAAACAATTGCCCAGCTTACACAACGTCTTGAATATGTGGAGGAAAGCCTTGCAAGTTTGTAAATCAAAAAAAATAAAGAGCCTTGCAGCGGCAGGTCTTGTAAGCCTGCTTCTTTGCAGCGGCCTTTATGCACAGTCTGCTTCCACTACAAGCCAGATGCCAGAGATGCCGGAAATGCCTTCCATGCCAACTATTGGCGGCGGCTTTTATACACCAAGCTTCCCTGTGCGTCCGGGTAACCAGAATAAAACAAATTCTTCTGATAATTCAAAAGAAAAAAATGAAAGTGTGCTTACAGAAGCAATAACTCCTGAAAGTGTTATCAATGCTGCCCTTACAAAAGGGAATACACTTACAGCCTCAGATATCTCTTCTCTTTATGACTCGGGTCTTTTTACAAATATTTCTTCACTTAGTGGAACAGGGGCAGGGGTTGCAAACGGACTTTCAAATTATACAACTTCTACTTCTACAAATGTTCTTTTACAGGAAGTTTTGAACAGCCTTAATGAACTTAAGAAGCAGCAGCAGTCTGCCAGCCCAAAAGAAAAGAACGAACTTAATGCAGTAAAAGCCGATTCAGAAAATTTTAAGCAGCGTGAACCTTCAATTCTCAGATTCAAGATTAACGGCTACAATATTTCGGATTCGCTTACAAAAGTCTTTTTCAGTGAAACAGAAGCTGACGGAAGTTTCCTTCTTACCGGTGACAGAAGATACTTTGTAAATCAGCAGCTGAGAACAGAAACCTTCTATATGCTTTTTAAGACTGTCAGCTCAAATGGTTCTTCTCTTACTTATAAGGTTCAGCCAAGTATTGTTCAGGATTTCAAGAATGAAAATTCTTTTGTCTACAGACTGGCAAATGTAAAAAATCTTACAGCAGAAAAAACAGGTAATCTTGTTGTAATGCATTTTTCAAGTGATTCTGTTAATGCAGACTTACTTCTTGATATCGATAGTAAATAGAATATGGTTGATTTAATTGACGGTTTAAAAAAATGTGGAATACCAGAAGAAGCTTGCCCTGCACTTGCGCAGAAAATGGAAGCCTACATAAAAGAAATCATTCTTTTTAATTCTGCCTATAATCTTACAAATACAAGCGACCGTGACGAGCTTGTTGTTCGTCATATTTTAGACTCCCTTGCTGCCTGGCCAAAACTTGCAAAGCTTTTGCACGATATGAAAAATGAGGCTCCTTCTGAAGCTCTCGTCCTTGCCGATATTGGCAGCGGGGGCGGCTTACCGGGAATCCCTCTTGCTGCAGTTTTTTCTTTGTGCCCGGATTTTGCAGATCTTCGTATTGAGCTGGTAGAGCGCATGGAAAAGCGATGCTCTTTTCTTGAAAACTGCGCTGCAATTCTAGGCTTAAAAAATGTTACGGTTGTGAACAGTGAAGCAGAAAGGGTAGAGGCAGAAGCTTATAATCTTATAACCTTCAGAGCCTTCCGCCCTCTGGATAAAAAAATGACAAAAACTCTTTTGCGTATAGTAAAGGCCGGGGGCTTCCTTTGTGCCTATAAAGCAAAAGAAGAAAATATTAAAGAAGAGATGAGTGCAATCAGCATGCTTGTGCCAGATTACGAGATACAGACTCTCAAGGTTCCGGGGCTTGAAGATTCAGAACGAAATCTGGTTGTAATAAGGAGATAAACATGAGTCTGATAAATAAAAACAAATCCCTTACACCTGCTCAGGTTGTTATTCAGGATGTTGTAAAATTAAAGAAAAACGAGAGAGCTCTTATTATAGCAAATCCGGCAACTGCAGAAATTGCCCAGGATTTATATTCTGCAAGCTGTGAAGTGGGTGCTGCTACAACACTGATCTTCCAGCCGGACAAGACAAGTTTTGATAATGCGAATCCGGAAGTTATTGCTGCCTTCAAGACAGAACCTGATGTATATTTTTCAATTTCAAATATTAAGCTTGGTAAGGATCCTGAGGCAACTGCAAATCCTTACAAAACAGATGATGGACAGGAATTTACCCATATTGCAGATTATCTTATGGACGGCAAAAAGAAAATGCGTGGTGTCTGGACTCCTGGAATTACTGTAGACATGATGAACCGCACTGCCGCAATTGATTACAAAGAGTTGCAGGATCGCTGTGTAAAGCTTGGAGAGCTTTTTAAGGGAGCAGTTAGTGTTCGTGTAACAGCACCGGCTGGAACAGATCTTTTAATTCCTATAAATGGCCGTTCCCTTATGAACGATGACGGCGACTTTTCAAAGCCGGGAACCGGAGGAAATATTCCAGCCGGCGAAGTTTTTATAAGCCCTGTTGTAGGCGGCTCTCAGTTAAAGGGAGCTGATGGAAGTATTCTTGAACAGCAGTGCGATGGCTGCGAAGGTGTAATTGTATATGACGGTTCAATGACCTTTAGTGATGGAGATTCAATTCTCGAAACTCCGATTACCTGTAAGGTAGAAAAGGGTTACGTAAAAGATATTACCGGCGGAGCAGAAGCCCGCAGACTCCTTAAAACAATTATGGAAGCCGAGCTCAGACCATTTGTTCTTGAAAAGGAAGGTAAGCTTCCTCAGGGACAGGCTGCAATCTATAAAAAGAATGCAAGAAATATCGGTGAACTTGGAATCGGTTTGAATCCGGCTGCAACAATAACAGGAAATATGCTTGAAGATGAAAAAGCCTTCCATACCTGCCATTTTGCAATTGGTGAGAATTATGATAACGATGCACCAAGTCTGATTCATCTTGATGGTGTTGTTCGTGAACCTACAATTACCCTGACTTACGGAGACGGTACTTCAAAAACTATTTTACAGGATGGAGCGCTTGTATGAGTTTAAAAAAGGACAGAAGGATAAAACGGCTTCAGCGAATGCCAGTATGGCCCGCTATAGTTGAAATGATTATAACTGAAATTGTAATTTTTTCTCTTACCTTGTTTATCAGCCTTCTTGCCCTTTTTGGAATCATAAATACACTTGCCCTGAATATGGTAAAAGACTGCCGTACTGCAGTTGAATATGTAAATCAAAAGTGGAGCTCTTCTCCTCAGAATGAAATAGAAGAAAAGCTCTTTGTTTATGCTGAAAATCATCTGAATATTAATGATATTATCATAGTAAAAGATGAAGAAATAAAATCTGTAATTCCAAAGTATAAACTTAGAATTGATGAAGATGTTCAGAGACTCTATGAAAAAACAGGAATGGTTCATTTTATTGATTCGGATTATGATGAGCCTTTTTTGAATCTCATGTTCACCCCGGAAAACTCTGGTACAATGCATTTTTCTCTGGATGGAGAGAGCTTTGATAGTACAAAGGAAATAGAGCATGCAGAAGGTTCTGAGCTTGGAGTATTTCTCTATAATCCGAAAAAACTTTTTAAAGTTCCGGATGTACCAAGATTAATTACAGATAAGGAATATATAGACTGGGCCACTACAGAAAGTGCGGGTCTTCATACAATATCAATTTATAAAACTGATATACCCGATATTAATGTCTGCTTTAAGACTGTTTACAAGCTGAACACCTTCCAGTTTAATCTTATGGCTACAATCATTGTATTCATTTTGGCTGTACTGATCTTCTCAGGTGTCTATGAAATCTCAAAGGTTATTAAGCTTGTTCATGAGAGAAAGCGCGTAAATAAACTTGTTACTACTGATACTGTTACCGGCGGATACAATAAAGATTATTTTGTTCAGAAGGCAGGGAAAGCAATTGCCCGTGGCCGAAACAGATATGCAGTTGTTCAGCTTCGTCTGGAAAAATATCGTAACTACTGTACGGCTTACGGATTAAAGCAGGGAGAAAATCTTCTGGAAGATTTAAACTCGGATCTTGTTTCTCTTCTTAGTAAAAAAGAAATTGTTGCTCATGTTGAAAAATCAGATTTTATAATTCTGATGATTTATCAGAATGAAGACACTCTGAATATTCGTGTAAAAAATATGATGAATATTCTGCGTGAAAGACGGGGAGGTCAGCATCTTACATTCTCAGCAGGTGTATGCCCGGTAAAGTCCCGGGCTGATGACATATCATTAATATTGACTTGTGCAGGCCTTGCAATCCCTAAGGAAATAAAAATCCAGGATGAAATTATCTGGTTTAATGATTCTATGAAGGAAGAGCAGGTTTGGGAACGCCGTATAGAAGATGATATGGAGAGGGGACTTGAGAATCATGAATTCAAGGTTTACCTGCAGCCAAAATATTCAACAAAGGGTGAAAAGCTTTCTGCGGCTGAAGCTCTGGTAAGATGGATTCATCCGGTGCTTGGATTTGTTTCTCCGGGAAAGTTTATTCCGATTTTTGAAAAGAATGGTTTTATTCTGCAGCTTGACGATTATATGCTTACAGAGGTTGCCCAGCTTCAGGCGGGCTGGATATTACAGGGGAAGCCTCTCGTTCCTATTTCAGTAAATGTTTCCCGTGCTCATTTTGCAGAGGATAACCTTGCAGAACATATATGCAGTATTGTAGATAAGTACAAGGTTCCTCATGAATATATCGAACTGGAACTTACAGAATCTGCCTTCTTTGATGATAAGGAAGTTTTGCTAACTACCGTTCGTAAGTTAAAAGATTTTGGTTTCAAAGTTTCTATGGATGACTTTGGTGCAGGTTATTCTTCATTGAATTCCCTGAAGGAACTTCCGCTTGATATTATTAAGCTGGATGCCGAATTCTTCCGTAGTGTAGATGATATAGAACGTTCGAACTTAATAGTTGGTCAGACAATTTCTCTTGCAAAAAAACTTGGAATGGAAATTGTTGCCGAAGGAATAGAAACCCGGGAGCAGGTTGATTTTCTTGCAAAACAGGATTGCGATCTGATTCAGGGCTTCTATTTTTCAAAGCCACTGCCGGTTAATGAGTTTGAAGAAAAAGCTTACCCAAAGGAATAATAATATGAAAAAATCAATAAAAAAATCACTTTTAATTTTTAGCTCTCTCCTTCTTATAACTTTTACTGCCTGTGCAAAATCAAAAAGTGCAGGAAAGAAAGATACTGAAGTTAAGGAAGCGGAACCAGTAGCTAAAGTAAATCCTGAAATTGAAAAGTTAGACCGTGTATTGCTTTCTATGAGCCCTCGTTGTAAGGAAGTAATTCCTAACGGAGATCCGGAAGAGTTCCTTGCAGACTTAAAGCGGGTTTTGGAAACTCGTTCAGATTTTTCTTCTGAAGACTTAAGCCCTTTTTATCTGATTGATAAAACTCATAAAGTCGCTTCGGATTACGAGCCAAAAGGATTGATTCACCTGGAAAAGAATGATGCTTATGCAATCAATAAAAATAATCTTAGCCTGCGTCCTGAAGCTTACAAGGCTCTGGCCGTGCTCGCAAAGGCAGCTAAGGAAGACGGAGTAAAACTTACAGTCAGTTCTACTTACCGTTCTTATGAATACCAGAAAAATCTTTTTGATTACTGGGTTAGTGTGGATGGTCTGGAAGAAGCAGAGCGGGAGAGTGCCAGACCTGGTACCAGTCAGCATCAGCTTGGAATGGCTCTGGACTTTGCACCTGTAGATGATGATTTTGATAAAACTCCTGGCGGTAAATGGGTTTACGAAAATGCCGCAAAATACGGATGGTCTTTAAGTTTCCCAAAGGGTTATGAAGATGTTACCGGATACCGCTGGGAATGCTGGCACTTCCGCTACATAGGAATTGAGGCATGTAAGTTCCAGAAAAAATGGTTCGGCGATGTACAGCAGTTTATGATTGAGTTTATTGATGCCTGGGAAAAGGCTGAATAATCAAAAAAAAGCTCTCAAGGGGTGCCTTGAGAGCTTTTTTTTGTCTTTGTTATTTTACTGCCCGATCTTAGAAATACGACCCATAATCTCTTCTGTGTCTCTCTGAAGTGCATGGGCAGCATCTTCTACGGCATGTGTTCCATCGCGCATTTCGGCAACGCAGGAAAGAAGCAGTGCATTTCCGGCATTCTGTTCGTCCATGGAATTCTTTACCTGCAGCTCCTGGTTCTTTACCTGACCAGCAAGTGAAACTACAGAATCAAATTCAGTCTGTACAGTTCCGGCTTTTGAGTATGCGTTATCAACCATCTGCTTGATGGTTTTAAGAACTTCACCAATCTGCTTAGCCTGACGGCCTGAGTCTTCTGCAAGCTTTCTGATTTCGTCCGCAACAACGCTGAATCCCGCACCAAAGTCTCCTGCATGGGCAGCCTCAATTGCGGCGTTCATAGCAAGAAGGTTGGTCTGGCTTGAAATCTGACCAATAACCTTACTCATTTCAACCAGCTGTTTAGATTCCTTTTCGATTTCACCAACAAGGACTGTAACCTGCTTAAGGTTTGTAGAACCAATGTTTGTGGCGTCTTCAAGTTCATTTACAATGTTGAAGTTGTTATCAATAATCTTGTTGATTGAAGAAATATTTTGAAGCATCTCTTCAATAGATGCAGAAGAGTCAGAAACGTTCTTAATCATCTTTGTTGTAACATGAGTAAGAGATGCAACATTACTGCGGGTCTCTTCGAGCATGGCAACACTTTCAAGAGTGATTTCGCGTGTTTTCTTATCCATCTCTTCTGCATGAGTTTCATTTACAGTCTTCAATACATAGTGGTGACAGTTCTGAGGCTTGTTCTTTCCATTAAAGATTGCAGTAGCCATCTGTTTACAAGAATGGTAACCGCATGCACCGCAGTCGAACATATCTTCAATTCCGTTCTTTCCCATCTGAGAAAGAATTTCGTCAACCTGAGCGTCTGTAGGTTCTTTAAGTAAAGTCTGATATACAGAACCTCTGTCTGTGTATTTGCGTTCATAAATACCAGGCTGCCAGTAGGCATCAATTGTAGCATTCAAAGCTTTGAGGGCCTTTTTTCTCTTTCTTTCGTCAATTGTGTTCCATTCTTCACAGCGTTCCTTGTAGCGTTTTTCTACAAAGCTTTCGAGTTCATCAATTGACATGTCAAAGTTTGTTGTACCACCACCACGGTTGCAGCCTTTTTCACAGTTAAGACAGTCTACGAGTTTAAAGAATGGTTTTGCACCATCAGCCATAGATTTATCAAGATGCTCAAGATACTCAAATACTGCAGGGTTACCTTCGATTTTACGGGTAACGCGGCGGATGCCCGGAACAAAGCGTTCTGCAGTTCTCATAAGTCCACCTGGAGAAGAATAGAGGGTTCCTCTTTCTGCAAGCGGATTATCGTATGGAGTTTTTGGATACTTAGAAAGATCAATCTGATTTCTGAAGAAATAGTTATCCAGAGATTTCATTGTTACGTTAAAGTCTCCGCGGCCATTTTCGTCAAACTCACGGCGCTTTGCATAACAAGGAGAAATTGCAGCAATCTTGAATTTAGCATATTCAGGATGATAATGGCGGATAAACTCAACAGTATGAGCCATTGGACTGTCACCCTTTGCAAGATATTTTATAAGATTTGGTTTGTAAGTTTCGATATAGCTGATGAGGGCAGGACAAGGCTGAGAAATCATAAGCTCAGGATTATCCTTTTTCATCTGTTCAACATAAGTTTTTGTTGTAAGCTCGGCTCCAAAAGAAACATCAAATATGGCTTTTACACCAATTGATTTAAGCCAGCCGTTTAATTCCAGATCTTTTCCCTTAAAGTTTACGGCAGCAGCAGGGGCTACAATTGCAATTACACCTACGCCACTTTTAAGAGCATTGAAAAATTCTTCAGTATCATCAATACCTGTTCTTGCTCCGTGTGTACAGGCATCAAGACAAGAACCACAGCCAATACAGAGGTCTGAATTAAGTGTAACGTAATCTCCAGATCCATCGTTACAAAGCTTTACAGGACATACTGCAATACAGCGGTGGCAGTTACAGCATTTTGAACTGTCAACATTAATAACCGGCTTAAGATGCAAACCATTCAAGTTAGTATCTGTCATAATTTTATAAACTCCTTCTCCAACACCCTATGACTAATATACTTTAACTTTTAGAATTTTACGTATTCTTTAATTATACCATACATAATAGGATAAAAAAAGAAAAATATTGTTTTAATCTATATTTTTCTGATATACTCGCAGGCATGGAAAAGCTTGATATTAAACTGATTGCTCTAGATCTGGATGATACACTTTTAAACGATAACAGAGAAATTACAGACGGAACTGTTGCTGCCCTTCGCGAATGTGCAGAGCGTGGTATTTATGTTGTTCTTTGTTCCGGCCGTGCTGAGGATGCAATTTTACCTTTTGTACGCCGTCTTGAAATTGCAGGAAAAGAAGCCGGCCGCTTTCTGATTGCCATTAACGGCTGTTCAATTTTTGATTTACACAAACGCCAGCAGATTTTCTGCCGTAAGGTAGATCCGGAAATTCTTATAAGAACAAATGAGATTGCTGAGTCCAGGGAATTACGCAGCGAGGTTTATACTCCCGATACAATTTATTACCGCGAAGAAACCCAGTGGACAAAGCTCGATGTTGATTTGTGCGGTCTTAAAGGCGCTGCTGTAGAAAACTATGAAGAATTCTTAAAAACTGGTTTTACCAAAATGCTGGTTCCCGGGGATCCTGCCCAGCTGCTGGATTTACAGAGAGTGCTTCGCCAAGAGTTTGGCGACCGTGCTGTAATCTTTACAAGTAAGCCATACTTCCTCGAGATTCTCCCTCCAGACTGTGGTAAGGGTGAAGCAGTAAGCTGGCTTGCCAATGAGCTTGGTTTTGGTATGGATAAAGTTATGGGCTTTGGCGACAGTATGAACGACGAAAGCCTTATCCGCATGTCCGGTCACGGAGTTGCAATGTGCAACGGCCTTGAAGCAATAAAAAACATAGCAGATCACGTTACAGACTTCGACAATAACCACGATGGTGTTGGTGAGTTTATTAAGAAGTACGTGTTGTAAATATTTCTGGTTGAATACCCAGAGATCTCATTAATTCTGGAGTAGCGGTGCCTTTTGAGCTGCCGCTATTTTTTTTGACTGCGCGGATGAGGATATTCTTTGGTGTATGTTCCATATCAATAAATTCCAGCATCTGAACCTTGTACCCTTGCTCTTCCAGCCATTCACCGCGCAGGGCGTCTGTTACAAGGGAGCTGAACTTTTCGCGGATGATGCCCCATTTCAGGAGAGGTTCAAACTCTGGAGGAACCTGGCCTGTGGCTCCGCTTGCTTTGCCGCGATTTTGCAGCTGGGTGTTTATCTGATGCTGGCAGCAAGGTACGCTTAATATTGCGCGGGCATTTCTTTCTACGGCATATTTGAGGGCATAGTCTGTGGCAGTGTCGCAGGCGTGCAGGGTGATTACTATGTCAGGGCTGTGGGCTCCTGAATAATCTGCAATATTTCCTGTGTGAAAGATAAGCCCCTTGAGACCGAGTTTTGCAGCCATGTCATTACAATAAGTAATTACTTCTTCCTTGAGATCCAGACCTTCAATTTCACAATTGATATGGCGGATTTCTGTAAGAAAATAATGAACTGCAAAGGTGAGGTAAGATTTACCGCAGCCAAAATCTGCTATGCGGATGGGCTTGCCGGCAGCAGTTTTGTCTGTAAATTCCGGCAGGATATCATCAATAAATTCCAGAAAGCGGTTTATCTGGCGGAACTTGTCGTAACGGGAAGAAATGACCTTGCCTTCGTCGTTCATAATTCCAAGCAGAACGAGGAAGGGAATAGGTCTTCCTTCGGGTAAAAGGTAGTTTTTCTTTTTTGCAGGGAGGATTTTAAGCGGGCTGGTGGTTGAGCCTGTCGAAACCACCGGAGAAGTCAGCTTTTTATGCAGCTCAGTAGTCTTTCCCTTTTTATTTGTAAGCAGAGTAATTTCTTCGCTTTCTGTACGTGTAACAACGTTTTTAAAAGTAATGCCGGAGTTAGCCTTTAAAAAATCATCTAGTTGGCTCTCCGAAAACTTCTGATGAAAAACCTGAGTCTTGGTAAACATTTCAGCAGCATATGAAGCCCCGTCAGCCGTATTTACTGCGCGGATTTTAATTTTGATATAAGGCTTCCCGAGTGAGTTTTCTATATTATTTACAGGTTTTGATAATGTAACACTTAAAATCATTCTTCTTAAAATGGATTGCTTCGCTGCGCTCGCAATGACGCGGTATTCTCCATCCTCCGCTTGGTTTTATAAAATAAAATGTATCATATACGATTATGCAAAAAGTTCTACCACGGAGTGAAAAATGACTGACGACAACATCATTCCCGTTGGCGACAGGCATTTTTCACGGGAGTGGTAGAACTTTTTAGATTGTCTTGTAATAATAAACAGTATACTATTTTTTCAAAAAATGATACATTTTATTTTATGGGAAAGTGTATAGTTTTTGTTAATCAGAAGGGTGGTGTTGGTAAAACCACTTCTGCAATCAATATCGGCGCATATATCGCGCTTGCTGGAAAAAAAGTTCTTCTTGTAGATTTTGACTCTCAGGGCAATATGTCCAGTGGTGTTGGTGTTTCAAAAGATAAGCCTACCATTTACGAGCTGCTTGCTGGTCAGGTAGATGCAGACAAAGCAATCAAAAAAACAAGTGTAGAAAACCTCGATGCAATCAGCGCTTCTATTGACCTTTCGGGTGTTGCAATTGAGCTTGCAGATCAGGAAGACCGCGAATTCTACCTCAAAAATGCACTTGAACCACTTAAAGCCGTTTATGATTATATCCTTATAGACTGTCCGCCTTCCCTCGGCATTCTTACCTTGAACGGACTTGCTGCCGCAGATTCAGTTCTTGTTCCTATGCAGTGTGAATACTTTGCTCTTGAAGGTATTACTCTTCTTTTGCAGACAGTTCAGAAGGTTCAGAAGGGAATCAATCCGGATCTTAAAATCGGTGGTATTTTCTTTACTATGTATGATTCACGTACCCGCCTTGCACAGGACGTTGTAATGCAGGTTAAATCATATTTTAAGGATGTTGTTTTCAATACAATCATTCCTCGTAACGTTAGACTTTCAGAAGCCCCATCTCACGGACTTCCAATCTGTAAATATGACCCTGAGTGTGTTGGTGCACGCAGTTACGCAAAGCTTGCAGAAGAGGTGATTCGCCGTGGCTAAGAATGCATTAGGTAAAGGACTTGGTGCGCTCCTGGGTGAGAATCCTGCCGCACAGGAAGAAGTTGCAGTTTCAACTGGTGCTGCCGCAGCTCCTGCTGGTGGTCTGCATTCAACAACATTAAAAAGAACAAAGATTCCTGCCGCCATCGAAATGAAGGAAGACGGCTCTATGTGGCTGGATCCGGCTCTTCTTAAGCCGAACCCAAAACAGCCTCGTATTGAATTTAATCAGAAACAGCTGGATGAACTTTGCGAATCAATTAAGGCAAACGGAATCCTTCAGCCAATCATTATTGAAGATGCCGGTGATGGTCAGTTCTATATTATTGCCGGTGAACGTCGTACCCGTGCTGCAAAAATGGCAGGCCTTGCAAAGGTTCCTGTTCAGCTCCGCAAGTTCGACGAGCAGCAGAAGCTGGAAATGGCACTTATCGAAAATATTCAGCGTGCCGACCTTAATCCTATTGAAGAAGCAACTGCCTACTATAATCTTATTCAGATGGGCGACCTTAATCAGGAAGAGGTTGCAAAACGTGTAGGAAAGGCCCGCGCTACTGTTGCAAACGCAATCCGCCTTTTGAAGCTGCCGGGTGATATTCAGCAGGCGCTTGTTACCGGTACGATTACTTCTGGTCATGCCCGTGCCCTTCTTATGGTAAAGAATGATGCCGACATGCGTGTTATGTTTGGTAAGATTGTAGGAAGCGGTCTTTCAGTTCGTGAAGCAGAAGCTCTTGCAGATACTTATAACGGTGGCGGACGTGCTGCTGCTAAAAAAGAAGAAAAGAAGGCTGTAAAGAAAGATCCTGATGTTCTTGCTTTTGAGCAGGAACTGCGAAATATTTTTGGAACCCGCGACGTCAGCCTCAAAGGCGACATCAACAAAGGTTCGATTGTAATCGGTTTCGACAATAAAAAAGACTTCGATAGAATCTACGAAGTCCTAATGAGTAAGAAATAAAAAAAATGGTGGCTTTCGCCACCATTTTTTTTATACTAAGCCTAAGAAAGCTTTACAGCACTCAAACATCTGGCTGATGTCTTCTTTACTGGTGATTTCCCAAGGAGCGTGCATGCTCAAAACTGCAACACCACCGTCCAGTACGTTCATTCCGTACTTTGCAGCGTGGTAGGCAATTGTTCCGCCACCACCCTGGTCTACTTTTCCAAGCTCTGCCATCTGATAAGTTACATTTGAGTCGTACATTGCGGCGCGAACCTTTGCAATAAATTCTGGGTTTGCATCGCTGGCACCAGACTTTCCACGGCTGCCAGTGTACTTCTGGAATGTAACTCCACCGCCAAGAAGGCTGGAATTATCCTTGTCGTAAAGACCTGCATTTATAGGATCGTAAGCTGCATTTACATCGCTTGAAAGCATATAAGAATTTGCGAGACAGCGGCGAAGAGTAAGGTCGCTGTACTGAGCATCAGAAAGAGCAATGATTTCTGCTGTCATATTTTCAAAAAGATTAGAAGCCATACCTGTAGCGCCAACACTACCGATTTCTTCCTTATCTACGCAGAGACAGCAGGTTGTTCTTTTACCGGCATGTGTTTCGAGTATGGCTGCAACAGAAGGGTAAGCACATGAGCGGTCATCCTGGCCGTAGCCGAGAATCATAGAGCGATCGATACCCATGTCGCGGGATTTTCCTGCAGGTACAATTTCGAGTTCTGCAGATTCAAAATCCTTTTCTTCTATTCCATACATTTCTTTAAGAAGGGCGAGAACAGTTTTTTTGCTCTTTTCCTTCATTTCTTTCTTTTCTTCTTTTGAAAGATTTTCAGTATTAACAGGAGAAACGGAACCCATGATTACGTCTAAGTCTTCGCCCTTGATAAAATCAGAAGCCTTATCCTTCATCTGCTCCTGAGCAAGGTGAGGAAGAATATCAGAAATACAGAAAACCGGTTCATCCTGATTTTCGCCGATTACTACTTTTACAGAAGTTCCGTCCTTCTTAACAACAACTCCGTGAATTGCCAGCGGAATTGTGAGCCACTGGTACTTTTTGATTCCGCCGTAGTAATGAGTGTTCATGTAAGTAATGCAGTCTTTTTCGTAAAAAGGCTTCTGCTTTGCGTCGAGGCGAGGGGAATCAATATGGGCACAGAGAATGTTCATACCCTTTTCAATAGGTTCAAAACCGATTTCAAAAAGAGCAATTGATTTATTCATTTTCTGAATGTAAACCTTGTCGCCAGGCTTAAGCTTTTTGTATTTAGAAATGTCTTTGTAGCCTTTTTTTTCGGCCATCTTGATAATCTGTTCAACGCATTCGCGTTCTGTTTTACCATTATTCAAGAAATTTTTGTAATCAACGATTAACTGTTCGTTCATAGAGGTTATCTCCTTTTAGTTACTGACTCTCTTTCTATAATCCCGCACTGTACAAAATACTGCTGGGCTTCAAAATCTTCCGGATTATTAATCTGATTCAAAAGTACTTCAGCAGATTTTCTTCCAATGTCATAAAGCGGAATTTCTACGGTGGTTAAAGCTGGTTTAAGGAACTGAGACATTGTACGGTTATCATAGCCTGCTACAGAAATGTCTTTTCCCGGTACGAGTTTATTTTCATAAAGATAATCATAAACTCCGGCAGCCATAAGGTCATTAAAGCAGAAGACTGCGGTATAATCGGAGCCAGCAAGAAGCTCTTTTGCATTTTCATAGCCGCTTTCGCTGTTCCATTTTCCATATCTGATATCAGAATCTTTTACTTCAAGACCATTTTCTTCCATGGCTTTTCTAAAACCGCTGAGGCGGCGTTCTGTATGGATATTTGTTTCTGTACCGGCAATAACTGCAATTTTTTTATGACCATTTTTGATAAGGTCTCTTGTAAGTTCACAGGCAGCAGCTGCATCATCAAATTCTACAGAAGAAATACCAGGCTGCTCTGTAAAAGCATAGGAAATAACAAGCGGAACATTCAGGCTTTCCGGGATACAGGAAATGCATCTTGCATGACCTGCAACATAAATTATTCCATCAACTTTAATTGATTCAAATTCATCAATTGACTGCTGAACAGAATCTTCATAGCCTTTATTATGATACCACTTGGTTCCCCATTTAGAGTAAAAACGCAGGTTTTCAAGAATAGCCTTGTAATGGTGTTCATCAAAATAAGACATTATGCCGTCTATGATTCCGGTAGAACTGAACTCTGTAAGGTCATCAATAATAATACCTACAGAATTAGTTTTTGAAGCACGGAGTCCTCTTGCCATGTAATTTGGACGGTACCCGGTTTCCTTTATTACTTTTAAAACACGTTCTTTTGTACTTTCTGAGACGTTGGATTTTCCGTTAAGTATATTGGAAACTGTAGTAATAGAAACGGAACATTTTTCCGCAATTTCTTTTAGTGTAACCATTAACATGTATTATAGCGTATAGCGGTAAAGGTAGACAACTGTCATATTGTGCTGTAAAATATTATTTATGAAAAAGAAATTATCAGTCTTATTTTGTTTGTTTATCGGTCTTTCGGCTTTTGCTCAATCAGCAGATGTTATTACAGAGTTACTGGAAACAAAAACAGCTACCTTTGGACAGGTTTGCTATATTGCAGCAGTTCAAAAAGATCTGGTAAAAGAAAATGCTTCTTATGAAAATGCAGTACAGGCACTTTTTGAAAATGGAATAATTCCAGCCTCAGAAGATCCACTTGCACCTATCCCTCTTGTAGATATTGCATATATTTATTCACGTCTCTGGCCTGTTGAAGGCGGTTTGATGTATCGCCTTACAAAAGGTTCTCCTCGTTATGCTTTTAAGCAGTTTCAGGCAGATGGAATCCTGTCTTCAAGACAGAGCCCTTCTGATTTTGTATCCGGAGCAAAGGCCTTAAGTATTTATACTTCATGTGTAAATAAGTACAGCGAATTTGATATTAAAAATGTTTCAATGGAGAGTGAGTAAAATGAAAAAAATAATTCTTTCAACCTTTTTAGCTGTCTCTTGTCTTTTTTCATCTTTGTCAGCACTTACATGGAGCGGTATTATCGATAACAATTCCAAGTTGTCTGCTAATAATGATTTTTCACAGCTTGGACTTAAACAGTCTAACGGAGTTTATTTGTCTCTGGCTTCAAATCTGAATGAAGCTGGAAATCTCCGCTTTGTAGCAGAAGGTTTATATAAGTATTCTCTGAATTGTGTATTTCCTGCTGGTTCTGCTTCCTTTACAAATATTCTTGATGTTGATCTTCTTAAGTTTGCCGGAAACTGGACAATTGGCGACGGACTTTTTGCTTTAAGTCTTGGTCGTTTCCAGTATTCTGATTTTTCTGGATTTGTATTCAGTCAGGTAAGTGATGGTGCTTATCTGAGTTATGATACACTTAAAACAAAGACTGCAATTTATGCCGGATATACAGGACTTCTTAACCGCCTGAATGTATCTATGGCAGAAAATATGTATGGACCAGGAGATCAACTCTATGCTCTTTGCCCAAAGTATGTACCGGTTGCAGCAGATTTCACTTATAAGGCTTTATTTGGCTCAAATACTTTAGGATTCCAGGCTCTCTGTTTTATTCCTGTAACAGAAGAAAATACAATGAAGTTCTATGGAACTCTTGTTGCTAACGGCTATTTTGGAACTCTTGCTTCTTATGATGTAAGAGTTACTCTTGGAACTGAAAAGTTTGAAAGCCTTATGCTTGATGTAAAACTGGATACAAACTTCTTTGTAAATTCTAATCTTGTTGTTCTTGCAGGTGCTGAATATGCTTCTGGAAATCAGGGCAGCATAAAGCCATTCCTTACACTTTCTACATATACTTTTGGAAATTCTCCAATTCGAAATGGAGCAATTGTTCCAAAGGTTGGCCTTGTATTTGCAGCAAATAAGATTTATGCAGGTTTAACAGAAAGAGTTATTCTCAGTATGCCTGCAGACCAGATTGCCTTTAATGGTTTAGATACATCTGTAAATGTTTTATATAATCTCTTTAGTGATGTTCAGCTTGGTTTAGATATTGGCGCTTATATTTGTATAGAATCTAAAGATCTCAGTAATTACTTTGCAACTTTGAAAGCATCACTGGCATTCTAAAAACGGAGGAAGGACATGAGAAAGATTAAAGCTTTATTGATAGCAGCTGTTTTTACAGCCATTGGTGCAAGTGCTTTTGCTGCTGATGCAACAGTAACCTTTGTAAGCGGTAAGGTTGAAGTTCAGCGTGGTGGAAAATGGGTTGCCCTTCAGAAGGGAGATACAGTTTCTAAATCTGAAACTATAAGTACAGGTTTTCAGTCTGAAGCAAAAATCAAGATTCTTGAATCTGTTATGTATCTTGGCCCTGTAACAAGAATTACTCTGGAAGAGCTTTCTTCCACAGATAAAAAAGATAACGTAAATGTTTACTTGAAAACAGGAACTGCCCGTTCTCAAGTAAAGCATGTTGATAATAAGCGTGTAAACTATCAGGTACATACTGCTGTTGCGGTTGCGTCTTGTCGTGGTACAGGCTGGATTATTGATGATGCAAATAATGTAGATTGTGTAGAAGGTATTGTAGCAGTTGCTGCTTACAGAGCTCGTCCTGCTGCAGATATAAAAGTGGAAGCTGGAGCAAAAGGCGATGCCGCAGAAGGTGAGGATGAAAACGATACTCCTTTAAGTGATGATGGAGTTCTTGTTCAGGCAAATCAGTCTGTGACAGTTTCAGTAAATACTTCTGTTTCTGCTCCTGTAAATGAAGTAATTAAAAATATTGCTGCTGTAACAGGAAACCTTTCTACAACAGTTGAAAAAGAAGCTGAAGGCGGCGCCGGAGTTGGCGGTGGTTCCGGAGGACCTGCTGGAGCAGATGACGCAGGAGCAGGTGACGCTGGAGCGGGTCATCCTGAAGTACAGATTGAAACGGCAGATGTTGGTATTGAAATAGGAATACCTTCAGAAAACTAGCAGAATAATTGAGCGTAATAAGAGTTAAAAACTTAAATTTTAAATATCCGCAGAGTAATAAGGCGGCCCTTTCCGATGTCTCTTTTGGCATTGAAAAGGGCTCTTATGTTGCTATTGTCGGTTATAACGGCTGCGGAAAATCTACCCTTGCACGTTTGTTGTGCGGCCTTGAGTTACCTGAATCAGGTACAATCACAATCGAAGAAAATAACAGAATAGGAATTGTTTTTCAGTCTCCAAAAGATCAGCTGGTAAGCGGGGTAGTTTCCCGCGACACTGCCTTTGGTCCGCAAAACCTGGGACTTAAGCCTGGTGAAGTAGAACTTAGAGTTATAGAATCACTTAATATTGTTGATATGCTGGATAGGGCTTCGTCTTCTACATCGGCTTTGTCTCTGGGACAGACGCAAAAGATTGCCCTTAGCGGTGTGCTGGCCCTGAGACCGGAAATCCTGATTCTGGACGAAGCAGTTTCCATGCTGGATCCTGAATCCAGAGGGGAGATTCTGGAGTTTATACGCTACTGGCATAAATGCGGCAATACGATAATTCAGATTACCCATGATATGGAAGTACTTTCTGATGCAGACAGTGTAATTGGAATTGAAGACGGTAAAGTCTTTTTCTATGGAACACAAAAAGCTTTTCTTGCAGATAAGGAAAACGTAAAAAGAATTTGTGGAGAAAATCTTCCTGAAAATCCGCGTAATAAGGCTCTTTCAAAAAATGAGCTTTCGCTTACTTTGAGAAACCTTTCATATATTCACAGTAATTCTAAACAGAATGCTCACGGCATATTTGATATTAATCTTGATTTTTACAAAGGAAGTCTTACTGCTCTTACAGGAGCTTCCGGCGCTGGAAAATCAACTTTAATGGAAGTATGCTCCGGTCTGCTTATTCCAGAAAGTGGAGAAATAAAATCTTTTACGGAAGCAAGACCTGTACTGGCTCAGCAGAATGCTCAGGCAGCCTTGTTCGAGGCCTTTGCTGCAGATGATGTTGCCTTTGGTCCACGTAACCGCGGTGTGAAGGGAAAGGAACTTACGGCCCTTGTTCGAAAATCTATGGACCAGGCGGCTTTACCTTTTGAAGAGTTTGGCGAAAGACATACCTTTGAACTTTCCGGAGGAGAGCAGAGAAGGCTGAGCATTGCAGGCATTCTTGCAATGGACGCAGAAATACTTTTCTTTGATGAGCCTACGGCAGGTCTGGACAGTCGTGCAAGAAACGAGGTTATGGCCTTGCTGCGGAGCCTTGCAGACCAGGGAAAGACAGTAATATTCAGTACCCATAAAATGGATGAAGCTGCTTTTGCAGACCGCGAGATCTTTATAAAAGATGGTCGTGTAGAAAAAGATTCTCTTTCTGTAGTTTCTCTAGATACAGGCTCTGCTTTTGCAGCATCTGTAATGCAGCCGGTAGAAGTTGCATCTTTAATAGCCGGCTTGAAAAATCTTTCTCTGGGGCTTTCACGCTCCCGCCATGAAAAAAAATCGCCGGTGGAAAAGCTACCTCCTGTTGTACGAATACTTTTGTTTATGGCTCTTTTTGTCTTTTCGCTTGTGGTTCGCCCTTTATGGCTTTGCTGTCTGGCACTTGCCGCAGGACTCCTTTACTGTCTTTTAAGCGGCTTTTCTCTGCGCCGCCTTTTTACGGCAATCATTAAAATTCTGCCTTTCCTCCTCTTTTTCAGCATATTCCAGATGATATTCCACCCGGCCTTGCAGAACGAGGTTCGCTTTACCAGCTGGAAGTGGTTTATGGTAACTCCTTCAAAACTGCTTTTCTGTCTTGCAACAATTATACGTACAGATGCGGCACTGGCCTGTATTTCTGCTTTCTTTGTTTCAACTCCGGAATATGATTTGATGGATGGTCTGAAGGTTTTGTTGCATTCTCTTTTCCTTCGTGGAAAACTTGCCCGTTACTTCATTTTGATAATAGAAGTAATTTTCAGATTTATTCCTCTTCTTGTAGATGAGGCTGTTTCGATATTAAAGACCCAGGCAATAAGGGGCGGGCTTGGAAATGTAAAAGGGAAACTTGCAAAAATCCGCTCTGTAATTCCTTTGATTGTTCCGCTTGTAGTGCAGACTATAAAACGCTCCGAAGCTCTTGCTGATGCTATAACAATGAGGTGTTTCAAATGACACAAATAAATGGATTTAAAAATGATTTTAAGCTTTGCCCAATGTGCGGCAGCAAAAAAATTGAAAATCATGGAAACAGAAAATGGCTTTGTCCCGACTGCGGCTTTGACCTTTACAACAATGTTGCTTCTGCAGTGGGAGTTGTAATCAGGGACTCTTATGATAATGTGCTTTTTGAAGTTCGCGCAAAAGAACCCCGCAAAGGTTTTTATGCAGTGCCTGGCGGCTTTGTTGATTTTAATGAAAGTGCAGAAGAGGCCGCTGTACGTGAGTGCAGAGAAGAAATTGGTGTTGAAGTAGAAGGTGTAAAATTTCTTTGTACTGCACCTAACACCTATTTATATAAAAATATTGAATATAAAACCTGTGATATATTTTTTACGGCAGACCTTTCTTCTGAGTTTGATACAATTGATGATTTTATAAAAAGCCTGAAAGCAGAAGAAAGTGAAGTGCAGGGCTTTGCTTCATTCAGAGTTTCTTCTCTGGAAGATATAGAAAAAATCCCGCTTGCTTTTGAAAGCGCAAGATACACTTTGAGACAACTTGTTTCAAAAAAATAAAAAACGTATGGAGTAAAAAATGAATTTAAACCTTATTTTCTTTGCAATAGTACCCTTTGTTCTTATGGCAATAATCTGTGTAGGGATGCCCTTCTGGAAAGTCCGTCTTATGAAAGAAGCCGGAGAAAAAATCCTGCCTCTGGCAAAAAAGAAATCCAAGCTTCAGTATATTGCAATTCCAACAGCCTACATTCTTTTGATTCTTTCAATCCTTGTAGATTTTGGAAAACTGAATTTTGTAATTCCCTACTGTGCCGTAATGGGCCTTTTCATAGCCATAAAAGAAAGCACCCTGCTCCCGGTAAACGGATTATACGAAAATCTCTTAATAAACGGCTCTGAAGTAATTAGATTCAAAGAGATAACAAGTCTCCCGGATTCAACAGACACTCAGCAGCCCAACGTCCTTAAAATCCCCGTAAAACACGGCACCCGCACCCTGATATTCGACAACTCCAACGAAGCCCAGGAAGTCCTCTCCGAGCTGAAAAAGAAAGTAGATTAATATATAGAAGCAGTTTTCGTTTTTAATAAATAGAGAACGAAGTTGCCGGACTCCTGCATTATAAATCCTGTCGTAAATGTTGGCGTAGTTAGGACAGAGATGTCCGGCTCACGTGAAAAATCCCTATTGGGCTGCATCGAGGGGTATTTGGCGCTTAGCCATAAAAAAAATCCGAGGATTTTGCGAAGCAAAACCGCAGGATTTTTACACAAAAACCAGCTCGCCCGCAGCCCAATAGGAATTTTTCGCGGGAGTTAGTGATACGATTTTTTTCATAATGCAGGAGTCAGAGTTACCTGAATATGTTTTATAATTCGGAAGCCCGATGATTTTACAATTCATATATTGACAAACATTACCATCTTCTATATATTAAACATACATTTTTTTGGTGTGGTACCCAAGCGGTAAGGGATCGGTCTGCAAAACCGTCATTGGTAGGTTCGACTCCTATCCACACCTCTTCTAAAAGAACTTCCTTGTGAAGTTCTTTTTTTTTGCATAATCAGAATTTCGCCTTATGCCTCTCTCCAGTCCGCCAATTGAAAGAAATGCTTAAATATAATAAAATATTATATGTCAGTCTAGCAACGTGTTTTGCCCGGGCTGATTCTCTGGAGAGTTCCCACATTCCGGTGGGACGCCGAAGGGTTAGGAAGCAGATTTGCACTATTGATGCAAGGCTCTTTTGATATCTCAGGCACCAAGGACAGAGTCATTTAAAGACGTCCTGTTTACTCTTTGGAGAGCAGAATTTCGCAGAACTTTTGCGAAGTCTGCTCTTATTTTTTTATAAAGGATAAACAAAACAATGTTTGAACAAATCCTTAACACTATCGACGACGTTGTATGGGGAATCCCTACAATCGCCCTTATTCTTGTTACCGGTATCGTAATGACAATTGCGACACGCGGTATTCAGTTTACAAAACTTGGCCGTGCTTTTAAGAGCATCTTCAAGGAAAACGAAGGAAAGGGAGAGCTTTCCGGCTTCTCTGCACTTTGTACAGCTCTTTCTGCAACAATTGGTACTGGTAACATCGTTGGTGTTGCTACTGCTATTCTTGCCGGTGGTCCTGGTGCTCTCTTCTGGATGTGGGTTGCTGCCCTTCTTGGTACTGCTACAAAGTATGCAGAATGTATGCTTTCTATTAAGTACCGCGAAGTAAAGGAAGACGGTCACGTTCTTGGTGGACCTTTCTATGTAATTGAAAAGGGTATGGGTAAAAACTGGAAATGGCTTGCAATTCTCTTTGCTATTTTCGGAACTCTCGTAGGACTTTTTGGAATTGGTACTTTCACACAGGTAAACGGTATTTGTGGTGCTATTCAGAATGCATTCGATGCAGACAAGGCTCACATTGCATTTACAATTGGTGAAAACTCTTATACATGGGCAACAGTAATTGGTGGTGCTGTAATCACAATTGCTACTGCTTTGGTTTTGATTGGTGGTCTTAAGCGTATTTCTAAGGTTGCAGAAAAGGTTGTTCCTGTAATGGCTGTAATCTATGTATTCCTTGGTGTTTCTGTAATTATCATGAACGCTACTCGTGTTCCAGCTGCTTTCGCTTTGATTTTCAAGGGAGCATTTGGTGTAGACACTGGTGTTAAGGCTATTGCCGGTGCTGCTGCCGGAACAATCATCCGTATGGCTATGCAGAAGGGTATTGCCCGCGGTATCTTCTCTAACGAAGCTGGTCTTGGATCTGCTCCAATTGCTGCTGCTGCCGTTCAGACAGAAGAGCCTGTAGAGCAGGGTATGGTAAACATGACTGGTACTGTAATTGATACTCTTATCATCTGTACAATGACTGGTCTTTCAATCGTTCTTGCCGGTGGTGATGTTTGGAACAGCGGTGCAACTGGTGCTGCCCTTACTTCACGCGCTTTCTCTGCAATCCTCGGTGGTGACAACATTTCTGTTCAGTTCCTCCTTATGCTTTGTCTGGTATTCTTTGCTTTCACAACAATTCTTGGATGGGACTACTACTCAGAAAAGTGTCTTGAATATTTGACTGGCGGAAATATGGCAGTTGTAAAGGTTTATCGCTGGCTTTACATTGCTGCTGTTGCAATTGGACCTTACATGACAATTTCTGCAGTATGGACAATTGCCGACATCACAAACGGTTTGATGGCTATTCCAAACTGTATTTCGCTGATTGTTTTGAGCGGTCTTGTAGCTAAAGAAACTAAAGCATATTTTGATAAATATCCAAAATTGTAGTTTAGATATTTGAAACACTTCCGTTTCAGAGAAAAGAACTCTGGGTGATTATCATTGTTGCAGCATTATAAATGATTTCAGTAATGCTGGCGCGAGGGAGCGGGGCGTGGTTCAAAAACACTCTTTTTGTGGCTGCCGCTGAGCGGCAGTTCCATAGTTTCTATGCCACAAAAAGCGTGTAGCGCACAGTTCCATAGTTTCTATGCCACAAAAAGCGTGTAGCGCATTATTGCGCGGTTTTGAATCACGCAGCCGTGACTGGGAGCCAGTGTTTTGGGAATTTGTTTTATAATGCTGGCGCGATGGTGAATTTGCCCGGAGTTTTTTTGTTTGACTGATATTTCTTGGCAAGTGTATAATATATAGAATACAGCTATGGAATCTCGTGAAAACCCACTGTTTGGACGGAAAATATTCTTTGTAAGTCCTTCATACATCATGGAAAAATATCTCATAGAAAAGCTTCGACAGAATGAGTACGAGGCTTATATTCTTAAGGATATTAAAAAAGTAAAGAATGTTCTTGCTAAATATCCGGATTCCATGTGTTTTATAAACATTGATGAAGAGTTTTCATATTCCGCATGGTTCAATTTCATGAAAAGCTTTCAGGATTCATCGGCAATAAGCGGAATTTACCTTGGCATTATTACAGATTCTGCAACTTGGGAAGATAAAGATAAGTTTATTATGAACATAAAGCTTCCGGGTGGTTTTAATCAGTTTGATAAAACTGAAAAATTCCTTACTAATTTCATAAAAATTCTTGATTTGAATGGTGCAAAAGGCCGCCGTAAATACCTGCGTTTTGATACAAGAGGCGCCGGGGACGTAAGCGGTTACATGACTTCTCAGGGAAAACTTTATACTATTAATGTAAAAGATATTTCGAGTGTGGGCTTTGCCATTACATATAAGCAGGAAATCATGAATCTTTTCCAGAAGAATACCCTGATCAGAAATCTTTGTATTTCTGTGGGTAGAAAATCTATGGTTTGTTCCTGCATTGTTTTTAATACACAGCCGAACCCGGATGGCACTGCAATGTCGGTTCTTATGCTGACAAATGAAAATCCGGAAATGGAAGGCTGATGAATTCTGTTATAGAAACAGTTGAAAAGGATACTGCTTCTTATGCTCAGCCGGATGAATATTCAAAACTGATTGCTGTACGTGACAGAAATTATGATGAACTGATTCCAGTTGATGAACTGGATGATCCTGACAGCCTTGCTTCTGATGGAGAGGGACATTCTAAGTTCACCGGCAACCTCGATGATGACCTCTTGTAAGAGGGGCGTTGCGGGGAGTCCCCGCTGGGTGGGGTAGCGGACAAGCAACAAAGCGAAGCGACTTGCTTGGGAGCGAGGGGCGGGGCTCCGCCCCCCCTATACCTACTTCCTAAACCTCTAAAAATCTGATATATTCTAATTATCCCACTATATAAAGAGGTTCAATATGCCTTATACAGAACCAACAAGTCTAGCGATTGTTGCGTGTCCTGGTGGCGAAGCTTTCGCCAATGAAGTCATAACGCACCTTAAACACATGTACAAACACCGCTTCACATTGAAGAACGATGTATTGTCAAAGCGTTATGAGCTGACTAAAGAAGAGCTTGTGAACAGAATCAATCTGCAGAACGATTTGCAGACGTCTGATCTGTGCATAAGAGGTGCAACCGATAAGTACCGTCCGCCTGTTTTCAAGGTAAATGCACGGTTTACTTATTTTGCCAATGGTGAGGTGAAAACTGAGTTGTTGGATACAGTCCGCGGAAAGGATGTTTTTATTTTCCAGGATGTAGAAAACCACGAAGTACTTTCTCTCAACGGTGGTGCAAACAAGGTAAAGATGACTGTAAATGATCACCTTGTTTCCCTGCTTGTAACGATTGATGCGGTTCGCATTGCGGGTGCTGAAAAGATCACTCTGGTTGTTCCAGCTTACCCTTATGCAAGACAGCATAAACGTAAAGGCCGCGAGGGACTTACTGCAAGTCTGCTTGCCCACATTTACGAGATGCAGAGCGTTGACCGAATCATCACTTTGGACCTCCATTCGCGCGAGATTGTTAATGCTTTCTCGAGCTGTAATCTTGATAACCTTCATGCCAGCTATCAGATTATCCGCGAGCTTTCTAAGATTGTGGATTTGACTGGAAAAACAGAAGACCTTGTTATTGTTTCTCCTGATACTGGTGCTATTGATAGAAATAAATTTTATGCCAGCGGTTTGAAACTGCCGCTCGCTATGATCTACAAGGAGCGCGATTACTCTATCGTAACTCAGGATGCTCATTCTACAAACATTAAGTCTGTAAAGCTCCTCGGTGACGTTAAGGGCAAGGTTGCCTTCCTTGCTGATGATATGCTTGGAACTGGTGGAACTCTTCTTAAAGCTATGGAGTTCCTTAAGGGACAGGGTGCGACAAAGGTTATTTGTGCCATTTCGCTTCCTTTCTTTACCGGCGATGCTATCAAGAACTTTGATGAAGCCTATGAGAAGGGCCTCTTCTACCGCATTATTGGTACTAACGCTGTTTACCACGAAGAGCTTTTGAAGCGCGAATGGTACATCAGTACAGACGTAAGCGGCCTCTTCGCAAACGTAATCACTCGTATTCACTACAACCAGTCGCTCAGTGAACTGCTTGATAATAGAAATATTATTGAGAAGGTGGTTAAGCACGAGTAACGCTGTCCTTGTTGTGGACATCGGAACGACCTCGCTTAAGGCAGCCTTAATAACTGCTAAGGGCGAGGTCGTTGCTTTTTGTTCCATTCCATTTGAAGAGCCTCATGACCGCTTTGTTGCCACTTCCTGGTATGATGTTTTTATGCGGGCTAAAGAAGAAGTGACTCGAGGTCAGCAGAATCTGAAGATAAGCGGTATTGCCATTTCTGGTAACGGGCCTACTGTTGTAACTGACTGCGGTCTTACCTTGCTCTGGAATGAGGACACCAGCGGCGTGATGGGGGGTGTGCCGTCTTGCGCCCGCAGCTCTCTTTTTATTCCAAAAATCCTTTCGATTAAAAATCAATTTCCGGCGGTCTGGAAAAAATCTAAAAAACTTTTTTCTGGTCCTGAATATCTGATTTATGTTCTTACAGGTAATGCTGTTACGATACTTCCCGAGGCTCGTTTTGAAGCTGCTTACTGGAATGATGAAATGCTTGATGCCTGTGGTATCAAAAAAAATCTTCTGCCGCCTTTTGTCGGGCCGGGTTCTGTCTGCGGTACATTTGAAGACTGTCCTGTAATTGCCGGTGGACCTGATTTTGTTGTTGCTCTGATTGGAACGGGTACTTTGCAGGCGGGGCGACTTTGTGACCGCTGCGGCAGCTCTGAGGGACTGAACTTCTGTACTGACCGCGTTTTGCAGGGGCAGGGGCTTCGTATTCTGCCATCTGTAATTCCGGGGCTTTGGAATGCTTCTTATCTGATTCCTGACAGTGGAGAGCTTAGTGAAGAAGAAAGGCTTGCAGAGGTGGCGCGGGGAATTACCTGTCTGAGACAGTCTGCCAAAGAGGCTGGGGTAGACTTTCCTGATGAAATGGCTGTAACCGGCGGTCAGACTAATGATGAGCTTTTGCTGCGGGAAAAGGCAGAGCGGCTAGAAATGAAGATTTTGCGTCCGGCTGGCGGCCACTTTGTCCACAGCGAACTTATGGGAGATGCCTGCGCGGCCTGGTACGGACTTGGCCTTTACTCTTCTTTGCCGGATGCTGCAGATCATATTGTGAGACAGGAGCCTTACACAGGAGCTGGAACCTTATGAAAATCTATAAAATCCCAACTGACCTTCGCGCTTTTATTTTTGATATAGATTCAACTCTTTATACTAACCAGACTTATGCCTTTGAACAGGTGGACTGTCAGGTGCGACAGTTTGCTAAGGAGAGAGGCATTAGCGCGGATGAAGCCCGCCGCATGGTTGCAGATTACCGAAAGAAGTTTGCGGCTGAGCATGAGGGCAGTAAGGTAAGTCTTGGAAATACTCTGCTTGCCTTTGGAGTTCCTATTGAACAGAGCGTACAGTGGAGACGCGAGCTTTTAGAGCCTGCTGATTTTCTTGGCCGGGACGAAAGGCTTATAGAAACGCTTAAAGGGTTGCAGGAAAAATATCAGCTTATCTGCGTTACTAATAATCCTGTTCTGCCGGCCAGAAAGACTCTGGATGCTATTGGCATTTCAGAATTCTTCCCGGAAATTGTAGGGCTTGATACCTGCTTTAAGTCTAAGCCTGCCCTGGAACCTTTTGAGACTGCCGTTGAACGTCTTGGGGGCGGCATAAAAGCCGAAAATTGCCTTGCCGTGGGCGACCGTTACGATATGGACATCAAATTGCCTCTGGAAATGGGTATGGGAGGCATTTTGGTATCTGGTGTAGAAGAAGTATACCAAATTTCTAAAAGTGTGTTATAATATATAGTAATGAAAACGCGTCCATTCATTTCTAACATTGAATTGACCAATGACGGCCATCTATCTCTTTTCTTTTTAGGTACGGGAAACGCTTTTACTAAAACTGCGTTTCAAACAAACCTCCTTATCATTAAAGGACAAAATCATATTCTGGTTGATTGCGGAACTCTGTGTTCTTATGCCTTTGAAAATATGTATAATGGTAAAATCACAGATATCAAAAATCTTCTTTTGACTCATCCGCATGCAGATCATATTGGTGGTGTTGAAGAGATGGCCCTCGCAGGAAAATACATCACTAAGCGTAAGCTGAATCTTGTTATTACCGACGAGTTTAAAAAGGCTTTGTGGAATGAATCTTTGCGTGGTGGCATTCAATACAGTGAAGAAGGCAGAATGACTTTTGATGATTATTTTAATCAGATTAAGCCGGTAAAAATTCAGAAAAAGCCTTTTGAAATGTACGAAGCTGATGTTGAAAATGTCAATATAAAGCTTTTTAGAACCCGCCATGTTACTACGAGAAAAAATTCCTTTAAACATTCTCAAATTTCCTATGGACTGATTATTGATGATAGGATATTATTTACAGCCGACACTCAGTTTAATCGACCGCAGCTTAAGTTCCTGCTGGAAAAATTCCCTAAAATTGAAGTGATTTTCCACGATTGCGATGTTATGGGCTATTCCCGTGGTGTTCATGCCGCTTATGATGAGCTGGTAACTCTGCCAAAGGAAATTAAGGCCAAGACTATTTTGTGCCATTATTCCGAAGCCGTAAACACGATTGATGCTCTGGTAGACGGTTTCTGCGGCCTGGCAAAGCACTGGGTGTATTATGATTTTGAATAAGGAAATGGTAGTGCAGTCGAGTCGAGCACTTGAAATATGCGATTCGAATTTTATTGTAAACTTTTAGGTCCTGTAGCTCACTTGGATAGAGCGGGGCTATAAGTAAAATGCTAAAAACTTCGCTGGCGCAAAGTTTTTTTAACGCATTTTGCTATTGTAATACCTAAGCATCAGGTAGTGCGTTCGAGAAGTGTACTTATAAATATGCGACTCGAATATTAAGTGTAATTTATTAGGCTCTGTAGCTCATCTGGATAGAGCGGTTGCCTCCTAAGCAACAGGTAGTGCGTTCGAGTCGCATCAGAGTCAAATTCAAATAAACGGAGAATATTATGAAAAAGGTGCTGGTGGCTTCTTCTAGTCAGGAAATTCTGGGGGTTGTTAAGAATGCTTCTTTGAGTTATTCGAATTATCTGGAACCTATTTTCTGTCCGGAAACTGATGAGGCGCTCAGCTTTGTTGATTATGAACTCCCTGAAATTAAGATACTGGATTTTACTTCAACTGACATTGACTGCTATGCAATTCTTGAAGTAATCCGTTCAGACCCATGGCTGCATAATGGTGGAATTATTGCAATTGCAGAAAGCCCGTCTGAAGCTCAGAAAATCGAAGACATTAAAGATCCTAACATTCTGATTGTTCAGACTATCTATACCTTCAAGCAGAACTTTGACGGACTTTTGCGCAGTCTTATCAGAAACCAGCAGTTTCTTTTCAACCGCGGTATGCAGGACCGTATGGGCTCTGAGGAAATCGGTCAGTTTGTCTGCGATAACAATCCAATGGATATCCGGCTCTACACTGCCTTCCTTGTAAACTATCTTTACTGTACAAACCGTATTGATGAGGATGGACGTTTTGCCCTTCAGTCAACTTTGATGGAGCTGCTTACAAATGCCCTTGAGCACGGTAACTGCGGAATCTCTTATGAGGAGAAATCTGAATGGCTTAACAATGGCGGTATCATTCTTGATTTGATTGATCATAAACTCCGTCAGCCTGAATTTGCAGACCGCAAGATTCACATTGACTATACAATTGGAAAAGATAAATCAAGCTTTACCATTAAAGATGACGGCGAAGGTTTTGACTGGAAATCAAGATTATCTGCTGATGATACTCCAGGACTTGAAGAAGCTCACGGACGTGGAATTGCACTTTCTAAATCTCTGGTTTCTCAGCTGCGCTATAACGATAAGGGAAATGAAGTATCTTTTGATATTCAGAATATTGTAAATGTTACAAATACGGTTCCTGGAATCATGATTCCATTTAAGGCTGTTGAGTATAAGAAGTTTGATATTATCTGCCGCCAGAATGAACCTTCTAACGATTTGTACTTTATTGTTTCTGGCCGCTACGGTGTTTATGCAAACCGCAAACTGATTTCGGTTTTGACACCAAAGGATATGTTCATTGGTGAAATGGCCTTCCTTTTGAACGACCGCCGTTCAGCAACAATTGTAGCAGCGGAAGATGGAAAGCTTATTCGCATTCCAAAGACTCAGTTCTTAAACCTTATCAGAAAGAATCCTCACTATGGTCTCTTTCTTTCTAAGCTGCTGGCACAGAGACTGGTTCGACAAAACAAGAGAATCATTAAGTGTACAAGTGAGCTGCTGAAGATGAAAGCAGAACAGAATAAATAAAAAGAAAGCCGAGGTTTGAGCCTCGGCTTTTTTGTCATTCCGAACTTGTTTCGGAATCTATTAAACGAGATGCTGAAACAAGTTCAGCATGACGATTCTTATTAGAACAATCCGGAAATTACTCCGTTATCATCTACATCAATATCAAGAGCAGCTGGTGCCTTTGGCAAGCCTGGCATTGTCATGATGTCACCTGCGAGGGCAACTACAAAGCCTGCACCTGCATAAAGCTGAACGTCGCGGACCGGGAAAGTATAGCCACTTGGAGCACCAATGAGTTTTGGATCGTGGCTGATAGAGTTCTGTGTCTTAGCGATACAAACAGGGAGTTTGCCGTAGCCTGCATCTTCAAAGCCCTTGAGTTTTTTGAGGGCTGCAGAATCAAATTCAACGTCTGCGGCGCGGTAAATCTCTTTTGCGATTGTACGGATTTTGTCTGCGAGTGGAAGATCCAGCTCGTAAAGAGGATGGTAGTTTGCCTTTCCGCTGTCTGCAATTTCTGCAACAACCTTAGCGAGTTCTGCTGCACCGTCTCCGCCTTTTCCCCAGCCTTCGCTGAGCACTGCTGTTGAACCGTTGTCGCGGCAAAGCTTTTCGAGCAGCTGGATTTCTTCGTCAGTATCAGTAATAAACTTGTTTACGGCAACAACTGCCGGCAAGCCAAACTTTGCAACGTTTTCAATATGAGTCTTGAGGTTAGCAAAACCTTTTTCGAGTGCCTGGGTGTTTGGTGCGGCAAGGTCTGCTTTTGCAACGCCGCCGTGCATCTTAAGGGCACGGATTGTTGCAACAATTACAACTGCGCTTGGCTTGAGGCCTGCTGCGCGGCACTTAATGTCTAAGAACTTTTCAGCTCCAAGGTCTGCGGCAAAGCCAGCTTCTGTTACAACGTAGTCACCTGTGGCGAGGGCACACAAAGTTGCGTTTACACTGTTACAGCCGTGGGCAATATTTGCAAAAGGTCCGCCATGAACAAAGGCTGGATTCTTTTCGAGGGTCTGTACAAGGTTTGGCTTAATTACATCTTTCAAGAGAGCTGCAATAGCGCCTGTGCACTTGAGCTGTCCAAAGGTTACGTTTTCGCGTGCATAGTTCTGGCCGATTACGATGCGGTCAATGCGCTCTTTAAGCTCGCTGATTGTGCGGCTGAGGCAGACAATCGCCATAATCTCAGAAGCAACTGCAATCGAGAAGTGGTCTTCGCGAGGTACTCCCTGAAGGCGTCCGCCTAGTCCGATTGTAATATTGCGGAGGGCGCGGTCGTTCAAGTCTACACAGCGCTTCCAGCTGATTGTGCGAGGGTCAATTCCAAGTTCATTTCCCTGCTGAAGGTGGTTATCAATAAGGGCTGCAATCAGGTTATTTGCAATTGAAATTGCGTGAATATCACCTGTGAAATGAAGGTTGATATCTTCCATTGGAACAATCTGTGCGTATCCACCGCCACAGGCACCACCCTTTACACCAAAGCAAGGTCCAAGGCTAGGCTCGCGAAGAGCAACAACAGTTTTCTTTCCGATTTTATTAAGTCCGTCTGCAAGTCCAATGCTTACGGTAGATTTTCCTTCTCCAGCTGGAGTAGGGGTAACGGCAGTTACAAGAATCAGTTTACCAGGCTTAGATGCAGCCTTTTCCTGTAAGGCACGAAGTTCGTCAAATGTAATTTTTGCCTTGTAAGGTCCGTAGTTCTCAAGTTTGTCTGCAGTGATTCCAATCTTAGCGGCAACCTCAGCCACCGGAATCATCTTATTTTTCTGAGCGATTTCGATATCAGTCATTAAAGTGTCCTTGTGATTTTTTCACTAATATTTTAACTGATTGGAGGGGTTTTAACAAGTAAGGGGAAATGATATGGATATGTAACGATTTTGTTTTACGTATTGCCGGTGAAAAACCGACAATACGTAAATGTTGTATTTAATATTTTAATTTGCAGTAACGGTAAGATCAAATTTAGTAACTACTGAGCCTTCATAATCACCAATGCCGAAAAGACGTGCCTCAAAACGTCGGCCTATATCAGCCTTTGTAAAGGTATAAGATAGCGTATCTATATTGTTTGCAGCACGCTTAAAAATTTGTTTAGTATCTGTATCATCATAAAGTGCTAAATAATATTGTTCTGTAAAGTTATTATTTTCAAATGCTTTATATTTAAGTATGACGGTTTCGCCAGGATGGAAAGTATAACTATAATATATAGACCTTTCCTCCCCATCATCAGTAATCCAGAATCCTTCTGGTTTGCCTCGTAAATCGTATGTTTTTATATTATCTTTAATAAATGCATTTTCACCATTTATTTTGAACGATACTAAATCATAATCCTTCTCTCGGGTTGAAACTGTCAGATGGAATTCTCCGGTTAGATCATAGTATATTTTGAAATTCCCGGTTTCTTCATGTTTAATTTCAATTCCCATCATATTACCACTAAAACCACGCATTCCCACAGCACCATAAATGATTTCACCGTTTAGTTCGACAGTTGTTACCAAATTTTCGTGTTTTAGATTAATCTTTAAAATATCATTAGGATGACTTTCTGTTCCCTTGAAAGTAAAATCATACTCTCCATCTGGAAGGCTCATATTGATGACATAAGTCGGCTTATTACCAAATCTGCAACTTGTTATTGAAATAGAAATTAAAATTGTAAAGAGTATGTATAACAATAAAGTTCTTTTTTTATTCATTTTTTTGCTCCTGTAATTAATAATGATTTTCTGTGTTATTTTACTCTATTAGTTTATATTTGTCTTGAGTGAGAATTAATCAAAATTTGGTGAAAAAAATCACATAATTTTAATATGAAGAATCAGACTAAACATAATAGTTTTGATGTATTACATATTTCCCAATGGTTTTATAATAATAGAGGTGGATTTTTCTGTAAATCAATAGCAATCTTTTGATACAAGCTTTTATCTTCTACTTGAGAAATTGCAGTTGTTCTTACACCAGCATCTTTTGAAGAACCACCACAGTGGAAAATCTTTTCATTGTTAGTTCCAAAATCAAGTATGATATAGCGGTCATGATAGATTTCTTGTGTCTTTTTAAGTGTTATATGAACATTAGGATATTCTTTGCAAAAATCCTCATATTCAGTTTTGTGAAGTCTTTTTCCAACATTATCGCTGAAAAGAGTTATCTGAACTGTTGGTTTTACAAGCTTGAGAAGAACAAGTGTTTTTAGGTTGATGTAGTTATCAACAATAAATATAGATTTCTTTGCAGATGAATAAATTGTTGAATAAGCGATATCAGCCTCAACAGTTTCTCCATTCAGAAAGAGATAATCCTTTGTAATATTCGGGTCAGTAAAGTCTTTCATAACTTTTGTAAGTTCTGTTTTTGTTACCATATTATCTTTGATGTCTTTTATTTCTTTTGTGTTATCGGAAATCTGTTTAGTATTGTCTGAAGTTTGTAAAGAGAGTTTTATGAGTTCTGGGCTGGAAAGAATATTCTGGCTTTGTAAAATAAAATCTTTCATTTGTTTGAAGATTCTTACAAGAGCTTTGCTTTGTTTAATAGCGAGTTCACCGCGAAGTACTGTCATGAGCATGTAGATACCTTGCTCTGTGAAGGCGTAGGGGAGTTTTCTTGTACCGCCCCAACTTGATGTGTAAAATTTACACATCAAGATTATTTCATCAAATTCTTCTTTGGTGAGTTGAAACCGAAAATCCTCGTCAAAGCGTTCAATATTGTTATGAACTTGTTTGTTAAAACTTCTCGTGTCATATCCATAAATCTCTGCCAAATCAAAATCCAACATAACTTGTACACCACGAATGGTGTGGATTTTACTTCTTAAATCATTTTCATCATGAATCAAAATTTCATCGCTCATACTTTTCACATCCTTCAATAGTTATATTATGGAACTTTTAAATTCCCATACTATAATATGGTGTTAGACATGCAATTTTAGGAAGTTTTTTTTCAAAAAAGTTTGTTTTTTGTGTGAATTTTTATAAATTTTCGAATTTGAAAATCTCCTAATCTGCCCTTATAATAAAAAAGAGGTAAAAAAATGGATGAAGAATTAAAAGCGAAAATTAAGGTTAAGGCTATGAGTTCTCTGCTGCACAGGAATGTACTGGGAGCTCTTGGAATGCTGCTGCCTTTTTTCAGTATTCTAGGTGGGCTTTTTGTGAAAGATAAGCCTGAATCCTGGTGGTATTCTATCAGCGTAACTTATTATATTACGCCGGCGCTTCCGATTATTCTTGGAGCCTGTGCAATCTTTTTGCTCTGTTACCGATCTTACGAAACAATCGATACAATTATAAACGTGCTTTCGGGCATTTTTGCTTTTGGGGTTGTCCTCTTTCCTTGCGCAAATCCTTATGGAATTGAGTATGTTGGATACTTTCAGATTCCGGTAGCAGTTTCTAACGTGATTCACTGTGGGTCTGCAATGCTGCTTTTTGGACTTATGGCTTATAACATTGGCTGGCTTTTTGCAAAAAGTGGAAATGATCTGAATAATAAAATCTATAAAATCTGTGCCTGGGCAATGATTGTTATAATGGCGCTTTTTGTGATTTTAAGTATTGTGCGTGCCTGCGGAATCAATATTCCAGGCTACCATGATTGTTGAAGCAATGCTTTTACTGATCTTCGGCTTTGCCTGGCTTGTAAAAGGTCACTTATTTAATTTTTCTAAATCGTCGTCGTAGAGTTCTTTGTATTCACCGAGCTCCAGTGACTCATCAAGCTGGAGCTGACCCATAGAAATTCTTTTCAGATAAACAATCTTATTTCCCACTGCCGCAAACATTCTCTTTACCTGATGGTATTTGCCCTCGTAGATTGTGAGGTGGGCTGTTGATGCGTCTATCCATTTGATCTGGGCTGGCTGGCAGGTAAAGCCCTGTTCGTTATCTTCCGGACCAACTTCGATGCCTGCCTCGAATTGCTTTGTGATTTCTGCCCGATGCTCTGGTGTTTCAGGGTGTTCCAGGCCGCACAGGTAAGTTTTACTGATATGCGATTTTGGTGAGATGAGACGGTGGGTGAGTTCTCCATCAGTTGTAAAAAGAAGAAGCCCTTCTGTGTCCATGTCCAGACGGCCTACCAGGTGAAGCTTGTCCTGAAGGTAAGGGGTACGCAGGGAATCATCCAGCAAATCAAAGACAGTTTCGTGGTCGCCTTCTTTTGTGGAGCAGACATAGTGCTGAGGTTTATTCATCATCAGATAGAGATTTTTATGTAAGTTGATTTCTTCGCCGTCTACGGAAATGGAATCGTTTTCTGCATCAACTGCAAAGCCGGCGTCGTAAATGCGCTGCCCGTTCACTAATACTTCGCAACCTCGCAAAAGTTTTCTGATATCTTTGCGAGAGCCAAAACCTTCGTGAGCAAGCAGCTTGTCTATGCGTTCTTTTGCCACTATTTTCTATCCATCAGCGGAACAAACTCGCGCTCTTTTGAGATGTTCTTGTAAGCAGGATGATAGATACGACCGCCGCTTACAATTTCCTCAATACGGTGAGCAGACCAGCCGGCAATTCTGGAAATTGCGAAGATTGGTGTAAAGAGTTCACGTGGAATGTTGAGCATTGAGTAAACGAAGCCAGAATAGAAGTCTACGTTTGCACAAACGCGTTTATCAGAATGGTGTACTTCCTGGATGATTGAAGGAGCAACCTTTTCAATCAAATCATAAAGAGCAAACTCTTCCATGCAGCCCTTTTCTTTAGCAAGCTGTTTAGCCTTTGCCTTAAGAAGAACTTCACGAGGATCGCTGATTGTATAAACTGCGTGGCCCATGCCGTAAACAAGACCAGAACGGTCGAAAGCTTCTTTTGTTGCAATCTTTTTGATGTAAGCAGAAACTTCTTTTTCACTTGTCCAGTCTTTTACGTTTGCTTTGATGTCGTCCATCATCTCTACAACGCGGATGTTGGCACCACCATGGCGGCGTCCTTTAAGGGAACCAACGGCAGCAGCTATAGCAGAGTAAGTATCTGTATCTGCAGAAGAAACAACGTGAACTGTAAGAGAAGAGTTGTTACCACCACCGTGCTCAGCGTGCAGAATCAAAGCAAGGTCGAGGATCTCAGCCTCAAGGTGTGTGTACTGCTTGTCTGAGCGGATAAGGCGGAGGAAGTT
>SFOB01000210.1 GCA_004554075.1 Treponema sp.
AAGGGGTACATTATCCTGGGCTAAATCTGTATTTGCATAAACAGCTAAAGGAGCAAAAACAGAAATTAATAACAAAAGACTTAGTATAATACAACTAATTTTTTTCACAAAATCACATCCTTTTTATCTAAATTATATATCCATTTATATAATACTAAAAAAACAGCGCTCCGTCAAGAACGCTGTTTTTTTAGTATTATAAATTATACCGGATGAACCTTTGTTTCGATATTATCATGCTTTCCGTCAAGGCCGTATTTTTTGTCTCTTCTCTTTTCAAAGAATTTAACGGCAACCTGTCCGAATTGTGCGTACGAAAGAACATCTTCCTCCTGCTCATAGAATTCGGAAATTTCACTCTTGAACTGATCAATGGTATCGTTAAGAAGGTCGGCAGGACGGCAATTAATTATATCATCGTCACCAACAATCATCTTTCTGAATTCAGGATCAATTTCACATGGAGTAGCACCGTACTTACCTGCAACCATATCCTTAAATTCCTTTGTAACCATCTTGTATCTTTCACCCATGATAACGTTAAATACAGCCTGTGTACCTACGATTTGAGATGTAGGTGTAACAAGTGGAGGATAGCCCGAATCCTTACGAACTCTCGGAACCTCAGCCAAAACCTCTTCAAGCTTATCTTCCTTGCCTGCCTGCTTAAGCTGGCTATTAAGGTTTGAAAGCATACCGCCCGGTACCTGATAAAGTAAGGTGTTAGCATCAACGCCAAGCATTTTAGGATCAAGCAAACCGCTGTCAAGGTATTTTTGACGAAGCGGAGCAAAGAAATCTCTAACCTCACTCAATGCTTTAAGGTCAAGACCTGTGTCATATTCTGTACCCTGAAGAGCGGCAACCATTGATTCTGTTGCGGCGTGTGATGTGCCCATAGCAAGTGGTGACATTGCTGTATCAATAACATCAACACCGGCCTCAATGCCCTTTAGAAGCACCATTGAAGCAAGTCCCGATGTATAATGGGTGTGAAGTTGAATAGGAATATTAACGGTTTCCTTGAGTGCTTTAACCAAATCATATGTGCCGTAAGGAGTAAGCAAGCCTGCCATATCCTTAATACAGATTGATGAAGCACCTGCATTCTCAAGCTGCTTTGCATAATTGCAATAATACTTTGTATCAAATACAGGACCTGTGGTATATGAAATCGCTGCCTGTACGTGACCGCCATATTTATTTGCGGCATTTATTGCAGTTTCAAGGTTACGCACGTCGTTAAGAGCATCAAATATACGAAGAATATCAATACCGTTATCTATGCTCTTTTTTACAAAATAATCTACTACCTCATCACTGTAATGACGGTAGCCAAGCATATTTTGCCCTCTGAAAAGCATTTGAAGCTTTGTGTTTGGGCACTTTTTTCTGATAGTTCTTAATCTCTCCCACGGATCTTCGTCAAGAAAGCGAAGACAGCTGTCGAAGGTTGCACCGCCCCAGCACTCTAACGAATGAAAACCGATAGCATCCATTTTATCAAGAATATCAACAAATTCTTCTGTTCTCATACGGGTAGCAATCAACGACTGATGTGCATCACGCAAGACAGTTTCGGTAATTCCAATTTTTGCCATATTGCACCTCTTATGCCAAAGTGATAATAGTTTGACCTGCTTCTACAGAATCACCCTTGTTTACATTGATTGAAGCAACGGTACCGTCCTGCGGAGCAACAATATCGTTTTCCATTTTCATTGCTTCAAGAACACAAAGCACCTGACCTGCCTTTACAGCAGCACCGTTTGATACCTTAATATCCAAAATGTTACCCGGCATAGGAGCGTCAACCTTTACACTTCCTGCACCGGCAGGAGCAGGAGCTGCCTTTGGTGTCGGAGCGGCCTGTGGAGCAGGTGCCTGAACAGGAGCAGCAACCGGAGCAGCTGCAGTTGAAGTGCCCTCCTCAACAGTTACGTTATATGGTGTACCGTTTACAGTAATAGTATAATTTTTCATTTTTATATCCTCCGTTATTTTACAGAATGTTTTCTTGGAATAGTTGTTTCTCTTTTGCTTGCAAGCATATCAAGATATTGAGAAATCTTTGCCCTTGTTTCCTCCGGAGCAAAAACATCATCAACAGCTCCGCATGCAGCAGCTGTATACACAGAGCCGACTGTTTGTCTGTATTCGTCCTCAAGCTTTGCACGGTCCTCGTTATTTGCAAGTCTGTCATTATAAAGGAAAGAAACGGCAGCCTCAACATCAAGCGGAGAAGCAACGGCATTGTCCCAAGCCAATGTAACATCGGCATTTGCACCCTTGCCGGCAAGAATAATATACGAGCAACCGATAGCCTGTCCTGTAATTAAGCTGATTTTCGGACAGGTAGCACTTGCGTATGCTGATGTAAGCTTTGTTGCAGCAACAAGCATTTGAGCTTCCTTGCCCTTTTCTAATCCTGTGCTATTAGCAATTGTAATAACAGGAATGTTAAATGAATCGCAAAGCTTAACCATAGTCTCTGCTTTGTAAGATGCAGACGGACAAACAAAGTCATCACAAAATGCAACCACACCTACTGTGCATCCGTCAACTGTACCGAGCTTTGTAATAACGCGATTAGCATAATCAGCCTTAAGCTCAACAGAAACGGTTGAATCAAGAATCGAATCAATAATATCATTTACAGCTGAGCCCTTTGCCGCAACAACTGACGGAGCTGAATATTCAAAATCAACCATAGGTGCGCTGTACAAATTATTTTTAGGAAGCATACAGGCAAGCTTCTTTGCCTGCTCAACAGCGTCATCAAATGTATCACAGGTAATGTCAACAATTCCCTGCTTTGCGCTTTCTTCAACTGTAATATCGCTCGGAGCTGTGATGTAAAAATCGCTGTCCTTTAATGCAATAACAACATCAGCCATATTAGCTATAAGAGCTGATGTTCCGAGGCAGGCACCGGCGATTACGGAAATCTGCGGTACAACACCCGAGAGCATAGAAGCGGCTTTTACAACATCGCCAAAGGCATTAAGCAC
>SFOB01000211.1 GCA_004554075.1 Treponema sp.
GAAGAATACTTGCAAGTGCCCAATTGGCATCAGCATTATCCTGCCGTGCCGCCCTGTGTAGCCAGAAGATTCCTTCGGGCTCCAGTACATCGTTGCGATAATGAGAAAGACCTATAGACAACATGGTCTTGCTGTCAAGTCCAACTCCATAACGAGCACTTTCAAAGTTTGTTGACATAGATTCGATTTTCTCCAGAATTTTCTCGCGATGCGTTTTTATTCCGTAATTACTCGTTAATTCTGTTGCTGGACAATAGATATAGGCTTGAAGCAGATTGGGATGTATCCCATACCCTGTTTCATACATATAGCATATCAACTTCTTTACTTCCAGTCCAAGTTCCTTTTGATATTGTTCAAGCATTCCGAGACACAGGTACGGATTGTATATAGGCGATTCTTTATATCCGCATGCCAAAGCCAATTCTATCAAAGCCTTGTCATTTTTCCCAATGATGGCGGCAACCTGTAGATATTCTATGCCTTTCCGGAATTCATCTAAGTTGGTGTTAACTTTTTGGTTAAAGTCTGGATAATCTATCGTGCTATATAAGACTCCATGAACTTTTTGCCTGCCTAACTGATACAAAGCATCGGTATTCCCATATTGTACAGCCTCAATATAACCACTGATTATTTGCGACTCAAGTTTCTGCCTTTTCTTTCCAGTGGCCTTATTCAATCTCAATTGCTTTTCATATGTTTGCTTATATTTCTTAATTCCCTTTTTATGATTTGCAATGTTTCGATAACGCATATTACGGAACAATTCGCTGTCTCCCAAATCATAGACCAATGTTGACAAAGGTACTTCTATCGTAAGACCAACACAAGCATCTGCATTAGGGTTTGCTATAATAAGCGAATCAAGCGGAATGTTATACAGTTTTGCCACATCAGCAAATGTCTCACCTCTTTGAATGGTATGTGGACCTGCATAAGCTGACAATGCGCAAAAAAGAGCAAACAAACAGTCAATGAATCTCATAACATTAGTCTGTTTGTATTATAAGATATGATGATATTCGCCAAAAGTCAGATGGATTTTTTACTGTTAACGTAAAATTCCGGTTTCCTGTAGTTGTTATCTCATAAGAGGAAGACGGCATATTGGTCAATATCCGTGGACGCTTGGCAGTAAAGTTGATTTCTCGCCACTTCCTAATGTCTATTTGTGCAAATTTGCTTCGGTCAAGCGATGCATCAGCAACAATCTTCCCTTTTTTCAATATGCCCTTGCGTTTCAAATCATCTTTTGAACCTATTAAAACATAACCGTTGTTCAGAATTGCATCCTGCCTGGCAAGAGCTTCGCTTTGTCGTTGAGTGCGTTGGTTTAATTCACTTATAGTTGCAGATTGAGTGTTTATCGTTGTTTTCTGCGACTCAACAAGTTCTTGCAAACGAGCAATACTCATATTCTTTTTTTCAAGTTCTCCCATCAACTGTGCAATCCGCAAATTCTTTTCGTTTAATTGTTCTTTAAGGTGAGCAATTAGACTTAACGACTGTGTATTTGAGTCCTTGCTTTCAGAAAGTTGCTTTTCCAACTGTTTAATCTTTTCACTTTGCTTTTTTAGTAATGCTTCAAAACGCATGAGATTGTGTCTTACATCTTCTTTCGTAACGGGAATTTCTCCATTACTAATGAAAAGCATATTCTCTTGGTAAGCAATAGAATCCAATGTTGCATTTAGTGTCTCTATGGTTTTGCTGTAGTTATCAAGTTTTCCTTCCTGCACTTTTTGTGCTTGACGCAACGAATCTCGTTCTTCAACAAGTCTCAGAATCTCTTTATTAGAATTACCACAGCTATACAATACAAAGGAAATGAAACTCAGTACCAATGCTATTTTTATCTTGGCTATCATGTATGTTTTATTTTTTAGGTTGATAAATCATAAGTTGCATTCCCACTGTAAGTGGATTATTCGGATTGGTCTTTTTCGGTAAATCATTCCATTCAATGATTTGCTCTGAAGTGACATTATATTGGGATGACAATTTTCGCAAATTTTCGCCCTTGGCAACAGAATGGAACACAACGACAAATTGTTGCTCCTGCTTCTGGTCTGATATGGTATCAGTCTTATTCACTTCGGCAATCTCAACAGGAGTGATTATATCTGACATTCCACTTCTGTATCTTATCATAAAGACCTCAGACTTAGTTAGTGCGGCTTCAGCAACGTCCCCTTTTCCAATTAAGCCCTTAATACCAGCACTTTTTGATTTAACAGAATAATGAATGTTATCTTCTGTTATTTTAATGTTTTCAGCAGCAATTTCAGCCCCTCTGACTAAATATATGACATCATATCTTTTTGCATTCGCACGTTTAGATTCACCTGTGAAATGTTTTCCTTCAGGAGTTATATACACATTGCCTTGCTTCTCTATATAAACCATATAGACCTCTTTTGATGAAACTTCATGCTGCGTGCCGACATTATCGCCAATATAAGCATAGATGATTTTATCATCGGTCATTTGATATAACTTCACATCTGTTTCTCGACCATTCCTGTAAATGATATGATCATGAGCTTTGCAAGTACTTATGGTTAGGAATAGAAATCCCAAAAATGTAATGTAACGTCTCATTTATTATTGATTTTATTTGATGAATATTTTTTTCAACTTGTCAACAAGGACTTCATATCGAACTTTATAGATGACTGAAGCTGCCTTAGACGGTTGAAATAAACGAATGGTTCCATTTGCATAAGTTCCATTTTTAGTATCATACATAATAATCATACCATCTTCCTGTACATGAATATGTTTATCTACAGTATATATGTCAACTCCGTCAGGTTTGAATTTGACACTTGATTTGATATTCTTATTAATAAAACCTATTAAGTTAGATTTTATGGTTTTCTCCGAATTAATTTCATTCAGGTATATATATACAGGAATGTTACTGTTTATATTTTCAAGGTAGGAAAACCGAATCTCAAATGAACAATCATTTTCAG
>SFOB01000212.1 GCA_004554075.1 Treponema sp.
TTCAAGATTAAGTTTGAGAATCCGTCAACAGAAGCAAAGACTTCAATCTGGATGAACAAGCTTTCATGGCTCGATAAAGAGTCTGCCACAGAATTCGCAAAAGAATACGATTTTTCCGGTGGTCAGATAGACAATATAGTAAGAAAAATTGCGATGAACGAAGTCATTACAGGCGAACGTCCGGGAATCTCAGATATCCGCGATATGTGTAAGTGCGAAAAAATTGACAATCCTGATGGCTCAAGACGCATGGGATTTTGTTTATAGGAGGATTTTAAAATGACAGATATATTGCGATTCCCTTTTATAAAAACAATAAGTACGGTTGTTTATGATAAAGCTTTTGGTTTTACAGGAACCCCTCAGCCGACTCCTATCGTTCAGAGTTTTATCTATAAGATTCGTTATGGCAATCTACTGAAAGATTCTGGCGACATTTTATTATGTCCGCTATCTGAAGATTTTAAGCCAAGCAACCCGCTTTCGAGAAGTATTATAGAAAAGGAAGGAAAATGGCTGGATAAAGAAATCAAGAACCTCTATTCCTCAGATAATGCAAAATGGATTGGTTCAGAACATGTCGCTTTTCTTCCGTGCAGAAAATTGAAATACCGGGGAATTCTTTTTGTATGTGTTAATTTTTACTCTAAAAACAGGACAGAAATAAATGCAGCCCGTATTGCAGAATCCCTGGAAATTGCAGGAAAATACAAATGCAAAAAACTTTCCTGCCCACAAAATGTTCTCTATTCTCCAGAAGCAGCTTGTAGCTATGATTACATACGTTTTCAGTTTGAATCGATTATTCGCTCACTTGGTTCAAAGATAAAAATAGATTTTGTAATTGAGACTGTCATACAAAAGACTCTGCATAGTTACCCTTTATATGCATCAACTATGGTTCTCTATGATTTTAGCAATTCATTGGTTGAATATCTTCCAAGGTGTGCTCAAATCTTACAGCATTACAGAAAACCGTTAGGGCCTATACGAACAGTATATTCGATCTCAGTCCATACTCAAAAACAGATTAAAACTTTGCTAACAAAGCCTATAAACGAAAAACGTACAATCAGATTATTTAAGAAGCTTTATAAGATAATGGGTGGATATGATGAAACCGGAGTTGGAAGAGGCAATGATGGATTCGGCTTCTTCTTATTAAGCCTCTGTGAGGAAATGCCCTGGAACTTCTATAAGATTCTGGAACTCCTGAAAAATTTCACGGACTTATATAAAGGAAAAATTCTTGATGAGTATGAACTTCCTTATGATGACTTCATATTCAATGAAAGATTCAAAGATCTGAAACCTTTTGAATATCAGCAAAGGAGATAACAGTCATGGGGGAAATAAGAAGAATAGAAAGAGTCTCATATAACGCAGGAAGGGTAGAGCGTGTAACTCGTTATACACCAGAAGAGCGGGCTGCAAAAATAAGAGAAATTGAACAAGCCGCAGCCGACAGGGCAGAAATCCGAGCATACCTTGCAAAGTTCCCAAATCCAGAGCACTTAAGTTTTGCAGAACTATTAGAACAGGCCCTGAGTAATCAAAAGACAAATGATGATGAGCTGGCTTACATTCTTGATATAGGAAAACACGAGACAGATACTTCTGGTGTCATTGTAGATATTGGAAGTCATCACTAAAATAATTTTTGAAGGAGGACCTGAAGTGGTTTACATAACCGGCGATACGCATAATACCGAAGACATGTCGAATCTCTCATCAAAGAACATGAAGCTTTGCTGTATGGAACAAAACTCTGATTTTCATGCAATTACAGCTGCAATTGTTCTCGGTGATTTTGGGCTTCCATGGAGTTCTGACTGCACAGTTGATGAATCTGGTATCCATCCGACAGACCATACAGACCGGTATCTTCTCAAATGGTATAACCAGAAGCCTTTTAAGATTCTGGCTGTTATGGGCAACCATGATAATTATGACATTATCGAAAAACTGCCAGAAGTTGAAATGTATGGCTCTACGGTACTGAAAGTTAGCGATAACGTGTTCTATCTCAAACGAGGAGAAATCTACACCATCGATGAAAAAAGCTTCCTTGTTCTTGGCGGTGCAATGAGTGACGATAAAGCCTGGCGTAAACCGCATGAATCCTGGTGGGAGCAGGAAGAGTGGAGTGAAGAGAAAAAGAAATTCTGTTTCGCAAAGATAAAAGAAAACAACGAATTTGATTATGTTCTCTCACATACAGGTCCGTCAGCAGGCATTGCCCTGACAGATGATTTCTTCTGCAATGAAGAAAACCTGAAACAGCTCCATCGCGATTCCAATGTCGTTCTTAATGACAAAATCGACTCATCTATCTCATATAAGAAATGGTTCTTCGGACACTGGCACAGCGACTGGGGATATGAACATTACAATGAATCAAAATACGTTCCGCTGTATCATCAGGGAATCGTATTATAATTGAAACAATAGTTCCGTCAAAGACTTTCTTTACAAGATGTACAGATAACGGAAGTGCATAATCAATACTCTGGAGAAGCCGCTGTTCTTCGACAGAATATCTGACTTTATCCTCGGTATACATAACCCCGGTTGTATCATTAATTGCAATCTGCATATTCAGAGAAGAAATAAATCTGTAAGTCCAACCGGGTTTCTGTTCCATTTTATAGCACTTAGAAAAATTATTTTGAGTCTATCTTTTCAACCATTTCATGAATAGCATCTTTCCAGCATTTTACTAAGTCAGCAGGTTCCAAAGGTTCTGCTTCTTTTCCCCATCCAAGTATCCAGCGCAAGATTGGCTTAAACTGACTTGCTTCAAAGCTTAAGATATAACCGTCGTCATATTCTTCAATAGTCTGCTTTGCACCCCATATTCTGTCTTTAGAATAAAGCCAGGCATAACTGTTTTTGTGAAATTTAATCTTATAAATCTGAGGATTTTCATCATTAAAACAACCAAAGTTACCGACAACAAAATTTTTGAAAGTAT
>SFOB01000004.1 GCA_004554075.1 Treponema sp.
ATGGTCAACGGTGTAGGCTGTAACCGTTATATCTGCCACCTCGCACGCTTGCCCACTTGTTAGTGGGCGCTTTTCGAGGTGCTTTGTAGGGTCATTGCCGAGGATGTAAAGGCCGAGCAGGATGCAAAGGCTAACGCATAAGCGGGGCATTTTATGGATTTTACAGTAAAGCATTCTCTGCCAGGGCGGATCCGAATCCGCTATGATAAATCAAAAATTTCTAAGCGACAGGCTGCCCTTGCCCACAGTCTGCTTTCTGTTCAGGAAGGAATGACAGATGTTTCTGTGAACTACACAACTGCTTCCTTCCTCATTTATTACGATACAAAACAATTATCTGAAAATCATATCCGTGCCTATTTCATGGCGCTTTCAGACAAATATTTGAAAAATCAGGAAATGCTGGAGGCTGTTGAAGAGCCACAGGAAGAAGAAAGCCTTCTTTTTGACCTTGCCTGTATGACAGCCTGGCATTATTTTAAGCAGATTTTGCCCCTGCCGGTAAGACTTGCTTTACGAGTCTGGTCGCTCGGTCCACGAATTTTGAAAGGTGTAGAACAGGTAGCAAGTGGCAACGTCTTTAAATCTGAAGTGCTTGATGCTGCAGCTATTTCCATGGCACTTATTACCGGAGATACAAAGACTGCTTCAAATATCAATTTCCTGCTGAACATCGGGGATACAATCGAAGAGTTTACAAAAAAGAAATCTTATTCAGACCTTGCAAATCGCCTGCTTTCACAAAATGATCAGGTGCAGCTGGTTACTAAAAATGAAAAAGGTGAGACTGTGGAAAAGACAGTTCCGCTTTCATTTGTGAAAAAAGGTGATTTGGTCGCCGTTCGTACTGGCAGTATAATTCCTGTAGATGGTGAAGTTATCCGCGGGGAAGGGCTTGTAAATCAGGCTTCAATTACAGGCGAACCTCTTGCTGTAGAAAAGAGGGAAGGGGCTTCTGTTTTTGCCGGCACTGTGGTTCAGGAAGGTGAGCTTTTTATTGAAGTTCGTGCAACTGGAAGCCAGACAAAGGTTCAGAATATTCTGACGATGATAGATAATTCGCAGGCACTCAAGGTTTCGTCCCAGGTTCGCTCTGAGCATCTGGCCGATTCTCTTGTGAAATATAACTTCCTGCTTTCACTTGCAGTTTTTCTTGCAACAGGCAATATGACAAAAGTGATGGCAACTCTGATGGTAGACTATTCCTGTGCCATGAAGCTGGCATCTCCAATCGCAGTCTTGAGCGCAATGAAGGAAGCGGCCGAAAATGGAATAATCGTAAAAGGCGGAAAGTTCCTGGAAGAAGCTTCCCTTGCAGATACTGTTGTTTTTGATAAGACTGGAACTTTGACAGCGGCTACTCCTCAACTGTCCCGGATAATGGCTTTTGGCGGTCAGGAAGAAAATGAAGTACTTGCGACTGCGGCCTGCCTGGAGGAGCACTTTGCTCATCCTATTGCGACGGCGGTTGTACATGCGGCAAGCGAGCGAGGTTTGCTGCATCCGGAAGAGCATGCAAAGGTTGAATACATTGTGGCTCACGGAATTGCAACAAAATTACATGATAAGAAACTAACTATCGGTAGCAGGCATTTTATTTTTGATGATGAAAAAGTAAAAAAGCCGGCAGGGCTGGAAAATATCCAGAAAGAAGCAATAGAAAACGGCGAATCACTTTTGTATCTTGCAGAAGAAAAAGAGTTGATTGGAATATTTGCAATCAATGATCCTGTAAGAAAAAATGCTCCTGCAATCATCAAAAGGCTCCATCAAAGCGGAGTTCGTAACTGCGTAATGATTACCGGTGATGACGAAGGCGCTGCCCGCAATGCTGCAAAAATCACAAAGATTGATAATTATATTTCGCGGGCTCTTCCGGAAGATAAATTCAAATATATAGAAGAACAAAAGCGTCTTGGTCACAAAGTAATTATGATTGGTGATGGAATAAATGACGCTCCAGCTCTAGCCGCTGCCGACACTGGAATTGCAATGGGCGACTGTGCAGATATTACTGGCGAAACAGCAGATATAATTCTTTCTGCCGAAGACGGTTTGGAAGGTTTATATAAAACACGTCTGCTTGGTACAAGACTCATCGAAAAAATCGATACGAATAACCGAGGCATAGTTGCGGTAAACACAAGTTTTATGCTGCTTGGGCTTCTCGGAATTATCTCGCCTTCTATGGCGGCAATCCTACATAATGCTTCGACAATTGTTTTTAGCGTAAATGCAATGAAGCCGGTGCTGCCAGTGCTGCCGGTGGTTGAGCCTGTCGAAACCACCATTTTAGGATAGACTATGGAATATCGTTATTTTCCCGGTCGCCTGCGTTTCCGCGACCCCATACTTCGAGATCAGGACATCAGAAATGCTGCCCTCGAAGTTGTACGCATAATCTGTCCTCAGGCAGAAATCACTTATAAAGAAAGTACGGCAAGCATTCTGGCAATCTATCCGGAAAATGCTTTAAATCCAGATAACCTCAAGCCGCTTCTTCCTCTTCTTCTAAAAATAGAACCCAAAATCCGCTTTTATACACCAAAGAAAAAAGCTGATATTCTTGCTGGAATTGCAGAAATAAAATTACAAGTTGAAAAAATAAAAAATCAATAAAAGGAAGAAAACAATGAGTAAAACAATTTGGGACAGATTTGCACCAATTTATTCTCTGGCAATGAAGTCACAGAAAAATATTTATGATTATATGTATAAGCACATTGCCGATGCCAGCGAAGTTGTTCTATTGTTATATATGTCTAACAAGATATTTAAAAGAACAGTTCTTGCTGTAATCATATTCTGTTCACTTTCGTTTTCTTATGCAAAAGAAAACTCGACCAATGATTTATCGTTTGGAACTTTTGCCCTTATTCAAAGCAGAAAAAGCGGCGGTGGAATTAATTTTTCATTTCCTATTTATTCATCTCAAACCGGATTTTTTATTCGGGATGAAATTTCCGCTTCTTTATACTTAGCAAATGATTTTGGAACTGATGGAATGTTAATCTCATTTGGAGATAAGCTTCACTTTGGAAAAATCATAAAAATAAGTGATTTCTCATTTAGAACTTATGGTTATATGAAATGTGAGATAGGTACAAGCAAAGATTGTAACTATCAGTTTTTCTCTGCACCGTTGATTCTGGAATTAGGCGGAGCCGGCGGTTTTGAATTCCTGTTTTTGCAAAATAAAGGCTTTTTTGTAGAATTTGGTGGAGGTGCAGCAATCGCGAGTTTTGGTGTGAAATCAAATATAGATAAATTTCAGATTGCAAATGGCAATTTCTGCGGCGGTTATGTTTGTATAACAACGGGAATGAAACATTATTTCTAAGGGAGTAAAAATGTCCTTAAAGAAACAATTCTTATTTTCATTATTAATTTATATTTTTGTAGCATTCGCATTTTCTCAACCAGTAGCTGTTCGACAGTTATCTACACTTAGTGTTCTTGGTTCAAAATCAGAATCTGAAATTCAATTTACAATAAATGAGAATGAAGGTGATTCAAAAACTATTACAATCCTGCCATTTTCCTATAAAGATAAAACTGTGGATCAATTTTCATTCAGTATTAAGAAAAAACAGGATGGAAGTTTCTATGCTAAAAATATTTCTGTTATAGCAAATGATGGCAAACAAATTACAATTTTAGAAGCTGAATTAATATTTAATTCAGAGCCTGAACTTAGAATTAAATATAAACCTGGAAAAATGCCATTTCCAATTACCTTAATGAAGAGCGAGAAAAAATGATATGAAAAAATATCATATTGAAAAAAATACTGTTCAGGAAACATTGATAATTCCGTTGTTTGCTCGAAAAGTTTGTTCAGAAAAATTTCCACAGCTTTTTAATGATCAAGAAGCTGTTCGTATTTGTGGAATGCTTGATTATGATTTTGCCGCGAGGGCAAAAAAGATGAATAGCTCGGTCGGGCTTTTTGGTGCGCTTGAAGTGGCACAGAGGCAATATGACTTGGCTTGGGAAGTTCGTGACTATCTGACAAATCATCCAAACGCTTCTGTTGTAAACCTGGGTTGCGGTCTTGATGACACCTTTAGAAAATGTGACAACGAAAAATGCCATGGTTTCAACATTGACATGCCAGATGTTATCAAAGTAAGAAACGAACTTTTGCCGGAAGGTGTGCGAGAAGAAAGCCTTCCGTGTGATTTGAATGATTTTTCCTGGATGGATAAAATTGCCGAATCAAATGATGTTAAAAACGGTGCAGTATTTTTTGCTTCCGGCGTATTCTATTATTTCAAAACAGAAGAAGTAAAAAAACTTGTCTGTAAAATGGCTGAAAAGTTTCCAGGCAGTGTCCTTGTGTTTGACATCTGTAATCAGCGTGGTGCAAAACTCATGACAAAAACCTGGCTCAAGGAAGCCGGAATAAAAGATGTCAGTGCGTTCTTTTCTCTGGAAGATGAAGACATTCTCTTTACATGGTCGTCTTTCAAAACAATCAGCTCTAGAAGCTACATGCGCGGCTATCGTGATATTTACAAAGAAGTAAGTTTTTTCCACAAACTCATGATAAAATTCTGCGAAAAATCCGTAAGAATGAGAATTGTGAAAATTTGTTTTTGACAGTAGAGACATAATTTAATGGAGGTGTAACTATGTACGAGGCGTTTGCAATAACTGGAATTGTCGGCTCAATAATATGTGCTGTAGGTGATTACTTTTTGTACCGTTGTCAGGGAACAGACAGCGTTCGAATCGGGGAAGCAAAGAAGATTGAAAGTAATTGGGAAAAAGCTCCCACTAGTGATTTTATAATCAGCGGTGCACTGGCAAGTATTTCAATTCCGCTTTATTATCTGGGTTTTGTTGCTTTTGCTCATCAGATTGCTATTCAGAATAGAGCCATGGGAATTGCTTATTTTATTGTTCTATCAATAGGTGCGATGGGAGGTGTGGCTTTTCATTTAAATGCCTGTTTTATGCCGCTGATTTATAAGTCAATTATGAAAAATAATGGCAGCCTTAAGATGGTGGAAGATCTTTATTCCATTATGAGTAAGGCTACTGGTGTATCTGCTTTTCTGACATATTTAATTCTTGTTTTTGTTAATTCAATCTGGGTATGGATTGTTATCTTTACTGGAATTGTCGCAGTTCCAAAAGTTATGTGTCTGCTTACGCCGCTGGTATTTCTTGTTACAGGTATTTTGCTTTCAAAGTTCAGTAAGATTTTTCATACATTCCCGCTTGCTGTAACAAATACGCTTGGAATTGGTGGAATTGCGGTAACCGCTTTAATCAGCATGATGTGAATTTAAGGGCAGGTGAATATGATAAAGAAGACTTTCAAGTATCTTCAAAATGGATTCGAGGGCGTTTTATATAATCCCGGAAATGATGATGACAGACTCCTTATTGTTATTCAGGGACTAAAGGGGCTTGAATTACCGGAAAAATATGCAAGGCTCTTTTCAGAACACGGGTATTCTACTCTTGCCATGTCTTATTATGGTGGCGAGGGTCAAAAGAAAAACATGAGGGCAATACCGCTTGAACAGTTTCAATCAGCCTGCGACGAGATGAAAAAACTCGGATATAAACGAATTGGTATTTATGGTAATTCAAAAGGCGCTGGTATGGCTCTTCTTGCGGCAAGTGTAGTACCTGATATAAGTCTTGTTATTGCTGCTTCTTCTTTTGGACATATAATGCAGGGAACTGGGAAGCCATCCGAAGATCCTTGTAAAGCAATGGTTTCGTTCAGAGGTACTGATTTTCCGTATGTAGAAAAGGGCAGATTAATGTCTGATTTTATTAAGAGGTGTATCAGAGAACATAAGGTCAGACTTTTATACTTCTTTGATGAATGGGATAGAAAAGGAACAGAAGAAAATGAGATTCCTGTTGAGAAAATAAATGGTGATATACTGTTTTTAACTTCCACACATGATGAATCTGTTCCTGCTAAAAGAGATGCTGAGTTGCTCTGTAAAAGACTTGAAAGAATGCATTTCAAACACAATTACAGACATATTAATTCAGAAACAGGAAGTCACAATCTGGGGTATTTCCCTGTGAATAATAATATGCTGCCGAGAGAAAAGAAGCATCCAGAGGAATGTGAAAAAGCAAGAGAAGATACTCTTAAAATAATATTAAAAACTTTAGAATCATGGAGCGCCTGAATTATGGAAAAGTTCATATTTCGTCATATAAAAAAATATGTGAAAAAACATTTTTCGTTGGAATACAAAGAAATCTGCAGACGACAAAAAGAAATCTTTCCAAAAATGATGGCAAATGCACCTGACCTTGGTGGAAAAGATAATTCTCTTGCAGGCAATCTTACTATGTTTATTATTTTTCTGTCGTTTTATGAAGCTACAGATCATCGTCTGGACGGAAACGCGATAGATGAACTTTTGATTGAGGTATATAACTCTGTAAGATTTTTAAGTCCGCTTATGAACATAAATCACAAACGTATCTTAAATCCTCTTCGAAAATATCTTTACAAAAGTTATAAAGAATACGCAGACAATGTAAGAAAAAATCAGGCAGAAGGAAAATGGCTTGACACCTGGGGAATGCGTGTGAATCCGAATAATACAGATGAAGGATTTGCTTTTACCCTTGTTGGCTGTCCGCTTGTTCAGTATGCAAAAAAATACGGCTACATGGAAGTAATGCCGCATATGTGCAAGCTTGATCATCAATATGCAAAGCTCATGCACGCAAAATTAATCCGCACTCATACAGTTGCAACAGGGGCAGATTCCTGTGATTACTGGTACGTGCCGGATAAAAGCGAAACCGCAATTAATTATACAGGAGTGATTATTTAATTATATATGACAGGAATATGTGAAATTGAACGATGTACTTTAGAAAAAAACGGATTTGTAGGCCTGTATTTCCCGGGAACAAAATCTCTGGAAAAAGCAATCATTGCAGCGGGCGGTGCAAGCTGCAATGAAAAGACAAGTGTTTCTATGTGTCGTTTTTTACGCAATGCAGGCTACAACGTTCTTGTCCTTGGCTTTTATATGTGGAAGGGTCTTTCAAAAAATCTTGTTTCTGTTCCGGTTGATTATGTTGAGAAAGCTGTCAGATGGCTGAAAGATGAAAAAGGAATAAAGGGGATTGCTATGACGTCGGCCTCTACCGGTGCGGGCTACACTCTTCTTGCAGCTTCTTTAATTCCTGAAATGAATTGTGTCATTCCAATTGTCCCTTTTGATTATGTGATGGAAGGCACGACAAACAATTTTAAGCGATTAGGCAAATCAGTTTATACCTGGCATGGAGAAGATATACCATATTCACCATGGTCTTTAATTGAAGAAGGTTTGCCGCATGTTTTTATGGGTGCTATGAAAGATAAGCGGTATGGTCTTAAGAGATTTATGCGTTACGGATACGATCATAATCCGGTTACAGAGGAGTCCAGAATCAAGGTGGAAAATATGCATGCTGATGTTTTGTTTCTTGCGGCAAAAGATGATGATGCATGGCCATCAGATCTGGCTGTTCCCCGGATGATTAAGATTCTTGAAGAAAATCATTATCCCTATCGTTATGAAGCACACATTTATGATAAAGCCAGTCATGCTCTTACAGACGGACTCGACGAAATGACCGGTTATGCAAAATGGGCCTTGAATCACATGCTGCCCGCCGAAAAGAAATATCCAGAAGAATGTGAAGAAGCAAGGCAGGATAGTTTTAAGAGAATAATTGATTTTATTGAAACTTGGAAATTAATGAATGGGGAATGATGATGATTTTGCTAATCGAATGTTTAATTGGAATTGTTGCCTTTACGCTGATTGTGGTTCCAATGGACTTAAAAAATCCGATTGGAGTAATAAGCGATTATCCGCCTGCAATTCGAAAAAGGTGCGAGGAACTTGGCCTTGTCGAAAAAACTGAAAAAAGATTTTCTGCAAAAGACCTTGTTCGAAAAGCTCTTGCAATAATTGTTCTGATAGTAGCTGCCGTTCTTGTAATGATTAAAATAAATCATGCTGAAACTTTCTGGCAGGGATTTTTAAATACATTCATTGTCTGGCTTTCTATTACCTGGTTTGACGCCCTTGTTCTGGATTGTATCTGGTTTTGTCATTCAAAGAGAATGCGCATTCCTGGCACAGAGGATATGAAAGAGTATCACGATTATTTATTTCACATTAAACAGAGCTGTATAGGCACACTGCTTGGAATTCCTTCGTGTGCTGTAGTGGGATTATTTGTTGCACTGGCGTCGTAGTATTAGAATAGATAATCAGACAAAATCGGATTTGCCGGGTGGAAAAGTGATAAAATGATTTTATGTTAGTTGTAGCTAATCACAAAATATGTTAATGTTTGTTATGGCTAACAAATCATTTAAAGTTTTCTGGTTAATAATTGGTTTTATCTGTCTTGTGCTGGGAACAATCGGCGTGTTTTTGCCGGTGCTTCCAACGGTGCCTTTTTATCTTGTGACAACTTTTGCTTTTGCAAAATCGTCAGAGCGGCTTCACAATTGGTTTATAAATACAAAACTATATAAAAAGAATCTGGAATCCTTTGTAGAGCGAAAAGCCATGACCTTAAAAACAAAACTTTATATTTTGATTTCTGTTACCCTTGTAATGGGCTTTGGCTTTTTCATGATGGCAAGAAAAGGCATCTGGGTTCCCTGTATAATTCTTGCTGTGGTGTGGCTGTGTCATATTGGTTATTTTATGTTCCGTGTTAAGACTGAAAAAAAGACCGATGAGGAAAAGTAAGTGCAGTCCCGGATTGAAAAGAAACGCAAAAAAGAAGAGTATGTCGTTACACAGATGATTCATCTTTATTGTAGGAAAAATCATCAGACTTTATACAATCGAAAGACTAAAACTTTGTGTCCTGATTGCGCCACTCTCGCAGAATATGCCGTTCAGAGAAGTGAGCATTGTCCTCATATAAAAGAAAAAACATTCTGCTCAAACTGCAAAACACATTGTTACAGCCCTTTTATGCGTGATAAAATTAGAAAGACTATGAGATTTTCAGGGCCTAGAATAATTTTATATCATCCTTGTCTTGCGGTCTGGCATTTGATTTGCAGTATAAAACAAAAGAAGGGGGCAAAATGATAAAGGTTAGATTAATAAAACTTCTTTCACATGCAAAAAAATATGTGGTGCTTCAGGTATTGCTGCAGTGGATTTCGCTGATTGCTCAGGTGCTGCTGATTTTTTGCCTTTCCGGGATGATTGCAGGCCTTTTTGAAAATACAATTCCTGCTTTTGGAATTTGTCTTTCAATTATTTTGGGCTGTATCGGCATCCGCTTTCTGATGGAATGGCTTACTTCACGAACTTCCTACAAAGCAAGCGTCGATGTAAAAAGAATTTTGCGAAGCAAGATTTACGAAAAACTTTTGCATCTCGGTTCTTCCTACCGCGAAAATGTTCATACTGCAGAAGTAGTTCAGCTTGCCAGTGAAGGCGTTGAGCAGCTTGAAATCTATTTTGGAAAATATCTTTCTCAGTTTTTTTATAGTTTGATTTGCCCGCTCACGCTTTTTGCATTTTTGTCTTTTGTGAATCTAAGGGCAGCGACTGTTCTTTTGATTTGCGTTCCTCTTATTCCACTTTCGATTGTTGTCGTAATGAAAATTGCAAAAAGACTTCTGAAAAATTACTGGGGGCTGTATGCTGAACTTGGAGACAGCTTTCTTGAAAATCTTCAGGGGCTTACAACCTTAAAAATCTATCAGGCTGATGAAAAAAAGGCTCGCGAAATGGATGAGGAATCTCAGAAGTTCCGTCATGTTACGATGAAGGTTTTGACTATGCAGCTCAACAGCACTTCTGTGATGGACATTATGGCCTATGGTGGTGCTGCTGTTGGAATGATAGTTACTTTAATGCAATTCAGAGCTGGCAATGTTGACCTGCAGGGCGCTTTAATGATAATCCTTCTTGCGGCCGAGTTTTTTATTCCCCTCCGTCTGCTTGGATCTTTTTTTCATGTTGCGATGAATGGTATGGCTGCCAGTGATAAGATTTTCGCACTTTTGGATTTACCTGAGCCGGAAGAAAAAAATGGGCTTTTCCCGGAAAAGCTTGATTCAATCAGATTTGAGAATGTCAGTTTTTCTTACAACAAAGAGCGGACAATATTACAGAATATTAATATTGAATGTCGTCGAGGAATCACAGCCTTTGTTGGAGTTTCTGGCAGCGGCAAAAGTACAATTGCGGGAATTCTGATGGGAAGGAACAAAAATTATGATGGTGGTGTGTCGTTTGATGGCACTGAACTCCAGTCAATTTCCGAATCCTCCCTGATGAAAAACATGGTACTTGTAAATCACGAAGCTTATCTTTTTAAAGGCAGCATCCGCGATAATCTTTTAATGGCAAAACCAAATGCTGCAGATATAGAACTGGAGACGGTTCTTTCCAAAGTTAATCTTCTTGATTTTGTAGATGCTAACGGTGGTTTAGATTATCAGCTGACAGAAGCTGCTTCAAATCTTTCCGGAGGACAAAGACAGCGTCTTGCGTTGGCACGTGCCCTTTTATTGAATCCTCAGGTTTATATTTTTGATGAAGCTACCAGCAGTATTGATGTAGAAAGTGAAGAACAGATTATGTCTCTTATCCAAGAGCTTGCAAAGTCAAAAATCATAATCCTCATTTCTCATCGCCTGGCAAATGTGGTTAAGTCAAATCAGATTTATTTTCTGCAAGCTGGAAAAATAACAGAAGAGGGAAGTCACGAACAGCTGATGAAAATTGATGGCGAATATTCAAAGCTCTATAAAAAACAAAAAGAACTTGAAGACTTTGTAGGAGGTGCAAAATGAAATCTTATGAAAATCAAAAGCGCCGCCCGGCTCTTGTAGTTATGGCAAAACTCATAGTTCTTGTAAAACCTCTGCTTCCGGTTATGCTGCTGGCAATTGTACTTGGAGTAGCGGGATTTTTGTGTGCAATTTTCCTGACAGTTTTTGCTTCTGGGGAACTGCTTGCCCTGGCACAAAAAACATCAGGGCTCATTCCTTTTTCTTTTCTGATTATTCTTGCAGTTGCACGTGGCCTTCTTCATTACGGCGAGCAGTATTGTAATCATTTTATTGCCTTTAAACTGCTTGCAATAATCCGCCATAAAGTTTTTGCCGCCCTTCGCCGCCTTTGCCCTGCAAAGCTAGAAGGCCGCGATAAGGGAAATCTGATTTCTGTAATCACAAGTGATATTGAGCTTCTGGAAGTTTTTTATGCCCATACAATTTCGCCGGTTGCTATTGCCCTGATTGTGAGCATAATTATGTGTGTCTTTTTAGGAAAGATTTATATCTGGGCAGGATTTCTAGCAGCTGCCGCTTATCTGACAGTTGGCTTTTTGATTCCCCTTATTAACAGCAGACTTGGAAGTGGCAAAGGCTTTGAGTTTAGAAATGAGTTTGGAGAGTTGAACTCTTTTGTTCTTGCAAGTCTTCGCGGTTTGGATGAAACAATTCAATATGATTATGGAAAAAAGCGTAAAAATCAGATTGAAGAAAAATCACTTGAACTTGGACGTCTTCAGGGAAGGTTGAATAAATACGAAGCTTTGCAGAGGGCTTTTACAACAGGTGCGATACTGTTTTTTGGAACTGGAGCTTTCTTTTTATTATACGCTGCTTTTACTAAAAATCTGATTGATTTTTCCGACCTCGTTACAGGCACGGTTGCAATGCTTGGTTCCTTTGGACCTGTTGTTGCCCTTTCAAATCTTTCGAATAATTTGAATCAGACAATTGCGAGTGGTAACAGAGTTTTGAATCTGCTGGAAGAAAAGCCCCTTGTGGAAGAAGTGTCAGATGGAAAATCAGTTTCATTTGAAGGAGCTGAAGTTCAAAATCTTTCTTTTGCTTATGATGAAAAAGAAATACTAAAAGATTTCAACGCGGTTTTTCCAAAAGGGAAAATGTTAGGAATCCACGGACCAAGCGGCTGCGGAAAATCAACACTTTTAAAACTTCTCATGCGTTTCTGGGATACAGATAAAGGGGAGGTTTTAATCAGTGGCGAGAATGTAAAAAATCTGAATACGGAAAACCTGCGCTCAATGATTTCCTATATCACTCAGGAAACTTATATTTTCAACGGAACTATTGCAGAAAACATATCTCTTGGAGCTGATTGCTTTAGCACTGAAGAACTTGAAAGTGCTGCAAAAAAGGCATCACTTCATGAATTTATTATGTCACTGCCTCACGGCTATGATACCAAAACCGGTGAGCTCGGAAGCAGTCTTAGCGGAGGAGAACGCCAGAGAATTGGTCTTGCCCGAGCCTTTTTATATGACGCAAAGTTCATGCTTTTGGATGAGCCTACAAGTAATCTTGATTCTCTGAATGAAGCTATCATTCTGAAATCTTTAAAAGATGAAAAAGACAAAGACCCCGACAAAACTATGATTCTGGTTTCGCATAGAAAATCTACACTTGCAAGTGTTGATAAAATAATAGAATTGTAACGGATCAATTTTAAAAATCTTTAAAGCTATCTATTTCTTTTTTTATACTGTTAGTATATACTAACAGTATAGTAGTTAGGCAAAACTAACATAAAAAAATAGGAGGCTCAAAATGAGCGAGTTTTTTAAGAACATCCCTCAAATCAAATTTGAAGGAAAAGATAGTAAAAATCCATGGGCATTCAAGTATTACAATCCTGAATTGACTATCATGGGAAAAAAGATGAGCGAACATCTTCCATTCGCAATGGCCTGGTGGCATAACCTTGGCGCAAATGGTGTTGATATGTTTGGTTCTGGAACTGCCGATAAATCATTCGGCCAGACTCCGGGAACAATGGAGCACGCAAAGGCTAAGGTAGATGCCGGTATCGAGTTTATGAAAAAGCTCGGAATCAAATACTACTGCTGGCATGATGTTGACCTTGTTCCGGAAGATCCAAATGACATCAATGTAACAAACAAACGCCTGGACGAAATTTCAGATTACATCCTTGAGAAGACAAAGGGAACTGACATTAAGTGTCTCTGGGGTACTGCAAACATGTTCGGTAATCCTCGCTTTATGAACGGTGCAGGCTCAACAAACTCTGCTGATGTTTACTGCTTTGCTGCTGCTCAGGTAAAAAAGGCTCTTGAGATTACAGTAAAACTTGGTGGCCGCGGTTATGTATTCTGGGGTGGCCGTGAAGGTTATGAAACTCTTCTCAATACAGATGTAAAACTTGAACAGGAAAATATTGCTAACCTCATGCACATGGCTGTTGATTATGGCCGCTCAATCGGCTTTAAGGGTGACTTCTATATCGAGCCTAAGCCAAAGGAGCCGATGAGCCATCAGTATGATTTTGATGCTGCAACAGCAATTGGTTTCCTCCGCCAGTATGGTTTGGATAAAGATTTTAAGATGAATATCGAAGCAAATCACGCGAGCCTTGCAAATCATACTTTCCAGCATGAACTTTGCATCAGCCGCATAAACGGAATGCTTGGTTCTGTAGATGCTAACCAGGGAAATCCAATTCTTGGCTGGGATACAGATAACTTCCCTTGGAATGTTTACGACGCAACTCTCGCCATGTATGAAGTCCTCAAGGCTGGCGGTCTTACAGGTGGTTTCAACTTTGACTCAAAGAACCGTCGTCCTTCAAATACATTCGAAGATATGTTCCACGCTTACATCATGGGAATGGATACTTTTGCTCTCGGTCTTATTAAGGCTGCAGAAATTATTGAGGACGGAAGAATTGACGGCTTTATCAAAGAAAAGTATTCAAGCTACGAAAGTGGAATTGGTAAGAAGATTCGCGACAAGCAGACAACTCTTGAAGAGCTTGCTGCCCGTGCCGCAGAAATGAAAAAGCCATCTGATCCAGGTTCAGGCCGCGAGGAATACCTCGAAGGAGTTGTAAACAACATCCTCTTTCGCGGATAAATATCTGGATTAGTTTATAGGAGACAGGTGAACAGTTATGGATTTAGCAGAGATTGATGAAAATGGAAAAGGTTTGCAGTTTTTTGGAAAGACAAAGGTTGAGCGTCTGGAAAAGATTGAAGGCCAGCCCAATGTTTATCTTTTGCAAACAACGATAGAGCTTGAGCGGCCAAATCAGGCAGTTCCACAGCCCGGCCAGTTTTATCTTATTCGAAGTGCTAAATCAGCTGTTCACTATAACAGACCCATCAGCGTTTATCATTCCGAAGAGTGGATCAGCAACGAGGGGAAAAGAAAAGTTCTTGTACAGTTTATGATTCTTGAAAAAGGACGTGGAACCGGAGAACTTTGCCACATGACTCTTTGGGATGATATTTCTGTGATTGGTCCACTAGGTACTCCATGGCCTTTAGAAGAGTGCCGTGAGGTTGCTGAGAAAAATAAGGGGCAGACAAAAATCTGTATTGTGGGAGGCGGAATAGGAGTGGCTCCTGTTGCAAATCTTGCAGCAAGTCTTCCGGATGGCTCTTATGATTTTTATGCTGCTTTTAAGTCCGGCTCATACGGGCTGGAAAGAGTTCATGCTAACCGGCTTGAAATTACCACCGATGACGGCTCCTGCGGCCTCAAAGGAATGCTGCCCTGTGCCCTTACAAAAGAAGCCGTGCAGGCTGCCGGTTACGAACTGATTTTAGCCTGCGGCCCGATTCCAGCTCTGGTTTATGTTCAGAAACTTGCAGCTGAACTTGGAATCAAATGTTATATCAGTATGGAGTATAGAATGCTCTGCGGCCTTGGAGCCTGTCTGGGTTGTACAATCGAAACTACAAAAGGACTCAAGCGTTGCTGTAAAGACGGCCCTGTTTTTGATGCCAGCGAAGTTATTTTTGATCCTCCAGCTCCACGCCGTCAGCCGCTTGTTGCTAATGAAGAGCCTGACTTAAGCGTGGACATTGCCGGCGTTCACTTTAAAAATCCTACAATCGCAAGTGGCGGAACCTTTGCCTTCGGGCAGAATTTCCGTGGTGTTAGTGATGTTGCTGCCTGGGGTGGAATAGTTTCCAAGGGAGTAACACTTGAGCCTCGCGAAGGAAATCACGGCGAGCGTAGTCTTGAGGTTGCAGGCGGAAATATGAATTCTATCGGACTTCAAAATCCTGGAATTCCTTATTATATTGAAAATCTGCTTCCCGGTATGATTGGTCTTGGCCCTGTTGTAATCACAAACCTTGCCGGAAGTGATATTGAGTCTTATGTGGAAGGTGCTAAGCTTCTGGACAAGACAGATTGTGACATGATAGAGCTTAACATCAGCTGCCCGAATATTAAGGCGGCGGGTCTTGCCTGGGGAATGAGTGCAGATACGGCTTATTATTGTGTGTCAGCCGTTCGTGCAGTTACTAAAAAGCCCCTTATGGTAAAGCTTTCTCCAAATGCCGCAGATAATCGCCCTATCGCAATTGCCTGTATAAAAGCAGGTGCCGACGCAATCAGTTTAATCAATATGATTCATGGAGTTGCAATTGATATTGATAAAGGAAAGCCTTTCTTTAATAATGTTCATGCAGGATATTCTGGTCCAGGTCTTAAGCCTCTGGCACTCCGTATAGTTTATGATGTAGTTCAGGAGATAAATAAACTGCCGCCTGAGCAGCGAGTACCTGTCGTTGGTATTGGTGGAATTTGTACCTGGCAGGATGCTGTTGAATTCATTATGGCAGGAGCCAGTGCGGTAGAAATAGGACAGGCAAAATTTACAAATCCAAATGTTGCAATTGATATTCAAAATGGTTTAAGAGATTTTATGAAAAGTCATGGATATCATAATCTTTCAGAAATGAGGGGAATAGCCCAGGTTGCACGCCACAATACAGCACATACAGATGAAAAAGGTCGTTTTGCCGATTTACATGCAATGATGAAATAAAATGAAGTACAAAGAAAAGAGCCGTCAGTTGGCAAATCTGAACGGCTCTTTAAGTAGATTAACAACAAACTTTATTAAATTTATAAGAGCAAAAAAGTATACGACATACTTGTTAGTCACAACTAACAAGGTAATAATATACTAGTTTTATAGGTAAGTCAAGCCTGCCTGTTAAAAAATTTTGAATTATAAACGTTTTGTTATATAATATAAGTTATCTCTAAAAAATCTATTTAAAAACTGAATCAATAATGCATAAAAATGGAGTATGGAATGAAAGGTTTTAAAGGGTCTCTTAGAGTAAGAATTATTGTTACAGTCTTACTGGTTACTGTACTTTCAAATGTATTTATAAGCTTCGTTGTCAGAAATAAAAGTTCTGCATCTCTTGAAGAGATGATGTATCTGGATCTGCAGCATAATGTAAGTGCTGTTGCAAAAGATATGAGTCTTAATAATCAGGTGCATTTAAAGCTATTAGAGACTCTGTCCACAAATCCTCAAATAAAAGATCCAAATGTTTCCTTAATAGAAAAAACAAAACTTGTTCAGCAGGCTATTCCTGATGATAATTCTTATGTTGATATTTCCATTATAGATATGGAAGGTAATTCATATAAGTATAAAACTTGGGAGCTGATGAACCTGAAAGATAATGATTATTTTATCAATGCTTTAAAAGGTTCTTTTCAGATTACCGATCCATTTATAGCAACTGAAGGTATGGCTCTCATGGTTTATTCCTATCCTGTATATGATAACAGGGGCAATATAATTAATGTTCTTTATTGTGTATTAGACGGATATTTTCTTAGCGATGTTTGTATGCAGTATTCTATTTCACAAAACAGAAAGCCTTATGTTATCAGTGCAAAGACTAAAATTACGCTTGCAAATGAAGATCACTGGAAGGTTGGTGTAGAAGATCTTGCAGAAATTGAAAAGCAGAATGCGGGCACAACTTTAGGTGAGCATTTAACTTATATGCTTTCCGGAGAAACCGGCCATGACATTTATACGGACAATGGTCAGAAATGGATGAGTGCCTGGGAAAGAGTTCCTGATACAAACTGGGTAGCTGCATGTTCAGTTCCTTTCTCTGATTTTGAAGATAAAGTCCGCGCTCTTACAGTCAGCATTTCGATTATATACATAGTACTTACTCTTCTTTCTCTTATTATTTGTGGAATTGTAATTTCTGCTTCCATTAAGCCTTTGAGTTTGCTGAAAAAAGCTATTGTGGAAATTGCCTCAGGAAATGCAGACCTTACAAAACGCTTAAAGGTTGCGTCAAAAGATGAAGTAGGTGATGTTGTTGACGGCTTTAATTTATTTACAGGAAAACTTCATTCTATAATTTCTCAGGTAAAGGGATCTAAAGAAGAACTTGCAGAATCAAAAGAGCAGATGAATGATATTACTCATGATACGGCTTCTGCAATTACAGAAATCATTGCAAACATCGAGAGTGTAAATAATCAGATTATTTCACAGTCTGCAAGTGTTGAAGAAACAGCAGGCGCGGTAAATGAGATTGCTTCAAATATTGAGTCTCTGGAAAAGATGATTGAAAATCAGTCTGCCGGGGTAGTGCAGGCTTCTGCAGCGGTTGAAGAGATGATTGGCAATATTAACAGCGTTAATACTTCTGTTGATAAGATGGCAAAATCTTTTGATAAGCTTGAAGAAAATGCAAAGACAGGTACATCTTTGCAGGAAGATGTAAATTCAAAAATTGATGCAATTAAAGATCAGTCTGAAATGCTTCAGGATGCCAACAGTGTTATTGCAAACATTGCGGAACAGACAAATCTTCTTGCTATGAATGCGGCAATTGAAGCGGCTCATGCAGGTGACGCCGGTAAAGGTTTTGCGGTAGTTGCTGATGAAATCAGAAAACTTTCCGAAACTTCTACTGAACAGTCTAAGACAATTGGTGTACAGCTTGGTAAAATCCGTGAGTCTATCGAAAGTGTAGTAGAGGCCTCTGCTGAATCAAGTTCTGCTTTCCAGGAAGTTGTTTCAAATATTAATGATACTAATGAGCTTGTACAGCTTATCAAAAATGCAATGGAAGAACAGACTATTGGAAGTAAGCAGATTAACGAAGCCCTTCATTCTATGAACGACAGTACTCAGGAAGTAAAAACTGCTTCTAACGAAATGTCTGCCGGAAACCAGGCAATCCTTGAGGAAATGCACAATCTCCAGAATGCAACTATGACTATGAAAGACAGCGTAACTGAGATGGGTATAGGTGCAAAGAGAATTAACGAAACCGGAGCTGCTCTCTCAAGTGTCGCAAGCGTAATGAATGATTCAATCGACAAGATTGGAAAAGAGATTGATTTGTTTAAGGTCTAAAACCTATGACAATTATTTCATTGTCGTAATTCCAGCAGTATAGAATTGTGTAAGTTTGATTATATATTCTTTTGCTTCATTCAGGGGAACCTTCTTTTTGAAAGGCATAAAAAGATTCTGATAAAAGGATAGAGTAATACTTTCAAAAAAGAGTTTTCGTGAAGTATCACTTATGCCCCAGTTTATCAATAAGTCAGCTGGAATATCTTTCTGATTTTTAATGATCTGGGGCAAGTATGTGTACAAATAATCAAGATCCATCTGAACAAGATTCTCTATGAAGTTTTCAAAGCGACTCCCTTTTGAGCTGCTAAGAAGAAGCGTGAACTGCTTTTTATGTTTATAAGCAAAGTCCAGATATTTTGTGTAATATTCTTCCGGGTTTTGTGGGAGCATTCCTTTTTCTGCATTTTCCCAGTAAAGTATTTTGTCGTTTTTAAAAAGCTCCATAAAGTCTGAGTAGGCGGGTTCTATTACCGCTTCGAAAAGGGCTTCTTTGTTTTCGAAGCGGGTGTAAATGGCACGCGGAGAGGTCTGGGCTTTTTGGGCGATTGTGCGGATGGAAGAGTTTTCGAAGCCGTTTTTTAGGAACTCCCGGCTCGCTGCTTCTATAAGTCTTTTTGAAACTCCAATAATTCTTTGTGGCATTTTTTCTCCTATTAGAGGAGGGGGAAGTCTCCCCCTCGCGGCGCGAGTTTCCGAAGGAAACTCGGTAGTGAGCGATAGCGAACGTACTACCCTCTCTACGGGGGCTTCGCCCCCGTAACGCCCCCAGCTTATTCACTCTGTAAAGTATATAACTTTTTATAAACTTCGCAGTTTTTCATCAATTCATCATGAGTGCCGTTGCCGACTACTCTTCCCTGATCCAGCACAATGATTCTGTCGCAATTTACGATTGAACGCAAGCGGTGTGCAATCATCAAAACCGTACGACCGTTAGTTAGTTTTTCAATTGCGTTCTGAATCTTTGTTTCCGTTTCAGGATCTATTGAAGCTGTGCTTTCATCTAAGAGGACTATTGGGGCATCTTTAAGAAGGGCTCTCGCAATGGAAAGTCTCTGGCGTTCACCACCGCTTAAAGTATGTCCGTTTTCTCCAAGCACTGTATCAATTCCATCAGGGAGCTTTTCGATAAATGGCATACACTGAGCCATTTCAGCTGCTTTCAAAACTTCCTCGCGGCTGGCATTTTTATTTCCAATCAGAATGTTGTTGTAAATTGTATCATTAAAAAGAGTTACATCCTGGAAGACAATTGAAAAAAGCTTAAAGAGATTTTCCGGTGCGACATTTTTTATATTCTGACCGCCTGCTAAAATCTCGCCTGCATCATTATCCCAGAAGCGGGCTGCCAGGCGGCAGATTGTAGATTTACCACTTCCCGAAGCACCAACAAGAGCTGTGTATTCTCCCTGCTTTGCGGTAAAGGAAACGTTCTGAAGAACAGGCTTGTCATTTTTATTATATGAAAAGCTTACATCCTTAAACTCAATATCATAATTCTTTGCTTCAACCTCAGAAGAGCCAGTCTGTTCCGGATAGTCTCTGATATTTTTAATTCTTCTGGAAGCAACCTTAGAAGCAATTACCGCTCCAAGATGTTCACAGGTATAAGAAAGAGGCTCATATACCCAGACAGAAAACAGCATGAAAACAATGTAAACTGCAGCAGTGATTTCTCCTGTAACAAGCAGGCGGGCACCCACAATCGCAACTACACCAATTCCCATTCTGAGAACATTGTAGGCAGTGGAAACACTCATACCAGAAAGAAACTCAAAAAGGACAAGGTGTGGAACCAGGTGCTTCATTTTCTTTTCAAGTCCCTTCTGATATTTAGCAATGTTTCCCGAAGCCTTAAGAACCTTTATGTTTTCCAGATATTCCTGAATGCCGTCTGTAATAGCAAGCTTAATGTTTCGATTCTTCTGATGAGTTCCACCAGAAATAGGATCACAGAGAGCCATTGCAAGAGCAGCCAGCGGTAACACAGAAAACAAGGCAAGAGTCATCTTTACATTCACAAAAAAGAGAGCGATAACTGTTACACCAATTCCAATAAAGCCTCCGATGAATTCAGTAATCTGATTTGCAAGAATGCCTTCAATGATTCCGATGTCATCCATAATTGTAGAAGTAAGGTCGCTCAAGTCATGCTTGGAAAGAAAACTTTCCGGCAGGCGACGAAGCTTGTCGGCCACTCCCATTCTTAGAGTGAGGTTTTCTTTTGATGCGCTCAAGTATTTTTCCTTGTACATTTTTCTATAAGCAAAATACAGGGCAAGAACAAGGAACGTTCCGATGCCAAAAAGTACAAGATAAGAAACGTTAATTTTATTTCCGCTGGTACCGGCCGCAAACATTTTGCTGATTGTCTGATAAATCAAAATTAATGGCAGCATCGCAAGAATCTGAAAAATTGCAAGCCAGACAGAAGATTTATAAATTGCACGGCGGCCATTTTTTGTAAGAGTCTTTAGTATACTAAGCATCCTTTTCCTCCTTTTTCTCTTTGCCGATTTTCCAGCTGACAGCCTTTGAATATTCGCTGACCATGTTTTTGTATTTCCCCTTCAGCTTCATCAGACTGTCGTGATTTCCTTCTTCAATAATCTTGCCTTTATCAATGACGCAGATTTTGTCGGCGTTGCGGACAGTCGACATTCTGTGGGCAATCATAATTACAGTTTTATTTTTCAAAAGTTCTTCAAAAGATTTTCTAATCAGATATTCATTTTCGGCATCTGCAAAGGCTGTTGCTTCATCAAGAATGATTACAGGAGAATCCTTGAGAATAGCCCGGGCAATTGCAATTCTCTGAATCTCACCGCCAGAAAGGTAAACTCCTTTTGAGCCGAACATTGTGTCAATTCCATCCGGAAGCTTTGCAAGAATGTCATCGCACTGGGCCAGGTGCAGGGCTTTCAAAATTTCTTCGCGGCTGGCATCCGGTTTATACAGAGCAACGTTATCTGCAATACTCATCTTCAAAAGACTGTTTTCCTGGAAAACAATACTGATGTAATTGTTCAATTCTTTTTCGCTGATGTCTTTGATGTTAACTCCGCCTAATAAAACTTGACCTTGAGTTACGTCTCGAAGCCTTGCTGCCAGTGAAGCAATGGTACTTTTTCCTCCGCCGGAAAGTCCAACAAGAGCCGTAGTCTTTCCCTGAGGAATCTCAAGATTAATGCCATTCAAAGCAAGAGGAAGATTTTCTGCATAACGGAAGCTCACGTTCTTAAAAACAAAACCGTAGCCGGCAGGTTTTGCGTTTCCCATATATTCCATTGGCTTTTCATCAAAAATCTTTTTAAGACTTTCCATTGCCTCATCAACAATAATTGATTCAGAAGAGTTTCCCATAATGCGTTTCAGAATTGTAACTTCCATAGGAATAATCGAAGCAAAGAAAACAAAAGAGCAGATAAGATTCATTGTGTCTCCGCCTTTGTTGAAGAGGAAAAGGGCTGTAGGAACCAGGGCGTAAAAGACACTGTTGATTGCAGTGTTATAAAGGCTGTCGGCTGTCATCATGGAAATTGCAAATTTATAAACATAATCACAAAATCCGTTGACCGCATTTTTATAGCGGGAAAAAGAATCAGCTGTCTGACCAAAGGTTTTCATAACCGGAATTCCGCGCACATATTCAACAGCCGCGTTAGACATATCCTTTGAAGCCTGCTGATATTTATGAACAAACTCACCTCCGTTTCCCATCATAATAGCCATCAAAAGCACAAAGCCTATGATTACCGGAATAAGGCAGGCAACAGAAAGCAGGACGCTGTAACGAAACATAAAAACAACAAAGGCAATCGGAAGCACGATAGACATTGTTGTATTAGGAATCTGATGGGCCATCATAGTCTCGGTTGCGTCTGTATTTTTTTCGATAAGCTTACGAAGACTGCCGCTGGGGTTGGAATCATGAAAACCGCCCGGCAGAGTACCAATATGTTTAATAAGCTTTCTCTTTAAGCGCATGATCGTATTAAAGGCAGTGATGTGCGAGAACAAAAGGGAAAGTCCGTAAAGACCATAAGCGGCACACACTGCAAATGCAATTCCCTTGCCGTATTCAGAAAGCAGGTCAATATTGATTGCCTTTAGGTCTCTGAAGTTTGTTACAAGCTCCTGAGCAATTTTGTAAACAAAGGTATAAGCATAGATATTTTCAATTGCAGAAAAGGCAGCAAAAATAATGCTGAATACCATTGTGATTTTGAAAGGCCCCATAGATTTGATTAAGAAGGGCAAGTTAGATTTTTGTTTCATATTGTCTCCTATTTGAAACACTGTTTCAATAAAGCTCCAGAAAAGGGGATGACTAATCGGGTATTTTTAGCCATCCCCAGAAGGAGGTATATTATGTATTTGGTTCTACTTTTTTATTCTCTTTTAGGTGCTTTCGCAAAATCAGCCAGCCGAGGAATACTCCAGCGAAGGCCAGCGCAAAAACGATAAGTGTAGAAACTACTCCCATAAAGCCAGATGTAAAGCGAATCATTTGCTCCATAGCTTCAGGTGTCTGACCGCGGCCAATCCATTCAGCTTTATAGCTTTCAAGGAAGAACCAGCTTGGAATCATTGTTCCCCAGGCCTGTCCTACATGGAAAATTCCTGAAGCAATAGCAACCTTCCATACTACAGGCTTTTCTTCGCGGGAAGCAATGAGGTCTGCAATGATTGCTCCTACCATTGAAGTTATGAACCATGGCAGATATCCGGCTCCCATGATAGAAAAAATCAACATACAGATTGCCTGCATGATTGTAAACTGGAAAAATTTACCAACCTTGCGGGTTACAAAAAACATTACAGCTCCGGTTAGAAATCCGCAGATTCCGGGACTGATTGCATGTCCGAATTGTCCAAGTACCATGGTGATACAGCTGGCAATCAGATAAAAGACCATATATAATGCCGTCAGCAAGGCGGTCATTACTACATCTTTGATTTTGAGTTTACGCATAGTTACGCTCCTTTTTTATAATACTGTCAGCACCTGCCGACTTTTTTTGCATAAAGTCAAAGATTTCATTCAGCTCCCCGAGAGTCTGGGAAGATAAAATAAAATCCTTTTCAATTTTTCCGTCATTCAGATAGACAATTCTGTCTGCAACATGGCGGATAAATTCATAGTCATGGGAAATTACAAGAACTCCTGCATTCTGGCGAAGGCTTATAACCTCTTTTGAAACCTTCTGCATGGAAGCAACATCAAGGCCGCTGGTAGGTTCATCAAAAATAATCAGCTGGCGGTTGCAAAGCATTGCCATACCAATCTGAAGACGTTGTTTTTGACCGCCACTTAGTTCGAATGGATGAGCATCTTTGTATTCAGCGAGCCCAAGATATTCAAGGGTTTTGTTGATTTTTCCACTATCCTTACTAACTAACGATAGTTCGTTTTCTGCAGAAGTGCCAAAAAGTTGATAGTCTGGATCCTGCATAATAAAGAAAGGAAGACTTTCTGTTTTTACAGAACCTGAATCAGGCTTAATGCTTTTACACAAAAGCTTTGCGAGGGTAGTCTTACCGGCTCCGTTGTTTCCCACAAGAACAGTAACTTCGCCTTTTTTTAGCTGAAGGTTTACGTCTTTCAAAATATTTTTCCACTCAGCATTTTCTATACTGGCGCAAACTGATTTTTCTGAATCAGGGAGTTTTTCAACAAAAGGTACATCAAGAGAAAAAATATCAAAGCTTCGGGTATCGTAACCGCTCTTTTTGAAGGCCTCTTCGCTGTCATAAATATGAAACTTTCCCTTATCCATAAAGAAAACCCGGTCAATAATTTCATTCAGATAATAAAAACGGTGGTCTGCAACGATTACAGAAATTCCGCGATCTTTCAGCCAGCTGATAATCTGTCCAAGCTTCATCGCATTTCCGTAATCAAGATTTGCAGAAGGCTCATCAAAAAGAACAACCTGCTGATCCATTGTGAGGGCAGATGCAAGGGCAACCATCTGACGTTCGCCGCTTGAAAGAAGGAAGATGTTTTTGTCCATCAGCTTTTCAAGACCAAAGGTTTTTACAAGGTCGCTGAGCTTTTGCTGCATCTGCTCTTTTGAATAGCCGTAATTTTCCATAGGAAAAACAAGCTCACTGGTAGTATTATCTGTAAAAAACTGGGATCGGGGATTCTGGAATACAGAACCAATCTCGCGGTTCAACTCGTGCATTTTTAGCGAGCTGTAATTTTTATCATTTATTGAAAGTTCGCCGCTCAGATTACCTTCTGTAATTGCAGGAATCAGGCCGTTCAAACATCTCAGAAGAGTTGATTTTCCGCAGCCGCTGTTACCGGTAAGCAGAATCACTTCGCCTTTGTTGATTTCAAAATTGATATTGTGAATTCCTTCGCTGGAATCTTTATATTCAAAAGAGAGCTTTTCTGCTTTCATTATTTTTTGTACCATACAAAACCTCCGATAAGTCCTGCAATAAAGAGGACTAGAATCAAAGCATCAGTAAATCTGAATTTCTGTTCAAAGTAAGAAGTGCGTTTGATAGGTGCATCAATTCCCTTAACCAGGCCGGCCGCCGTAACCTCTTCTGAAAGAGCAGCACATCTGAAAAGCTGTGGAACTACAAAATACTGAAAGCTTTTTACAGGTCGGCGAAGCGTAAAAGGAATGCCGCGAAGTCTCATAGACTCACGGATATATTTGAACTCGCGGGCAAAGGTTGGAATATATTTCAGAGTGATTGTAACTGCTACAACCAGTGTTCGGGGAATTCGCATTGTTTCGAGGGAAGAAAGCAGTTCTGCAGATGAATATTTTTTCATCAGTGCAAATACCAGACCAAAGCAGGGAACTGACTGCTGCAATACAACAAGAAAAAGTGCAAATGATTCTATCGGATGAAAAATACTACTAAGCATTATGATTCCTTCCATCCCTGCATACACAAGGGCAGTTATCAGAAAGATTTTATAACAGCCCATTGCAAGCAGAAGAACCGTTGCAAAAATTACAAGATAGATTTTTAAGAAGCTTCCATTCAAAAAGATATACATTGAAGGAGCGAGAATATTTATAACGATAAGGACAATTGGATTTAGTTTTAACTTAGGCATTTATCTCTCCTTCTGTTGGATTTATCTGATTAAAATCGCGCAGACCGATTTCACAGTCGCAGCATTCTTTTATCAGCTCACGGTCGTGGGTAACGACTATTACTGTTTTACCCTGGTCTTTGAGGCTGCGGAGGATTTCTCCGATTTGCAGCATGTGGGTATAGTCAAGGCCGCTGGTTGGTTCGTCAAAGAGCATAATGTCGCGGCCGCTTGCTATAGCAGAAGCAACCGCCACTCGTTGTTTCTGGCCGCCGGAAAGTGACTGAGGATGGCGGTCTGCAAAGGCTTCCAGGTCGAGAGTTGCAAGGATGCGGCGGGCTACTTCTTCATTTTCTTCTGCCTGGCTGATGAGAACTTCGTCTAAGACGCTTTCTGTAAAGAGCTGATGATTTACATCCTGCATTACAAGATAAATGAGCTTCTGACGCTGGTGTGGTTTATAGGATTTTCCATTATAGAGAAGAGTTCCTTTTGAACGTTTGCCAAGACCGCAGAGGCAGTTGAGAAGTGTAGTTTTACCGTCGCCGTTGTTGCCTGTGATGGCTGTGATTTTGCCGACTGGTATCTGCATCTGCGGAATGTTGAGGGCCAGGTATCCGTTGCGGTATTTGTAGCGGAAGTTCTGGAGAGCCAGGAAACAGGTTGTGTCTCCACTGTCATGCTGAACTTGTTTCAGCATCTCTTGTGAATGAGACCCTGAAACAAGTTCAGGGTGACGGGCACTTCTTAATCCTAGTTCGTGCAATTCCTCTTCACTTATCGTATCCATCTGGGTACGTGAAAGCTCCCGGACAATCTGCCCGTCTTTCAAAACGACTGTTCTATCTGCTAAGTCCCAGAGGTAAGAAATTCGGTGCTCTGCAACGATTATGGTTTTACCTTCTGCCTTCCACTTTTTCAGAAGACCGGCAAGTTCATCAATTGTGCGTAAATCAAGATTTGCACTAGGTTCATCAAGAAGAATAATTTTATTTCCTGTAACTGCAACTGAGGCACAGGCGATTTTCTGTTTCTGGCCGCCGCTTAAATCAAAAAGACTGCGGTTCATCAAAGGCTGCAGGTGCAGTTCTGAAACAGTTTTATCAATTCGTCGTAAAATCTCACTTTCTGCCATTCCCTGATTTTCGCAGGCAAAGGCCAGCTCGCTTGTAGTATCTACATTAAAAAACTGAGAGCGTGGATTCTGGAAGACAGTGCTTACGCTTTTTGCGGTGTCATAAAGTTCTGCGTGACTAACATCAAAGCCGTCCACGGTAACAGAACCTTCAAGATTACCTTCAAAAAAGTTTGGGATAAGGCCGTTTATGAGACGGAGAATTGTAGTCTTACCACAACCAGAGCCGCCTGTAAGAAGAAGAAATTCCCCTTCACTAACAGAAAGATTTACGCCTCGAAGACTTCCGTTAGAAATCTTTTCATCAACTCCTCCGGCACTGCCTCTTTCAAGTCCATCCCCGGAATTATATTCAAAATTTATATTTTTTAATTCAACCATGTTTTGATTCCTTTTCTAAATCTTTTTTACTATGAAAATGCCAGTGATTTTTATTCCAGATTAAATGTGTATGTTCATGGCTATGGATTATTCTATGAGTATGAGTTGTGCCGTCATGCGTGTGAGTAAAAACATGTTCGTGCTGATGGCAGTGAGCATGAGATAAAGTATCAAAAATCAAAAAAACAATTCCAGCAATCATGATTGTCAGAGCAATAAAATACTGAGCAGATAATTTTTCACCAAGCAAAATGAAAGATAATAAAGCACCCACAAAAGGATTTACTGCATAAAAGGCGCTCGTCTTCGCTGCCCCAAGAAACTTTTGCGCACGGACATAGGTAAAAATACTAAGACCATAGGCTACGAATCCAAGCAGGAGAACTAAAGGAATGTATCGGCTATCAAAAATCCTGTTTGTATTTGCGGAATTAAAATCACCTAGAAGAGCGGCAACAATAAGTGCTCCGCTTCCACTGGCAAGACCCTTTACCGTAACAATCTGATAAGCGCTTTTTTCTGAGAGCCGTCTTGTGCAGTTATTTTCAAGTCCCCAGCAAAGAGTGGCTCCAAGAACGAAAAGTGAACCGGTAGAAAAATTAAATAATCCTTGTTGTAGAGAAGATATATTTTCAAAAGAAAGAATTATGCTTGCAAGTGTAATTAAAATAATCGAAATCCAAAGTCTGAAACTTACTCTTTCTTTAAAGATGGCCAGAGCAATAATCGTAGTTGCAACAATTTCAAAATTGCCAAGTAGAGAGGCACTCGAAGAAGATCCTGTTTTTACTCCTTGCATCAGTAAAATTGGTGCAGCAATATCAAGGATTATCATGGCGATTGTATATGGCAGGTCAGCTTTTGAAAGACTTTTTGATTTGTCCTTGTTTTTTATTTGAAAGAGATAAATAATTCCAATGCCAATTCCTGCTCCCAGGTACAAAAAGCCAGCCATAGAAGCAGCTGGAATTTTTGTAAGCAGAAGTTTTGAACAGGGAATATTGATTGCATAAAAAACTGCTGCTAAAAAAGCATACATAAATTGAATCATTATATAATTCCTATGGCGCGTAAAATAACAAAAGCAAGTCCACCACCAAGACAGATAAAAGTCAGAATATCACAGCAGCCAAAGCCGATTTTACAGATATTTGTACGCTTGTCAGGGCCGCCTAGTCCTCGGGTAAGCGAGGCTGCCGAAAGTTCCTGACCAATTTTTACAGAGCAGGTCATCATTGGAATCAGACGGTATTCAATCATTTTCAGAGCTTTTTTGCCACCGAACTTTATGTCGCGCATGGCCATTGCCTTGCTGATGCTGTTAGACTCTTCTACAACTGTCGGGAAAAAGCGGAACATAACAGCAAGCGGAATTGTGATTTTCTGAGAAATATGAAGTTTTTCCATTGCAGCGATAAATTCACTCACAGTTGTTGTTGAAACAACAAACATTCCGGTAAGGATTCCAGGCATAAAGCGGAGTACAATTCCGCACATGGCGAGAATTAAAAAGTTCAGAAGTCCCTTGCAGTGAGGCATAACTAACATTGAAAATGCGTAGGCAGCAGTATAAAAAATTACAGAAAATAAAACTGGTTTCCATTTACCGCAGAGAAGCAGCAGGAGAAGGGGCAGATAATTCAGTGCAATACGAAATTCTGCCGCTGCGTCTCCACCTGCGTTGCCGAGTACGAAAACTGAGACAAAGGTAAGAAGCAATAATTTAGTTCTGGGATCAAGAAGAGATTTATGCGATGAGGATTTCATCAATTCCATTTTTCTATAACTTCTCCATTTTTAAGCCACATTTTTTAAGAAGCTCTTCAACATTTCCGGCTTTTACTTTTTCTGCTGCAAGTTTTACAACAAGCCCGCAGGTTTTTGCATCTTGCAGTGCTTCATGTGCAAGATACTTTATGCTGAATTTTTCTCCAAGAAATGTAAGTGCATGTTTTTCAAATTCAGGCCAGACTTTTTTTGAAACTTGAAGTGAACAAAAATACTCATAATGTGGAATTTTATGATGATAAAAACTGCAGGCATCCCAGATAACGCCCATATCAAATTTTGCATTATGAGCAACTAAAGGAATGCCTGGAGTTTTTTCAATAAAGGGGACAATCTTTGTATCCCAAATTTCCGGGAACTTTGCTTTGTCCTTAACTTCGTCATAATGAATATGATGTATTTCATTAATCCATTCTTCAACGAAAAAATTAGTTGGGGGACAGATTAACTCATACATACTATCAACTTCTTTGCCATCAATATAACGAACAAGTCCAACAGAAATTGCACTGTTTCCATATTGATTTGCAGTTTCAAAGTCGATAGTAATATAATCCAGACTCTGAGATTTCTTTTCTATTTCATCATCAAATAATGAAAGCTGAAAATTATCATCAGACATTTCTAATTATACAATTCCAGCCTTAGCGAAGTGCTTCTTGAGAATCTTACGACCAAGAAGGCCGCCGAGGATTCCAAAACCGAAACACAAAACAATATGAACAGGGAACATCCACTTAGGGAACATTTTTGTAAGAGCCTCAATGTATTCCTGACCGAAGTTCTGGCGGGTTGACCAGTACTTGTCGGCAAAGAAGAAAAGAGGAATATAGTTGCTTACAATCCAGAAGCAGAAAACCGCATGTGCAAGAATGGCACATTTTGCGCTCTTGTATTCGCCTTTCTTCAAGATAAACTCAGAAATAAGGCCTGTAACAAGTCCGATAACAAGAGCGTAATATGACATTCCTGTGAGCCACATAAGAAGGCCCATGATAATTGTCATGATATATACCATTCCAAACTTCTTTACCTTTGTAAGAAAAAGCATGAATACAATTCCGCCGAAGAGAGGCATAAGAACTGAATAGGTTGGCATGAAAATAGGGATAAAACCAAGCATAGCAAGAGCCATGATTACTACGAAATAGATTGCAGAAAAAATACCAATGTTGATAAGGTCTTTACCCTTAAGCTTTTTTGAATCGTCCATAAAATATACTCCTTTTTTAACTATTAATGTTAGTATATGCTAACAATAATAGTTAGCATATACTAACATTATGTTATAAAATCGTCAATCTAGGCAGTTTGTTTTTCAACCATTGTTTTGTATTCGCTGTCTTTTGCTATCAACTCTTCATGTGTTCCGCTTTCAACAATCTGACCATTCTTAATCACAAGAATCTTGTTTGCATTGCGGATTGTGTTGAGGCGGTGAGCAATTACAATCAGAGTTTTACCGTGGCAGAGTTCGGAAATTGCTTCCTGAATAAAGTGTTCGTTATCGACATCGACGCTGGCTGTAGCTTCATCAAGAATTACGATAGGTGCATCCTTAAGCATACAGCGGGCAATAGAAATGCGCTGCTGTTCACCGCCACTAAGGTCAGCTCCGCCTTCACCAATCACAGTGTCAAAACCATTTGGCAGCTTCATGATGAAATCATAACAGCGGGCTTTCTTTGCAACTTCAATAACTTCTTCGCGGGTGGCATTTGTTCTACCCATTGCAATGTTATTGAAAACTGTATCCTGGAAAAGATAGACTCTCTGGAAAACCATGGAAATATTATCCATAAGGTTAGCAACCGGAACATCTCGGATATCAGTTCCACGGATTTTTATAGAGCCATCTTTTACATCCCAGAAGCGGGCAAGAAGATTCGCAATTGTAGATTTACCGCCGCCGCTAGGACCGACTAACGCAATCATCTGTCCTTTCTGAGCGTCAAAAGTAATTCCATGAAGAGCCTCTTTATCACCGTAGGCAAAACTAACATTCTGATAAGAGATTTCCGGCAGACCTTTGCGAGCTGCATCTTCTGCAGACATCAAAGTATCTTTGCCTTCATTTACAATTTCAGCCTGATCAAAAACACTTTCAATACGGTCCAGACAGGCATCAGTTACCGTAAGGCGGGCAATGTTTCCGTAGTAAGCTTTTATTGGCGCAAACAAATCAAAAGCAAAAAGCACCATTCCCAAAAAATATTCATTAGTCATCATACCCTTTGAAGAGAGCAGGCCGGAAACAAAAAGTGTAAGAGCAGTTACAATTCCATAAGAAACCAGAACAGAAGCCCACCAGGGAGCATAAGCCATCTCAAAACCAATTGAGTTCTTACTGCTTTCTTCAAAGCTTTCGCTTACTTCTTTTGATTTTTCGCCAAGCAGATTAAAGGTCTTGATAATTCCAATTCCCTCCGCAAACTCCAGAACAGCGCTGGTCATTTTTTCTGCGGTTTTCTGCTTAAGCATAGAATGTGAAATTGAAATTCTTGTAGTGATGTTTCCAAAAAGAATTACGAGCAGGAGGCATGCAAGAGCAGTGAGTCCCAGCTGCCAGCTCAAAAAGAACATAAAGGCTATCATAAGTCCCTGCGAAATCATAATGCCAACAAGCTCTTCCAGAACCATCATACAGTTCTCTTCGATAAAGTTCATGTCGGTTGCAAGAACGCTGCTCACCTTGCCGATGTTTCCCTCGGTAAAAAAGCCCATGGTAAGCTTACGGAAGCGGTCTCCCATTTCCATGCGTTTGTCAGCAAAAACCTTAAAGCCCGTAGCCGACTGAAGACGGTCCGTAATATTTTGCATTACAGCCTGAAGAATCACACAGGTGAGAATAATCAGTCCGTAAATAAGGCAGCTTTTTTTAGTCATTCTGCCAGCCATAAAATCACAGGCCAGAAAGAAAGAAGCCATAAGTGGCGACTTCATCACAAGGCCCTTTATAAAGCCCGGCAGGTAAGACACGCGGATCGGAACCTTGTATTTTCCGCAAAATTCCACCAGCCGATGCATCATCGAAATCATAGATTTATTTTGTTTTTTCATTATAACCTCGTCATGCTGAACTTGTTTCAGCATCTATTTAATCAGAGATCCCGAAACAAGTTCGGGATGACAGTATCTCTTATATCTTCCAGTTTGCGGCAGCAGTGCTTGCAGCCCACAGCTTCTGGAACTCTTCGCAGTTTTTCATTAGTTCTTCGTGTGTACCTTCGGCAATAACATTGCCCGCCTTGAGTACACAAATCTTATCTGCATTTTTAATTGAAGAAAGTCTATGTGCAATTACGATTACTGTTTTGTCTTTGACAATTTCTGCAATTGCAGCATTCATCTTTTCTTCATTTTCCGGGTCCATAAAAGCTGTAGCTTCATCTAACACAATTACTGGAGCATTTTTCAAAATTGCACGGGCAAGAGAAATACGCTGTCGCTCTCCGCCCGAAAGCTGCTTGCCGCTGTCTCCTGCCATTGTGTCGATTCCCTTAGGGAAGCGGGCCAGGAACTCGTCGCACTGGGCACGACGAGCGGCATCTAAAACTTCTTCGCGGGTTGCGTCAGGCCGGCCTATCAGAATGTTTTCGTAAAGGCTGGTATTGAAAAGGAACTGCTCCTGAGCAACATAAGAAATCTGATTGTTTAGGGCTTCAATTGACATGTCGGTAATGTCCTGTCCGCCGATTTTTATGCTGCCGCTATCCAGGTCATAAAAGTGAACAAGGAGTTTTGCAAGGGTAGACTTACCACTTCCGGATTCGCCGATAAGGGCGGTGGTTGTGCCCTGCTTGAGGGTGAGGTTTATGCCGTGAAGAACTTCATCTTCCTTATAACTAAACTTCACATCCTTAAACTCAATATCATAATTCTTGCCTTCAAAGTCGTGAGTTCCCTGCTTGATTGCCTCGCCATTCATCATCTTTTCGAGCTCAGCGATTTTGTAATCCAGCTGAGGAATCTTTCCGCCAAAGCTGAGGGCGCGAAGAATTGAAGAGCCAATCGAAAAGGACATACACAAAACTAAAAGCAGCTGGCTCAAATCAATAGTACCGTTCAAAACAAGAAGAGCTCCAATCGGCAAGGTGAAAAAGGCCAGACAGGGAAGAGTAGAATTATAAACTGCCATCCATGGCCAGCAGACCTTATACCAGGCGAGAGTAAAATCACGGTAACCGCGAACTGCATCTCCAAAGCGGCGGAAGGAATCTCCATCTTTGTTGAAAACTTTGATTGCCTCCATTCCGTTTACATATTCGATGATTGTATTGTTCATCTTTTTTGCAGACTCGTAATAAGCTCCCATTTTTATCATTCCGGCCTTCATCATCATGGACATTGCAAAAACGCCGACAGGAATTATTGCCAGAGTCAAAAGTGCAAGGCGCCAGTCCACTATGAACATTGCAAGTATCACGATGAGGGGAACTAAAAGATTTGCAATTCCCTCCGGAATGGCGTGGGCCAGAAGAAGCTCAATCTGGTCGATATCGTCTGTAAAAACACGTTTAATCTGACCGGTTCCCATTTCCTTGATATTTCCTAAAGGCTGATTTTCTAGTTTTGACTTTAGTGAGATGCGGATATTTTTCAGCGTGTTATAGGCGCTTACGTGAGAAAAACATAAGCCTGTCGTATAAGAGATTGCGTAAAAAGCAAGGCAGGCAAAAATCAATAAAACGCGGACTGCAACAAAATGAAAGTCCGGCAGCTGATGTCTTGTAAGAGGAAGTATCAGCTGATACAAAAAGAAATAGGGTGCTACGTTGGCAATAATTCCAAGCGTTGTAAGCACCGATGCAATGACCGTATATTTTTTATACTTTCCAATATACGGCGCTACAGATTTTAACATAGGGCCTCCGAAATAACTTTTTATGTTAGTAATAACTAACTGATTTGAAGTATAATTTATTGCAAATATTGATTTCTACTAAAAATCGGGAGAAAATTAACAGTTTTCAGTAACTGCGTTTTTAAGCATTGAAAACTTTTTAGGGGTAAGCCCAAACTTTTTCTGAAATTCTTTTGAAAACCAGCTCATATTGGTATAGCCGCTCTGCAAGGCTGCTTCCGAAACATTCACTTCTTTACTGGAAATAAGGCGGGCTGCATTTTCCAGACGCTGGTCTTGTATATATTGATGAATCGATGTTCCGTATAGAGAACGAAAAAGACGGGTAAGTTTGCTTTCGCTCATGGAAAGATTTATTGCGAGCTGGGGAACTTTATAATAATCTGCGGGATTAAATTGGATTCGGTGGTGCAGGGCTTCGATCTGAGCAATATCAGACTGATTCCCTTCTGCTATAGTTTTGTTTCTTTTTATCATGGAAGTTTTGTTATAAAAGATTCCGTGAAGAACCAGGGCAATCAGTTCTATCAATTTTGCTTCTACGTAAACACCCTTAAACTCATGATATTTTTCTGCACTGTCAATTTCGGATAGAACTTTGAACATGTCTGCTGTTATTGCAGTCTTTGTTACATGGGTCAGAAAAAGAGATTTTCCCATTTCGATTTTATCCGATTCAAAATAGCGGGAAAGAAGAGTTTCAAAAAAATCAGTTGTCATTTGAAGACTTTTGAACTGAAAGTTTTTATCTCCCTCATAATTCATAGAGGTTGCGTAATTCTTGTTTCTGAAAACACAAACCTCACCTGGCAGCATGTTTACAGTTTCATGGGCACTGTCTACCTGCCAGTCAATTTTTTGATTAATGTTAAAGATAATCTGAATCTCATCTTTCCCGAAGTTATCCGGACGGCTTGCAAAAGTTTTATCTTTAAAACTCAGATTCCAGTCATAATAAACAATCTGATTACGACATTCCTTGCGTAACAGCTTAAGGTCGCCTATTTCTCTTGGAATATAGGCGCTGCCATCAAAGAATTCATCTGGAGAAGAATTATAAACGTTTGGAACGATAATCTGATTGTTCATTCCGTAACCTTATTGTTTCTTTCCCTGATTTGCAACTGCGTTCATCTTTGCGGCAATTGCTTCCTGATCTCCAAGGTAGTAGTGTTTGATTACCTTGAAGTTGTCGTCGAACTCGTAAACAAGTGGAGTTCCTGTCGGGATGTTTACTTCGAGAATCTGCTCTGGAGTAAGATCGTCCAGATACTTTACAAGGGCGCGAAGGCTGTTTCCGTGGGCGGCTATGATTACGCGTTTTCCGGCCTTCATCTGTGGTTTGATTTCTTCGAGGAAGTATGGAACTACGCGGGCAATTGTAGTTTCGAGGCTTTCGTTCTGTGGAAGAAAGCTTGGATCTACATCGCGGTACATTGCCTGTTTTTTAGCAGAGCGAGGGTCGTCGTCTGCGAGTACTGGTGGCTTTACGTCAAAAGAACGGCGCCAGATTTTTACCTGATCCTCACCAAACTTTTCTGCGGCTTCTGCCTTGTTCTTTCCCTGAAGGTCACCATAGTGGCGCTCATTCAGCTTCCAGGTTTTGATTACAGGAAGCCATTCTCTGTCCATCTCACAAAGGATTCCATTAAGAGTGTGGATTGCACGCTTAAGATATGAGGTGTAGCAGATATCAAAATCATATCCTTCTTTTTTAAGCAGTTGACCTGCTGCAGCGGCTTCACTGCGGCCTTTGTCTGAAAGTTCTACATCTGTCCAGCCTGTAAAAAGATTAAGCTTATTCCATTCACTTTCGCCATGGCGAACTAAAACTAATTTTGTCATTTTTTTTGCCTCTGAAAAATAATTTTAAAAATTTTATAAGTTAGTATTGACTAACTTATAAATACAATATATATTCTGAGATAGTTAGTCAATACTAACAAACTGAATGATAAACGAGGTAATTTAATGAAAGTAGCAGTTATATATGCCAGTACAACTGGTAATACAGAAGCAATGGCAAATGCAATAAATGAAGCGTGTAAGGCATCGGGTGCAGAGGTAATTTTTGGAACAGCAGACAGCGCAGATAAGGCAGCTGTTACAGGCTGTGATGTAATTCTTCTTGGAAGTCCTGCAATGGGCGATGAAGTTCTTGAAGACACAATGGAAGAATTTTATACAGGAATCGAAGGTTCTCTCAACGGAAAGAAAGTTGGAATCTTTGGTTCTTATGACTGGGGTGACGGCCAGTGGCTTCGTGACTGGAATGACCGCCTGAGCAACGCTGGTGCAGTAAGTGCCGCAGAACCACTTATGGTTCATCTTACCCCGGAAGAAGCAGATGTAGAACAGTGCAAGGCTTGGGCTGTATCTGCAATAAAGTAGGCTCTTATAAAATAAATATATTTTGAGCCGTCTGGTTTTATGTCATGGCCAGACGGCTTTTTTTTAATCAAATCAATTTAATAACGGAAAATACTATGAGTTTTGATCAGATAGTCATTCATTCGAGTTCACCAACCTTTTGTAATATCAAACCTGGAAATATGTTTTTTGTAAAAAATGACGATCTTTCTCAGGGGAAGTTTGAGGCATGGAAAGATTCTTTCGAAAAGTATGGGCTCATGGCTTTCTCATCTCAGATATCAGAAAGTTCAACTGCAATTCTTGTACTTAATGTTTGCTGGTGTAGAAAGATTCTGGCCGATTCCTTTGTCCAGGCTTATTTATCTGAAAAAGGATATCACACAAGCAGTGTCTTTGATTTTGTAGAAGAATTATTCAGCCGCATGATAAATAACGAAGGCTTCCCGCACGAAGTAGGCGTGATTCTTGGATATCCTGTAGAAGATGTAATTGAGTTTGAAAATCACCAGGGCCATGACTGTAAGTACTGTGGCTGCTGGAAATCTTATTCTGATGTGGAAAATGCAAAAGACTGTCACTGCAAATTTACCGAATGCAGCAGATTATGTGAAAAGTGGTATGACGAAGGTTTTACAATCAGCCAGATTATTACAAAATATCAGACTCTGAAAGAAGCTTCATAAATAACCAGCATAAAAAATCCGCCCGAAATCAACGACTCCGGGCGGTAATTATAATAGGACTTAAAAATCTTTTGAGTGTATTATCTTAACTTCTTATAACCGTAAACTGCTGCCCCCTCCAGCTCTTCTTCAATGCGAATCAGCTGATTGTATTTTGCCATACGGTCTGTACGGCTCATAGAACCTGTTTTAATCTGTCCTGAGTTTGTTGCAACTGCAATGTCGGCAATTGTTGTGTCTTCAGTTTCGCCAGAGCGGTGTGATGTAACTGTTGTGTAGCCGTGGCGATGAGCCATCTCAATTGCTTCAAGAGTTTCTGTGAGAGATCCAATCTGATTTACCTTGATGAGAATTGAGTTTGCAACTCCAGACTTAATTCCTTTTTCGAGGAACTTAACGTTTGTTACAAAGAGGTCATCACCTACAAGCTGACAGCGGTCACCGATGCGGGCAGTAAGCTTTTTCCAGCCTTCCCAGTCATTTTCATCCATACCGTCTTCAATTGAGTCAATAGGATATTTTGTGATGAGTTCTTCGAGGTAAGCAATCTGCTCGTCGTCGCTCAGGCACTTTCCGTTAGGATCTTTTGGAGTTCCGTTTGAAAGCTGCTTGTAGTTGTAGAAGAACTTTCCGTCCTTTTCTACAGAGAACTCGCTTGAAGCACAGTCCATGGCAATCTTTACATCTTTACCAGGCTTGTAACCAGCATCTTTGATTGCCTTAACGATGCTGTCCAAAGCGTCATCAATTCCATCAAATTTAGGAGCAAAGCCACCTTCGTCACCTACAGCTGTTGAAAGTCCACGCTTCTTCAAAAGCTTAGCGAGTGCATGGAATACTTCTGCACCCATGCGGATTGCTTCTTTTTCGTTTTTAGCACCAACCGGGCGAATCATAAATTCCTGGAAGGCAATTGGAGCATCAGAGTGAGCACCACCGTTAATAATGTTCATCATTGGAACTGGAAGTACGTGAGCGTTTGCACCACCAATGTAGCGGTAGAGTGGAATATTGAGAGCCTTAGCTGCGGCCTGGGCAGTTGCAAGAGAAACACCAAGAATAGCATTTGCTCCAAGCTTTGATTTTGTTGGAGTGCCATCGAGCTTGAGCATCTTCATGTCGATTTTGCGCTGTTCAAAAACATTGTAACCCTTCAGGGCTGGAGCAATAACTTTGTTTACATTTTCTACAGCCTTAAGAACACCCTTTCCGCCGTAGCGTTCCTTGTCTCCATCGCGGAGTTCGAGAGCTTCGTTTTCGCCAGTGCTGGCTCCGCTTGGAACTGCGGCACGACCGAATACACCGTTTTCAAGAATTACGTCTACTTCTACAGTAGGATTTCCGCGTGAATCAATAATTTCGCGGCCAATTACATCTGCAATTGCAACTTTGTTTAACATCATTTCACCTCTTAAAATATAGTGTTAGTTTTGACTAACTATTGCAAAGAGTATATAATATCAGTGAGAAAATGAAAAGGGGGATTTTATGAAAGAATACGTCTGGCTTTTTCCAATTATCTTTATGTTTCATGACATGGAAGAAATAATCGGCTTCAAATTCTTTTTACGCCAGAACGAGGCAGAGCTTAAGAATCGCTTTCCTTTTATCCTTCGCCGTTACAAAGATTTTTCTACAGAAGGCTTTGCTCTTGCCGTTTACGAAGAACTCATTTTGTGCATCGCAATCTCAACCCTCGCATATTTTATAGATCGCAATTTTCTCTGGTATATCTGGCTGGGAGCCTTTCTTGGCTGCGACCTTCATTTTTTTATTCATCTGATTCAGGTAAGCATTTACCGCCGCTACATTCCGGCCTGCATCACAAGTCTAATCTGCCTGCCGGTAAATACTCTGATTATATGTAAGTGTCTTTTGAGTATTGAAGATTCTGCATTGTTTGCCGGTGCTTTTATGGCGCTGGGTGCAGTTCTCGTTTTTGTGAATATCTTTTTCGCCCAAAAGCTGATGGGCTGGTTTACTAAGAAGGTCACAAATATGCTATAATATTTTCTATGGAATTAATTGGTAACTTTGGTTACTTTTTGAGATTTTCTATTGACGACATCCTCTTTTTTATTTAATAGTTTTTTCAAGGAGTAAAAAAATGGATAAAACTATTATCAATTCAAAAACTTTTCAGTTGGTTGTAAGAATTTTTGGTCTGTTTACAGCAGCTCTTCTTATTTTTACTACAAGCCTCAAAATTGCAAATTTTGTGCAGAATGATTTCTATGCAAATCTTCCGGATGAAAGAATCGGTTATATTATTTCGATTTCTGTAAATGTCCTGGTGATTATTATTGGAATCATAATTGCTATAAAACCGGCGGCCTATTTCCTTATTGGTTTTGCAAGCTTTATTTATTCTGTACTGATTGCATCAACCAGTCCGCTTTACTACATGAATATCCCAATGCTCTTTTTGACAATTGGAATCCTGCTTTGTTCAGACTTTTATAAAAAGCACAAATCAATTGTAATTGGAACTATATGTGGTATTTCTTTATATGAGATTTTGATTCCGCTTCGCTTTGATGTGGCAACCTTCACAGAATCTCTGATTCAGAAAATCGGATTCTCATTTACTATCGCAGTTGCAATTTTCTTTTTTGTTCAGTTTAAGAAAAACGGAAAAGAAGAATAAAAAAAACTGGAATTAAAAGAAGAGCCCCTTTACAAAAATCTCAATTCCAATTCCAACGAGGATGAGACCTCCGAAAAGGGTAGCTTTTGCGCCGAGTTTTTCGCCGGCTTTCTTTCCAATCAAAAGACCCGTCATACAGATTGCGAAAGTTACGCCGGCGATTATCAGCGAAGCAACCAGCGCCATAAGAAGACCGTAGTCGGCAATTGTAAAGCCAACCGAAAGGGCATCAATTGAAGTTGCAACTCCCTGAATTAAAAGGGTGGCAAAAGTAAGATGTGCAGCGGTGGCTGTGCTTTCAGCTGACTCTTCTTCCCCGTGTACTGCTTCCCAAATCATCTTACCACCAATCCACAAGAGCAGGCCCAGCGCTATCCACGGAATTAAAACTTCAAACTTCGAAAAATATTCGACAATCGTGTGAACACAGATCCAGCCAATCATAGGCATGGCAAACTGGAAAAAAGCATAAACGCCGGCAATAAAACACATGCGGCTTTTTTTCATCTGTGATTCATTCAGAGCATTTGCGATTGAAACTGAAAAAGCGTCCATGGCCAGTCCAACGCCGAGCAGAACGCTGTTTACAAAAAAGATAAGATTCCATTCCATAGTAAGAGTCCTTAATCATGAGTCTCGCAATTTAAGGCAAGCCAGGTTCTCACCAGTATGTTGACTTGTAACGCCTAAGCGCCTGCTACTCCCCCATGGAAGAGATTTGAAAATGTTTCTGAATTATCGCAAAAAAGTGCAGACAGGTCAACATTTGATGAAAATTTAATTGCAGAATGGAGTGATTTTTGCCTTTTAGAGTAGTGACCATATCTGTGTCTTTGTATTATAATAGTGTTAGCTTGCACTAACAATATAAAACGTTACTGGAGGTTTATATGAGTGATAAGCAGGACACCCGCGAAATGCTTGTAAGCGGAAATGTGTTTAAGACAATGCTCACTCTGAGTGTACCGGCTGTGCTCGGTATGGTGGTTATAGGACTCTATAATTTTATGGATGCTGTTTTTGTTGGCCAGATGGTAGGCCCGGTTGCAATGACTGCAGTGAAGGTTTCATATCCTTTTACTCTTATCAACAGTGGTATTGCAACTCTGATTGGACAGGGCTCTGCTTCTGTGCTTTCTCGTGCAATTGGTGAGCGTGATAAAGAAACCGTTGACCGTATTATGGGAAATCTTATTTCTTTTGTAACTCTTCTTTCTACAATCGTAATTGTAGTCGGTTTGATTTTTACACGCCAGCTTTTGACTCTTGCCGGTGCAGAAGGCGAAGTTCTTGATCAGGCAGTACGTTACTTGAGAGTTGTATTCTGCGGTTCTCTTTTTGTAAACCTTGGTCAGTCAACAAATATGATTATGCGCGGCGAAGGCAAACTCAAAAAAGCAATGATTATTATGGCAACCAGTGCCATCCTCAATATCATCCTGGACCCGATTCTTATTAAAGTTCTTGGCGAAGGAAACGGTGTTCTTGGAGCAGCCTTTGCAACAATTATTTCTCAGTTTGTTTTGATGTGCATGTCTTTCTTCTACTTCATTAAGAAAAGCGATACAGTCCGCATTCACAAAGTTCGTTTCGAAGGCAAGCTTGTGAAGCCTGTTTTGAGTGTTGGAGTTTCTGCAATGCTTATGCAGGTTATGTCTATGGTTCAGCAGACAATCCTTTATAGCACAGCAGCAAAGTGGGGTGGCAGCGAATGGCAGACAATTCTTGGTGCAGCCCTCAGTCTCCAGGCCTTTGCTTTTATTCCTCTCTGGGGAATCAGTCAGGGCTTCCAGCCTGCAATCGGTACAAACTACGGTGCAAAACTTTTCAACCGTGTTGGCGCCTTCACCCGCACCTTTATGATTTCGGCAACCGTAGTAGCCCTTCTTTTCTACGTTCCGATTATGTGCTTCCCTGCAAAAATGCTTTCTATGTTCATTACAGATACTGCCATCGTCCAGACCGGTGCACCAATGCTCCGTGTAATTTTCGGTGCCTACATCTGCTATGGAGTTTTGATTCTTTCGATCACCTTCTTCCAGGCAATTGGTAAGGCAGGTGGTGCTTCAATTCTGGCCCTTGCAAGACAGCTTGTTCTCTTCCTGCCGCTTGTTGTGATTTTGCCACACCTTGCAGGTCTTGGAGTTCAGGGCGTTTTCTATGCGCAGTTAGTAACTGATCTTGTTGTTCTTTTGATTGCTATTATTCTTATGGTGAATGCATTTAAGAATATGAAAAAGGGGTCTTAGGGGCAAAGCCCCTAGGAGAAGGGGTAGCGAGCAACGAAGTGCGAGCGAGGGGGAGACTTCCCCCTCCTTCTAAGGAGATTCTATGAATAAAATGCCGGCAGAAAAACTTTTTCAAGTTTACATGGATTTAATCAGCCAGAGAGAAAGCGAGGAAATCTATCGTTTGCATGAGCCTGTCGGCGAAGGCATTATGAAGCATACTCATATTGCCAAAGGAATTGAACTTGTTTATTCGGAGCTGGAAAGTTACAGCCCCAACTATCAGGCAGAAAAGAAAGAAGTGGATGGACTGGAAATCATGTACATCGTCGATGGTCACGGTGAGTTTGAACTGCAGAACAGGCAGTTTGCTACTGGAGAAAAAGGCGATGTAATGATTTTTAATTGTAAGACTGGTGTGAAAAAAGCCATGCTTGGAAAAAGCGGAATGAACTGCATAAGTCTTATTCTTTTTACTGAAGATACAATTTCTTTTCTGAATGATTTTCTTGAAACGAATGATTTTGGCAGTTCGGATTTTTTCAATGACATCAGAAATAGTGACAGTGCAGTATCTTTTCCATGCGGTGAACTGCTCGAAAAACTTTTTCTGGAAATGATCCGTCTGCCTTCTTTTTACTCTAAGCAGACTATAAAGCTTGCCGTTGTCCATGCAATAATTCTCTTGTTGCAAAGATTCAGACAGACCGATGGTCGTGATATTCGTATAAAAAATGATAATGCTGATTCATATTTCAGCGGAAGTACAGGACGTAAAGTTCAGAATGCAAGACGCATCATAAATTCAAATCTGGAAAATGAAATCAGTATAGAAGAGCTTGCTGCCAAGGTGAACTTGAATCGAACCACACTTCAAAAGGTTTTCAAAGAAATGTATGGGCTGACAGTAAACGAATACCGTACAAAGTCCCGCCTTCAGCTTGCAAAAAATCTGCTTGCTTCCTCGGACCTTTCCATTACAGAAATTGCCGGCTATTGCGGCTACACAAATGCCAGCAAGTTTTCAGAGGCCTTTAAGAAGCACGAAGGACTTCTTCCTAAAGACTGGAGGAAATAATTACTTAAACTCTATAAGGGTATAACCGGCATCGCTGATTGTTTTAGAAAAGTCTTCCCATTTCATAGGATTTTTTGAGCGCACAAGCACTGTGTTATCTTCAAGCTTTACACTGGCCCAGACTCCTTCTTTTGAGTTCAGGGCGTTTTCTACGCGGCGGGCGCAGTTTGAGCAGTGCATGCCGTCTACGATAAGAGTGTAGGTGTGAGGGTAATGGGACTTGTTTTTGTCTTTCACTTTGATTTTCTTTGGAGCAGCATCGCGGGTGCCGCAGCAGGCTGAGCCGTACTTAATTCTTTTTCTGATGCTGAGGATTGCGCATACCACGATGATTGCTAAGATAAAAATTACGATTGTTGTTCCCATAAAAAACTCCGTAAAAGAGATCCCGAACAGAGTTCGGGATGACAGTTTTATTTAATGACTTCCCACATGATTCCCATATTCTTAAAACCGCCTTTTGGCATGCAGGAATCGCAGTGTGATTTTCCCTTCCCGTGTGAGCAGCCGGCACAGGACGTGCAGTGTCCTGAACAGACCGGTGCCGGATTTTTGCCCGCTGTGAGCAGCGTTTCATCCTGTGGATAAGAAGTAGCAACACGGCGGATGATTTTTGACCGTTCCAGAAAATCGATTTTGCGTAAGATGTCGTCAGTAGTTGTGCCTAACTCACCGGCAAGCATTTCGATTGTCCGAGAACGCCCATCAGTTAATAAGTTTAACAGTTCTTCCATGAAGACCTCAAGCGTTAGGGATTGTAGGGGCGCGAAGCGTTCTGGGGTGCCAACCCCAGAATGAAGCGAAAGCGGAACCCCGCAAAGCCCGACCGGCCGCCGAAGGCGGACGGGAACGTCCTACCAAATCAATAAACCAATATGATAAGCCACACAAGCAATGAGCAAGGCTCCGATTGTGTAATACAAGGCAATCAATGTAGTCCACTTTGCGGAGTGTGTTTCCTGATAAGTTGCAGCAAGGGCAACGATACAAGGCATGTTGAAAGTAATTGCAAAGATGAAGGCAAGGGCTTCAGGTTTAGAAACATTTGCCACAAGCAGCTCGTTGATGTTAGCAACTGCACCACCTGCAACTGTGCTTCCAACTGTAATCATACTGTGGTCTGTAAAGATTGTACTGAGAACACCAATTGCACCTTCCTTACCAAGAGAAGAAACAATAAAGGCCATAAAGGTTTTCCAGCCAAGCCCAAAGATTTTTGTAACTGGTTCAATTGCCTGGCCAATCTTATACATTATGGAATTATCCATCTTTCCTGAGCTAGTGTAGGTAAGCAGCCAGAAGACAAAAGAAACGAGAAGAATTACTTTGAGTACGCGGAAGAAGGTATCCTTTGTGCGGCCAAGAACGTAGCGGAAAAGACTGCCCCAGCGTGGCTTGTGGTATGGAGGAAGTTCCATAATCATACCGCATCGGTCTTCTTTTTTAACAAGTGAGCGGCCGAATACTTTTGAAGTAATCCACATATGAAGAACCATTACCGCAAGAATTGCAACGATTACAAGCGGTGCTCCGGCACCAAACCATACTGTAGAAAGCATTGGAACAACGGCCCAGGCTGCACCACAAGGAATTGCCCAGGCGAGGGCGATTGTCAAAACCTTCTGGCCCCAGTTATCAATTACGCGGGCACCTGCGGCACCACCCATTGTACAACCAAAGCTTACGAGGAATGGCATAACTGATTTTCCCTGAAGTCCTAATTTTGACATTGTGTTGTCGAAAACGTAAGAGATTCGGGCCATAACGCCGACTTCTTCGAGCAAGCCGAATACCAGAGTAACACCGAATACAAAGCCCAGCATCTTAAAGATAAAGCTGAGCGAGTTGATGATTACATCGCAGATAATTGCTATAAGGAAAGCAGGACATCCTGCTCCCGATAAAGCCGAACTTATAGGATTAGCAAGAGCTCCAACTGCAGAACCGATTCCCATAAAAGGAAGTGCAGGGATAAAGGAAGCGATGAGTCCAAACAAAACTGTAAGAACTACAACCGGCTTTCCCCAAACCCGGTGTGTAATCATGCGGTCAAATTTGCCGAGGCTGCGGGTTTTCTTTTCTGATTTTACAGTGCCATCAAGAAGAGAATCAATCCAGGCAAATTTCTTTTCACCTGTAAGGAGAACTCCGTTTTTGATTTTGGCGATTGCGGATTCGAATGCATAGCGTTTTTCTCCGATAAGGGCTTCTTTGATTTTTGCGGTTACCGGAGCGTCGCCTTCAATTGCCTTGGCAGCAAGCCAGATTTCTGAATATCCTGGAATTACATTTGCAGGAATAAGTGATTTGATTTCAGAGTAAGTATCAATTGTGCTGTATTTTGAATCAAGTGATGAAGAATCCAATACTGTTTTCTTTTCAACGGCACGTTCAAGAGCCTTGTAAAAACCGTCATACTGTTTTCTGTCTGGAGCAGAAAAAAGAACAACCGGGATCCCAAGTTTCTTTTCAAGAGCTGCAAAATCAATCTGCTTGCCCTGTTCAGCGGCTACATCGCTAAGATTCAAAAGCAGGAAGCATGGAACTGTGATTCCGGCATAATCAGCCAGCATAAAAAGACTGCGTTCAAGCTGTGAAGAGTCTGCAAGAATACAAACTACATCTGCCTTTCCGCTTGCAATATAATCACGTGTAATAATTTCTTCATCTGAGTTAGCACTGAGGCTGTAAGTTCCTGGAAGATCGGCTACAAGATATTTTTTACCATTGTGCTCAAACGTTCCTTCTTTCTTTTCAACTGTTTTTCCTGGCCAGTTACCAACATGCTGTTTTAAGCCGGTAAGAGCGTTGAATAAAGTTGATTTACCTGAGTTAGGCTGACCAAGCAGCGCAATTACTGTTTCGCAATTTTCTGTCATACAGCTGCCTCCACTTCAATGTCGTCACATTCATTGCGATTAAGAGCAATCATAGTGTCTCGTGAATAAACGAGTAGCGGACGATGTTTTTCATTTTTGATTACTGTTACCCTGCATCCAGGAGTAAGTCCAATTGAAGTAATTCTGCTTACAAAACGGTTATCGCCATTTACACAGGCAATTACACCGCTACAGTCTTTCTTAAGATCTGTCAGCTTCATAAAACTCTGCCTCTTTTTAATATTAGTTGGTACTAACATATAGTTAGTTATGCATAACAATACTATAAAATTATGTTATACTCAACTAACATGTTAAAAAAATGACTGTTTGCGCATGAAAAAATATTGACAAGGGTTTTGTATAACTGTATTATCCATCCGCGTTAGTAATAACTAACAAAGGAGTTAAAATGATTAAATCAAAAAAAATGGTGATTGCTGCCGCTTTATGTGCCTTCACCGCCGCTATTTCATTTGCACAGGAAGTGTCATTTGAAAATAAACTTTCATCTGGTCTTGTAAATATTGATATTTTTAATGGTGACTCAGATACATCTTTTGCTGGAATTACAAACGAAGCAGAAGCTGGATATTCTTCAGAAAAACTTGATATGGGTGTAAAGCTTATTATTGATGTAATGCAGGAAGCTGATAATTCTCTTTCTGTTGGTTCAGATAGATTTGTAGATGATTATTACATCGAATTCAGACCTGTTAAATATATCGGAATTGGATTTCACAGAGGCTATAATGTTGCAGGATCTTTCTTACCATGCCTTGAAAAAGAAATTGATGCAGCTAATATAGGCAGTGATTTTGGTCTTTTTGCATATCCAATTGACGGACTTGTAATTTCAGGTGGTATAGACTTTATTTCTTATTTATTTAAGCAAGACTCAAAGGTTCTTGTAAATTTTGGTGCAGAATATTCAGTTGGTGAAATTATTGCTTTTGGTGCGGCATTTAGAAATATTGCTTCTGAAGATCGTTCAATGGGTGCTTATGTATCATTTACAGGAGTTGAAGGACTTACCTTGAATGCAGGTTTTACATATAACGGAGAAATTGAAGATTTTAATATCGGTGGAAACCTTATTAATGCTGCTCTTATGTTTAATAAAGATGCACTCGGAATTTATGCAGATGCAGTATTTGCTGTAGGCGGTGAACCAGATGCATTTAATGAACTTTATGTTGCTGCTAATGTAAGTTATAATTTTACAGATACACTTTTTGCCGGCCTTTACGGATGTTTTACTTCTGATTTTGATGATAATGATGCATGGTGTATAGGAATTAATCCTTCTGTAGGATATATGTTTAATGAACATAACACTGTAGGTGCCAGCGTTTATGTAAACCTTATGAAAGATATGACAAGCATTTCATTCCCGGTTTACTGGAAGTATGTTTTCTAAATAAACTTTTTTATAAATAAATCTTCCTTTTTGGTGGCTGTATATTTTTTATACAGCCATTTTTTATATCTGATAACTCCTAATAGCAATTTTCACTCCAATCTGCAATTTAATTTTCTTAAAAGATAGTGTTAGTGTTGACTAATAATATGCTGATTTTTATTATGTTTTAATAGTTAGTAAAAACTAACAGAAAGAAGAGGTTTTTATGTCTAATAACAAAAGTAATCGTCCTGTTCCCAAAAAAACAGCCACTTTTAAGAATGCGCATCGCGGTCTTATCAGCTGGATTTTTTATTTTGCAGGAAGTAAAAAAGGGCAGTACATTGTCAGTGTATTCTTTGCCCTTTTGAGTGTGGCCTGCTGTATAGCACCATATTTTATTATTGCACGGATTGTTCAGCAGCTTCTTGCCGGCGTTCGTGACTGGCAGCTCTTTTTGAAAGAGTGCGGAATTACCGCCGTCTTCTGGGCCGGTAATGTTATCTTTCATGCAATCTCTACAAGCATGAGCCATATAGCAACTTTCAATCTGCTTGGCAACATCAGAAAGTCTATGTGCGACAAACTTACCCGTCTGCCGCTTGGTACTGTTCTTGATATGCCTTCTGGTTCCCTCAAGAGCATTATCATTGAGCGTATCGACAGTATGGAAACAACACTTGCCCATATTGTTCCTGAATATACATCTAACATTATTTTGTCCCTTGTGCTTGTTGTCTATCTTTTTGTTCTGGACTGGCGTCTTGCCCTTGCCTGCATGGCGGTTCTGCCCGTGGGCCTTATTGCAATGTGCTTTATGTTGAAGGATGGTGATAAACGTTTTAAGTTTGCTCTGGATAAGACAAAGGCTTTGAATGATACAGCTGTTGAATACATTAATGGTATTGAAGTTATTAAGGCTTTTGGAAAGTCTAAGTCAAGCTACGAGCGCTTTGTCGTTGCGGCTCAGGAAGGATCGGCTTGTTATGTTGAATGGATGAGAGACTGTATCTGGCCTCATGCTGTTGCAACTGTTGTAACTCCTACTTTGCTTTTCTCACTTCTTCCGATTGGCGGATTTATGTTCCTGAATGGTAAAATTGATGCCTCTCTTTTTATCACAGTGATTGTTCTTGCAGTCAGTGCCATTCAGCCTTTCCTGATTGCCTTTACTTATCATGATGATATTGCCAAGGCTGGTGCGATTTTCGGCGAAGTTGGTTCTATCATGACACTGGATGAACTTGAGCGTCCGGCAGAAGATGTAAAGAAACCGGTTGATAATTCGATTGTGCTTAAGGATGTACACTTCTCATATCATAAGGGAATTGAAGGCGAAGAGAAGAAAGAAATCCTCCACGGTATAAACATGAGTCTTCCACAAGGTAGCTATACTGCCTTCGTCGGTCCAAGCGGTTCCGGCAAATCTACAATTGCCCGCCTCATTGCTTCTCTCTGGGATGTTGATTCCGGTTCAGTTGAAATCGGCGGCGTAAACATTAAAGATTTGTCCCTCCAGGAATACAACAGCCGTGTTGCTTACGTTTCCCAGGATAACTTCTTGTTTGATATGAGTGTTCGTGAAAATATCCGCCTGGGCCGGCAGAATGCGACAGATGCAGAGGTTGAAGAAATTGCACGCAAGGCTGGTTGTTATGATTTTATCATGTCGCTAGAAAATGGCTTTGATACAGTCGTTGGTGGCAGCGGTGCTCACTTAAGTGGCGGCGAACGCCAGCGAATTGCAATTGCCCGTGCCATGATGAAGGATGCCCCAATCGTAATTCTGGATGAAGCCACAGCTTATACAGACCCTGAAAACGAAGCAATCATTCAGAAGTCTGTTGCTCAGCTTGTTAAGGGAAAGACTTTGATTGTTATTGCACACAGACTTTCTACTGTAAAGGATGCAGACAAGCTTTATGTAATCAAAGATGGCGTGATTGACAGCGAAGGAACTCACGAAGAGTTACTGGCAAAGAATGGCCTTTATAAAAAGATGTGGGAAGCTCATATCGAGTCCAAGGATGAGTAATTATGTTTAGTACACTTATAAAATTTTTCAAATTCTGTGATGAAGAAAACCGTAAAAAGTTTACAGGTTCGATAATTGTCGGAATCTTCAATTCACTTTTTATGGCACTTAGAATTGGTGCGGTTGCCGTCATGCTCCGCGGAGTTATAGGAAAAGCAATCGAAGGTCAGCCTTTCGAAACAAAAACAATCTGGCTTTCCTTCGGCATTATGTGCGTAAGTATGATCGGCGGAATCGTTACCCGCAAAGTTACCGCTATATGGCAGTGTGAAGGCGGCTACAGAACCTGCGCAAAAAAACGCATTGAAATTGCCGAGCATCTCCGCTATCTTCCAATGGGCTATTTCAACGAAAACAGCCTTGGTGAAATTACATCAGTTACTACTAACACGATGGAATCTGTTGGTGACGTTGCAACCCGTGCGGTTATGATGGTCTTCCAGGGCTTGCTTGATACTTCCCTCATTATAGTAATGCTCTTTTTCTTTGACTGGAGAATTGCCCTTGTTGGTCTTGCCGGCTTCGGTCTTTTTGAGTTCGTAAATCTTTTTATGCGCGTGGCCGTAAAGAATATTTCTGCAGATAAAATCCGCGACGATGCCGCAGAAATAGGAAAGGTCCTTGAATACATTCAGGGAATTGCAGAAGTAAAAGCTTACAATCTTGTAGGCAAACGTAGCCGTGAACTCAACGATGTTATCAACCGCAGAAAGAAAACTCTGGTCAAAATGGAGATGCGCTGTATTCCGGTTTCGAATATTCAGTCTCTTGTTGCAAAGCTCAGCGGTGTTGCCATGATGATTGCTTCTTTGTATTTCTACCTTGCTGGCACTATGGCCCTTGCAGACTGCGCAACAATGCTTGTTTGTTCTTTCATGCTCTTCAACGCCCTCGAAGCCGGCGGAAACTACTCTGCACTTTTGAGAACAATTGACCTTGGTGTAACAAAAGCCAGCAAGATTCTCGCCCTGCCTACTATGGATATTGAGGGTAGGGATGAGGGGGAAGTCTCCCCCTACGCCCGCACTTCGTTGCGTGCTACCCCTTCTGCGGGGGACACCCCCGCAACGCCCCCGCTCATCCAGGCCAGCAATATCGACTTCGCCTACGACAAGCGAAAAATCATCGATAACATTTCCCTCTCAATTCCGGAGCACAGTACTACTGCAATCGTTGGACCAAGCGGCGGCGGTAAGACAACCTTCTGCCATCTTCTTGCCCGCTTCTGGGATGTAGACAAAGGTACAGTCTCTCTCGACGGAAAAGATGTCCGCGACTACAGCATGGATAACCTTATGAAAAATTACAGCTTTGTTTTCCAGAACGTTTATCTCTTCCACGATACAATCGCAAATAACATCCGCTTTGGCCAGCCGGAAGCTCCGATGGAAAAAGTAATTGCCGCCGCAAAAAAGGCCTGCTGTCACGACTTTATCAGCCAGCTGCCGAACGGTTACGATACAGTAATCGGTGAGGGTGGAGCAAGCCTTTCTGGTGGAGAACGTCAGCGTATCTCAATTGCCCGTGCCATCATGAAGGATTCCCCAATCATCATTCTTGATGAAGCCACAGCCAACGTAGACCCGGAAAACGAGCGTGACCTCATGAAGGCCATCGAAGAACTCACCCGCGAAAAAACAGTCATCATGATTGCCCACCGTTTAAAGACAGTCCGCAATGCAGACCAGATTGTTGTAATAGATAAAGGGCGCATAGCAGAGCAGGGCAAGCACGAAGAGCTTGTAGCAAAGGGCGGAATCTACGCACGCTTTATCGACAGCCGTAAAGAAGCAGTTTCCTGGAAATTGTGATATAATTAATTCATGAATTATATTATCGCAAAAGGACTATTAATTCCTTTCTTAGGAACAGCTCTTGGTTCAGCTCTTGTTTTCTTTATGAAAAAGGAGCTGGACTCTCGTATTCAGAAAATGCTTTCTGGCTTTGCGGCCGGCGTTATGGTGGCCGCATCTGTCTGGAGCCTTCTCATTCCGTCAATGGAAATGTCTGCTGACCGGGGTAAGCTTGCCTTTATTCCGGCTGCAGTTGGTTTTTGCCTTGGAATGATTTTCCTTTTGATTCTGGATAAAACTGTTCCACATATGCACCTTGATGAAACTCAGGAAGGTGTAAAAAGCAACCTTCAGAAAACTACGATGATGGTGCTTGCCGTTACCCTTCATAATATCCCGGAGGGAATGGCTGTAGGTATTTTGTATGCGGGCTGGGCTTCCGGTTCTGCCCAGATTACAGAGGCAGGTGCTTTAAGCCTTGCTCTTGGAATTGCAATTCAAAACTTTCCTGAAGGTGCTATCATTTCCATGCCGCTTCATTCAAAAGGCCTGTCAAAAGGAAAGGCTTGCTGGTACGGAGTTCTGTCTGGAGTTGTTGAACCTGTTGCCGGCTTCCTCACAATCCTTCTTGCAAGCCTTGTTATGCCGGTACTTCCTTATTTCTTGAGTTTTGCTGCTGGTGCTATGATTTATGTTGTAGTAGAAGAGCTGGTGCCAGAAATGGCAGAAGGCGAACATTCCAACTGGGGTACAATTACCTTTATGCTGGGGTTTGCTTTGATGATGATTCTGGATGTTGCTCTGGGATAATTATTTGATATGCTCGCACGGAATGCCCATCATATGCATCATTCCGTAGCGGGTAAATTCTTCGATATTTTCAATATATTGGAAAGCAGCCTTCTTTGTCATTTTATGGGTGATTATTTCTACGAAGGCATTTATGACGGTTGAAGCTATAAAGTGAACTGTCATCTTATCAATTTTTTTTGTCGAAACCTGATTTTTGTACATCCAGTTGAAGGTCTGCTCGCAGTTTTTAGTATATAGTTCACAGATTTCTTCCTGAAAATGTTCATGTGTGCTTCCGGCCGCCTTTGTAAGCAGCAGGGTAAAAGCGTCGAAATTATCAAAAATATAGTTCAAAAGACCATTTGTCTGTTCTGCTTCTTTTTCAAAATGTTCTTCTGAAACAAGATTATCTAAATCAAGATGATGAGAAGAATCTGCCATCATAACTGTTTTTGTCGTTACATCAATGGCTTCATCTACAAGGGCGCAGAAAAGAGCATCCTTATCTTTAAAATGGCGGTACATTGCGCCAGTTGTAAGTCCTGCGTTGGCAGCAATTGTGCGCAGTGAGGCATTCATAAATCCTTTTTCAAGGAATTCTGCCATTGCGCTGTCGAGGATTTTCTTTTTTGTTTCTGCGGATGCATCGCTCATGACCACAGTTTACAGTTAAAAGATACGAAAAGTCAATAAAATGATAACAATGTTATCAAAATTTCCGAAATTCTATTGACAAGATAACACTGTTATCAGTATAAATGTTAACGATAACAGTGTTATCACAATAGTTAGTAATATCTAACTAAAAACAGGAGATTTTATGCAAGTTAAGAAAATCAACGACTGGTTTGAAAAGTTCGGTCGTTTTGAAGTAAAGCATCGATGGGGCTTCCTTATCGGTTTATTAATTATAACTGTTGTTTGCAGTCTGGGCCTTCCACGTCTTAAACTCGACAACGGAGAAGAAGACTGGTTTGATGATTGGGAAACAACAAAAGTAAATCAGGATCATTTTGAAAGTATTTTTGGTTCAACAGACAGTCTTCTGGCTCATATCAAGGCAAAAGACGTTTTTGATCCTGAAGTTTTGCAGATGATAGACGAGCTTGGTGACGAGCTTTTGAATAATGTTCCTTATGCAGGAAGTATTACTTCGCTTATGGAACTTTCTCTTCCAATTGGAACAGAGGATGGTTTTGAAGTATCCAGTCCTTTTGAAGATGGTGTTCCTTCTGATCCGGAAGAGCTTGCAGAAAAGAAGGCCTTTATTATGAGCCGTGAGTCTATTGTAAATAACCTTGTTAGTGATGACTGCACGGAAACCTGGCTTATTGTAAATCTTGAACAGTATTCAGAAAACCTTGACCAGGCAATGGCAAAAATTGCTCCTCCTGCCATGGCAATTTTTAATGACCCTAAATATAAATCAGACAAATGGGAAATACGCCCTGCAGGACTTTCTTATACAGAATACGAAGAGGAAAAGGCAATTACATTCCAGTGTATAAGTCGTATAGGGCTTGGCTTTATCGTAATGTTGATTTTCCTGATTGTATTTATTCGCTCTTTGCGTGGCGTTGTAGTTCCATCAATTGCAACTATCGGAGCCCTTTGTACAACTCTTGGTGCATCTGCCTGGATGAATATCAAAGGTAATAACACAATGATTCTTGTAACAGTTCTGCTTGCAATGGCCCTTGCCGTAGGTTATGCAGTTCACTACATCAACTCATTTAAGATGTACTTTAGAAAAACAGGTCAGCGCAAAGAATCAATTGTTATGGGAATCAGAGATTCCGGCTGGGCTCTCTTCTTTACAGTAATCACAACAATGGCAGGTATGCTTTCTTTCCTTTCTGCAAACATCAGACCTATGCGCTGGGTTGGTGGTATTACTGCTGCTGCTGTTCTTGCAGTTTTCATCTTTGAAATAATCCTTCTTCCATGTCTTTACAGCTTTGGAAAAGACCAGGAACCAGATCCGGACTTTGTAAAGAATGAAGGTTCAACAAGTTCTGACCTCCGTGTAGAAGCAATGGGAAAATCAATCCTCAATAAAAAGTGGATTACGGTTGTTGTGGGAACTGCGGTAATTCTTGCTGTAATTCCGGGCATTTTCAAAATCAAAGTAAACATGAACTATGCTGATATGATGGGCGAGCGAACTCCTTACATTCACCGTCTTATGGAAATTACCCGCAGCCAGCTTGGAAGCCAGTACAGCTATGAAGTGCTTGTAGAGTACCAGGAAGAGGACGCCCTCAAAAATCCGCAGGTTCTTAAGAATATGGATGAAATGGCGGCCCGAATTGGTACCTTGAGTTCTACAAAGGTTTCCAACGGTAAGCCACGAGTTTCTTCTGTAACAAAAGTTGTTAAGGAAATGAACCGCACTTTGAATGGTGACGATCCGGCAGCTTATGTTATTCCTGATGATCAGGATCTTGTAAGTCAGGAAATGTTTCTTTATGAAATCTCTGGAGGAAACGATCTTTACAATTATGTCAGCGAAGATTTTAAGGCCGGCTACCTTCACATTGAACTTTCTGGTTACGATGGAGAAGAAATTGTCCGCAACCTTGAAGACGTAAAAAAATGGTGTGCAGAGCTTTTCCCAGATGCATCGAATGCCGGTGTAGTAGGTGAGGTTGTTCAGTATGCCCAGATGAACGGAAAACTTGTTCGAGGTTCTATCCGCTCGATTGGAACTTCGCTGCTGGTAATTTTACTTCTGCTGATTCTTGCTTTCACATCGTTCCGTACAGGCTTTATTGCAATGATTCCTAACGTTGCACCAATTGCAATCATCGGTGGAATTATGGGATATGCCGCTGTAAACCTCGACATGATTACTGCAATGATTATGCCTATGATTCTTGGTATTGCGGTTGATGACACAATCCACTTTACAAATCATATTAAATATCACTTTGAGCTTACAGGAAACTACCGCTCGGCAGTTTTGAACTCATACCGCGAAATCGGAAAAACAATGATTATGACAACAATCATCCTGTGTGCTATGTTTGGAATCTTCCTCACATCCACAATGACTGTTCTCGTAAATATCGGCTGGCTTTCAATCGTTGGCTTAGGCAGTGCATTGATTGCCGACTATACATTGACACCAGTATTACTGTTTATTACTAAGCCTTTTGGCAAAGAAACTAAATAAACATCGTCATCCCGAACTTGTTTCGGGATCTATTAAAAAGATGCTGAAACAAGTTCAGCATGACGAGATAGAAGGAGATATACTATGAAAAAACTTATCACTACACTTTCAGTACTTTTAATCGCCGGAGCTCTCTTCGCAGAGTCTGGCTACGACATCATGAAAAAAGCAGACGAAGTTGCGGAGCCAAAGACTTCCTCTTCAACTGCTACTCTTACAATTCACTCAAAGAAAGGTTCAGACCGAATCCGTGAAGTAATTATGAAAAGCAAGGATTACGGTGATGTAGAAAAAAGCGTAATCGTTTTCACTACACCAAAGGACGTTGCCGGAACCGGCTATCTTACTTTTGACTACGAAGAAGAAGATAAGGATTCTGACAACTGGCTCTATATGCCTGCAATGAAAAAGACCCGCCGTATCGCATCAAGCGGAAGCGAAGGGGAAGGAAGTTTTATGGGAACAGACTTCACCTATCAGGATATGGGAGACCGCAGTCTCAACAAGTACGACTACAAGCTGCTTGGAGAAGAGACTGTAGACGGTGTTGCCTGCTACAAGGTTGAATGCATCAGCAAGGCCCACACAGAAAAAGATCCACGCTACATCAGCTACATTGGTAAGGCAGACTACATCCTCCGCAAATGCGAGTTCTACGACCGTCAGGATACTCTCCACCGCGTTCTCACCTGCACAGATTTTACAACAATCAAAGGTTTTACAACCGCTCAGAAAATGAAGATGGAAAATGTTCAGTCAGGCACCTGGTCTCTCATCGAAACAAAGAATATTCAGTACGACGAAGAAGATATTGATGATTCTCTCTTCACCGTAGTTGCGCTTGAGAAGGGCCGTATACGCTAATTGTCATCCCGAACTTGTTTCGGGATCTTTGTTACTAGATGCTGAAACAAGTTCAGCATGACTGGAGTACTTATGAAAAAACGAATTATATTATCACTTATCGGACTTCTCGCCACCGCAGCCCTCACAGCCGAAGGCGGCATAGAGTTCTCCGGTGAAATTGAGACACTCTGGGGAGTCGGAGCTCCCTGGACAGATAAAGATACAAGTGCCGGCCGCTTTACCCTTGGAAACACTTCTCTTACAGGTCAGCTGGATGCATATTACGGAAACAGTTCAGCATACGCCGAGGCAACTTTTTCGTACGATGCAACAGGAGCCATAAATGGAAGCGGAGCTGGTGGTAATCTTGGCAGCGGTTTTAATCTTTCTCTTAATGAGCTCTGGCTTGATTATACAGATTCCTTCTGGGGAATCCGCGTGGGTCGTCAGAAAACAGCCTGGGGAAAAGCAGACGGAATTGATATTACAAATATCCTGTGCCCTTCAGATATGTCCAGCTTTGCCGCAATGACAGGAGATGATTCAAAGCTTGCCGTTGATGCAATCAGACTTTCTTTCAGTGCAGACCAGTTTACAGCAGATGCATACTGGATTCCATTTTTTACACCTGCTTCCCTTCCTCTTGATGAAGGCAATACTCTTCGTAAATATCTGGTTCCTGAAAGTATAGATGTAGACTTTGCACCTGGTATTTCCTTTACCTTGCCTGTTTCAATTGGAAACATTAATACTCCGGAAATTGCAATCTGGAATGGTGAATACGGCTTAAAACTTTCCGGCTATTTTTCAGCCCTGGATTTTTCTCTCTATGGATTTTATGGCTGGGATGATCTTCCGATTCTCGACTATTCAACGAATATGAATGGCATGTTGCCAGAAAGTATAACAGTAGCAGGTCACTATGAACGTGTGATTATGGCAGGTGCAGATGCAGCACTCCCAATTGGTGAGACAGTTATCCGCCTTGAAACTGCCTTCTATCCTCAAAGACATTTTCAGAAATCAGAATCAGAAGGTGGTTCAGAACAGCGTAATCAGCTTTCGGCTCTTGCCGGCATAGACTGGATGCCTTCCGGCTGGACTCTTACAGCACAATATTACTGTGATGTAGTTTTTGGAGATTTGGATACTCTGGAGCGTGACCAGGTTTATAAACATGGAGCAACCCTTAGTATTTCAAAATCACTGGTTAATGAAACTCTGGAATTGAGCCTTGCAGGAGTAATTGGTTTTAATGATTTTGACAGCATGATTTCGCCGTCTGTAAAATACAGTATTTCAGATCAGATTTCAGCAGGCATTTCTGCCATAATATTTATCCCGGGCCCTGAGCGCCAGGGAGAGTATGGGGGCTATAAAGATTTAAGCAGTCTTTGTATTAATGCCAGATTTTCTTTCTAGGAAGAGATTTATTTCTTTCCTAAAAGAGTAAAGTCCTGCGCTTCGTTGCAGAAAATAATTCCGCTTCCTGCTTCTGCAAAGCAAGGGAGCGCAGTGACAGCTTCTACAACGGCTGCCTTTTTTTCTGCCGGAACCAGAATCATAAGCATTTCTTTTTCTGGTACAATCTTCATTCCAAAAAAGGCAGCGTCTCCTTCCTTTGCAGTACCGCGTGCACCGATTATTGTTCCACCACCGGCTCCCGCTTTTCTGGCTGCTGCCATTGCATCTTCCGCATAGCCCTTGTTTACAATTATATTAATCATCTGATAGTTGTTTTCTGTTTTCATAGTTTTTTCTCCTTCAGCGTTTTCTGTTTTTTCGTTAAGGTGACCAGCTCGGATAAAGTCTGGAGTATTCAGCGTGAACATTACTCCAAAGTGAGCCTTTTTCTCGGATGCAGTTTTGATTGCCTCGAGGCGGTTCCCCGTCCCATTGCAATTGTGCCGCCACCGGCACCTGCGGACTTAGCTGCATTGCAAATCAGTTCTCCGCTGTCATGCGGAACGATTCCAATCAAGAGTTTATAACTCATCTGGCACCTCCTGAACGGTTGTGTCATTATCCGGCTCGACCGGATAATCTATCTGCACTTTTGCAGTTTTCTTCTGTTTCATTTTGAAGATGATTCCCATAATCTGAATGGCAAGCAGAGGCATCATTGCAACAAGCGCAATTACACCAAAGGAATCGTTTCCGCCATTACCGCTTGCAGCGGCTCCCAGGGTAAAGGAAAGTACAAAGGTAGAAGTGAGAGGGCCTGAAGCAACTCCGCCCGAGTCAAAGGCAATGCCAGAGAAAAGAGAAGGGCAGAAAATCATCAGAAGCATGGAGATAATGTAGCCCGGAATCAGAATGTATTTAAGATTAAAGCCTGCAACGGCCCGCCACATAGAAAGTCCGATTGCAACTGCAGTTCCCACCGAAAGGAAAATCAAAAGAACTTTGCGTTTGATTGTACCGCCGCTTACGCTTTCTACCTGTTCACTTAAAACCCATACAGCAGGTTCTGCACAAACGATAATCGCACCAAGAGCAAGGCCTGTTCCAATCAAAAGAATATACCAGGCACCGCCGCGGCTAACGGCTAAGGAACCGAGCTTCTGGCCAAGGGCTGCACCAGCCTGAGAAAAGCCTCCGTTTACTCCAATCAAAAAGATTGTAAGACCGAAAAAGGCATATATAAAACCGATTATAATTCTGATTACCTGGCGCTTAGTCATCTTCAAAAGCAGAATCTGGAAGATGATAAAAAGACCAAAAAGAGGTGCAATGGAAATCAAAGCTTCCCGGAAAACGTGTCCGGCAGCGGTTCCAAAAGGTGAAAAGATTTTTGAGAAGAATCCGCCTGTTATAATGGCAGCTGAATCTGCGGCTGCAGACGAATTTGCTCCATCAGTAAGAGAGATTGAATCAAAAGCTCCGCCTGCTCTCAGAACAATCGCATAAATCAAAACAGCCATAACCGGCCCGATGGAACAAACTCCTGTAAGACCAAAACTGTTTTTATCATCATCACGAACAGAAGAAACACCAAGACCAAGAGCCATAATAAAAGGAACGGTCATAGGACCTGTGGTGGCACCGCCCGAATCAAAAGCAATTCCTGTAAAAGAGTCTGGTGCAAAAAAGGTCACTGCAAAAAGCAGAAGGTAGGCAATAAAGAAAGTCCACTTGATGGAAAGATTCAAAACAGTGCGGAGAAGGCCCAGCATAATAAAAAGACCAACTCCGCCGGCAATTACAAAGGTAATGCCAAGTTTATTTACAAAAGGAAAAATCCCCCGAACCTGATCTCCAAAAACCTGAATGTCCGGTTCTGCGGCAGTAACAATAAAACCGATTATAAAGGCAACAAGAAGCAGCAGTACGAGAGAGCGCTTTTTTGTGAGCTCCGCACCGCATCGTTCGCCCATAGGCTGAATACCAAGGTCTACACCAAGGAGGAAAATGGTAAGCCCTATAATAAGTAAAAGCCCGCCAACGACAAAGCGTGCGAGCAGAAACTTATCGAGAGGAACAAATGTAAAACCCAGAAACAGCACGATTGCCATAACCGGCAATACAGAAACTGCTGTTTCCTTCATTTTAGCAAGAATGTTCATTCAGGGGTGATTACCTCTTATGCATCAGCAAAAGTTTTTCCGTCTTCAAGTGTAACATGAAGCTTTGTGTATTCGCAGTGGAAGTCGTTCTTAAGACGGTCCAGGTAGCGCTTGCTTTCCCACTTACACATTGGAAGGTCGTGGAGAAGATAGTTACCGCAGGCTTCCGGACGGGTTGCTGGAACTTCTTCCTGAGTAAGAATCCATTCAAGACAGCGGATTGTAAGCTGGCGCATATCTTCTACAGAATATTTTCCAAGCATGATGATATACATACCTGTAAGACAACCCATTGGTCCAACGTATACAACATCATCCTTTACTTCAGAATTGCGGAACCAGGTAGCCATAAGGTGCTCAAGGCTGTGGATTGCTCCAGGCTGCATTGCAGGTTCTTTATTTGGTTCAGTGATGCGAAGGTCGTAAGTAGTAAAGCCCTTGTCTTCGCGAGAAACGTAAATACCAGGTTTAAGGTGTGTGTGGTCAATTGTAAAACTCTGAACAACTTCCATTTTTATTCTCCTATTTTATTAATTACTTCAAGTAAGAAGGTACTGCTTAATCTTGAAGCAGTCTCTTCTGAATATGTTTCTTTTACAGAATCATCAGCAGTATCAGACATACAGCGGATAATTACAAAAGGTACATTATTTGCATAACAGGTCTGAGCAATTGCACAGCCTTCCATTTCTACGCACTGAGGGTGGAAAGTAGAAACAATAAAGGATTTCTTTTCATTTCCAGAAATAAACTGATCTCCAGAGGCAATGCGACCCTTAGTGATTTTCAGTTTATTAGCAAAGTCTGTTTCTTCAAAAGCTGCAATTGCAGTGTCGATGAGAGTTGAATCTGCAGAAAATGCTTCAGGCATACCAGGCACCTGGCCAGGCTTGTAGCCAAAGAACTGAACGTCAAAGTCATGATAAACAGCTTCTGTAGAAACTACAAAATCATAAATCTTAAGGCCTTCGCCAACAGCACCTGCAATACCGGTATTGATGATTTTAGAAACCTTAAAGTTCAAAATCAAAAGCTGTGTACACAAAGCGGCATTTACCTTACCAATTCCGCATTTTACAATTACAACATCTTTATTATAAAGCTTTCCTTTATAGAAAGTTAAATTATTAAGATTGATTTTTTCTTTTGCAGACATGTGAGAGAAAAGAGCTTCTACCTCACTGTCCATTGCACCAATAATTCCAATCATTTTTTCAAAGCCTCTTTTTCTGAGTTTCTAAAGCGTTTTGAGTAGTGTCCAAGAATTTCGTTTGAAAGCTTGTCACTGAGATTAAACTTTTCAATTACAAAGTTTGCGCAGTTTTTATAAATCATAAAGCCAAGGAAAATACCGCCGATAACGCTTACAATTAAGCAGAACTGATATACTGTTCCGGCTGCAGTTTCCGGCAACTTAAATACTCTGAAAACCATCAAAGTGAAAAATATGATAAGTAAAAGAATAACTGCTAGTGTTTCTACAATTTCAAAAATGCTGCCAAAAAACAAAAAGAGTCGTGAGTTGCGCTTTTTGGCGCGGAGTTCAAGCTCCTTCTTCTGGCGTTCAAGTCTCTCTGCCTTTTCTTCGTCTGTCATGTCCATTTTAGTTCTCCTTCTTATCTTTTTTGGCTTCCTTTGACTCTCTGATTGATAATACTACAAAGGAAACAACAAGCAGAATGCCGCAGACTACAACTGCAGAATCCGCTACGTTGAAGGTAGGCCAGCGTTCCATTCTTAAGATTGCCAGCGGTGCCTTCTGAAAGCCAAACCATTTTACATCAATAAAATCAACTACACCTTCGGCGCGGAAAAAGCGGTCTATAAGATTTCCAAGTCCGCCGCCAACAATTCCCATAATTGACCAGCGCTGAAGCTTAGTCCAGGTATTATTTCTGAAGTAGATTGCAACAACAATGCCGATTACGATAAGCGGAATCAGGGAGAAGAGGAAGCGGCGCAAAGTATCAGACCAGGTAGCACCTACGCTAAAGGCAACTCCGGTATTTGCAACATGAATGATTCTGAAAAAATCACCGAAAAATGAGGCTCCGATTGTATAAAGCGGAATATTTTTCATTACAAGTATTTTTGTAATCTGATCAAGTATGATTACAAGAATGGCCAGAGAAATAGGCCAGAGTTTTGATTTTAATTCTTTATTCATATATAGAATATACTTATAAATTCGTTGGTAGGTCAATAAATATAGTAGAAAGACCCAGTTCCTTTTCCACTTTTTCCTTAAGCAGTGAAACTCCCATGGTCTCTGTACCGTAGTGACCGCCGGAAATTACATTAATGCCGCATTCTTCTGCAAGATGATACTGTTCGTGGGCAAACTCGCCTGTGATGTAGCAGTCCAGGCCTTCTTCAATCGCCTGGTCTACATCGTCACTGGCGCCGCCGGAAATAATTCCTACAGTGCTGATCTGAGGCTTTCCAAAGGCAAGGGTGCGGCAGTCTGTTTTTGTAATTTTAGATAGTTTTGCTGCCAGTTCGGCTGGAGTCAGAGGGGCAGGGAGAGAGCCTGCGGCACCAATAGGCATTCCGCGCCAGTAACCAAAAGGACCAGTCTTTTCAAGACCGAGGGCTGCAGCCAGTCCGAAGTTATTTCCATAAGGATTGTTTGCGTCTAAAGGAATATGGTAGGCAAGGAGGGCAAGGTCATTCTTTATAAAGCTTGTCGCCCTCTTGTAAAAATTGCCGGTAAGTGTCTGGCAGTGGCCCCAGAAAAGGCCATGATGAACAACAAGGGCCTGAGCTCCCGCTTGGGCTGCAGCGCGCGCAGTAGCCTCGCAGGCATCAACTGCAAAGGCAACCTTTGTCACAGGTAAGCTGTCCGGCGCGCTGTTCTGAATCTGAATGCCGTTGAGCGAAGGATCACCCGCAAAATCTTCTTTTTTTAAGAAAGTATTAAACCATGCATCAAGTTCATTTAAGGTCATTCAGCACCTCCATAGTCTTCTCAGCCAGCAGCTTCGGCGTCTTCAGCGTCTTATCTCTCTTCAGCCCCTGAGCCATAGCCAACAGCGGGTCTGTCTGTTCAATACAGCCATAGCCTGCACTTTTATATTCTTCTATATTAGAAAGCTTAAGAACTCCTGCAATCTGCTCCGGATTCTTCTTGGCAAAATCATCCGCCGCAATATCAGCCATAAAATCAGTTACAAGCAGGATTTTTTTATCTGCACCATAGCGCTCCTGCAGAAGAGGAATCAAAACTTCATATTCCTGAGAAACGTTGTAAGAATAATATTCACGCTGGGCCTCAAAGGTCTGGCGGTTAATCATACTCTGAATCACCATAACAAGGCGGCGCAGAATCTTTTTATCTGCAAAGGAGTGAAGCCAGCGCGCATCATCAGCAAAAAAATCAGCTGAAGTAACCAGAACGCCACTCAAAGCCAGCTGTTCAAGATACGGAATGTAGTTTTCAGTGTCGCCGCGCTTATCCGGAGAAAGAAGCACTATGATGTTCTGCAATTCTTTTGTGTTTTTAGATTCGGGATTTTCTTTATTTTCTATACCTTCCGGCCCAAACTCCCAGAAAGTCATAGTCTTGGAATCAAAAGGCCCTGCCTTCTCAAAACCGCTTCTAAAACTTCCTTTATAATAAGTCTGAGTCTTTGAAATCTTAAGATTACGTTTACTGCTTTCCACAGGCGCAAAATAAATGGTCGCGGCAAGAGCCACTGCAGAAATCAAAATTGTAAAGACAGCCCAAACCTTCATAAGGGCGCTGTAGTGGTCAACGTAGAGCCTTTCCATATAGCGGAAAATCGCATGAAAGTTAGAAAGCAGAACAAAAAGGGCAATCAAAAGGCCCAGAACCGTAAAGGCATCAATTCCCCAGGCCAGAATCTGAAAAATCGCCACAATAAAGGTGAACGGAGCCAGCACAACCAGCGGATCCCGCCTCACATGATGCACAAAAAACACGCGCAGATTCGTAATAAAAAGAAGTACAAAAACTAAAAGTTCACCGTAAAATTTCATGCCCTAAATTATAATTGCGGAAGAGATTATTCGCAAGACTTGACTACAATTCTTTTTCTATTTTAATATCACAAAAGAAGCCTTGAGGCTGAATAAAAAAGTTTATGGGAGTTGCCTTATGAACAAAAAACAAATCAAAACTATCGTTGTGAGCCTTGTTGTTTTTCTCCTGGCTCTTATTCTCTGTCTTAATTCCTGCTCAATCATTTCACCAAACGAGCGCGGTGTAAGAGTAACCTTGGGTCAGGTAGAAGGAGATGTAATTCAGCCTGGAATGAAGATGCATGCACCTTTTATTACCAGAATCAGAAAATTCCGTCTTGAACCAAAAACTTATGAAGTATCCTTCTCTTGTGGAAGCGATGGTGCTATTACAAAGGATATGCAGACAGTAGGAAGTACTGTTGCCGTTCGTTATGTTTATGACGAGCACCGTATTATGGATATTGTTACCCGCTATCTTAATGATTCAGTAATTCAGAGTGCTATGCGCGATAACGTAAAGGCTTCTCTTAAGGAAACAGTAGGTCAGTATTCAATTTACGACCTTGTAGAAAAGCAGAACGAGGTAACCGGCCGTGTTGCAGAAGCAATGCTTACCCGTATGGCCGATTATCCAATTGATATTTCTCAGACAACAATTACAAACTGGGACTGGTCAGATGATTTTGACAAGCAGATTAAAGAAACTGCTAACCGCGCTCAGGAAGTAAAAAAGGCTGAGCAGGATCTTAAGCTTGCTGAGCAGAATGCCCAGAAGCAGGTAAAGGAAGCAGAGGCTAAAAAAGCCGCAATCGAACAGGAAGCCGAAGCTGCCCTTATCAAGGCGCAGAAAGAAGCAGAAGCCAAAAAGGTAGAAGCTGATGCCCTTGCTTACTACAATGCTAAGGTTGCTCAGAACTATCAGGTAGAAATCAAGCTCAAGGAACTTGAAATTGAACTCGAACGTGCCAAAAAATGGGATGGCCGCCAGGTTCCGGTTTACGTTCCAATCACCGCAGCTGGCACAATCGTAGACTTACCTGCTGCTAAGCAGTAAGACAAGAAATGTTTCCAACTAAATTACAGGCCTATAAGAATCAGCCTTGTCCAACTCTTATAGGCCTGTAATTTAAAAATCCTAAAAACACAATTCATTTTTATAAATCCTGGATTAATGCTATAATACCCGCATGAAAAAGATTTTTAATAGAAAACTTTTATGTATTTTTATGGGACTGATTACAGGTCTTAGCCCTCTGGCTGCAGAAACGAAAACTGTTGATGTGATGTTCATGCATGACGTGCATTCTTTTCTGGACAGAATTGCGCAGGCAAAGACTTTGATTAATCAGCAGAAGGCAGCAAATCCTGAAACTTTAGTTTTAGACGCAGGTGATTTTTCACAGGGCACTCTTTATCAGACTGTGTATGCCAGCAAGGCAGCTGAACTTAGAATTCTTGGACTGATTGGTGTTGAAGCAACAACTCTTGGAAATCATGAGTTTGACTGTATGGATACCGGGCTTGCAGGAATGCTGGATGCGGCACGTACAAGCGGCGACAAGATTCCAGAAATGCTCTTGTGCAACATTGACTGGTCAAAAGACAATGATTATACAAAAACTGTTAAACGTGCTTTCGACGACTATGGCGCTAAAGATTATGCTGTATTTGTAAAAGACGGAGTTCGCATTGCGGTTTTTGGTCTTTTTGGTAAAGACTCATTTTTCTGTGCACCAACATGTCAGCTTACTTTTTTAGACCAGTACGAACAGGCAGCAAAAACTGTAAAAGTGATTAAGGAAAAAGAAAATCCGGATATGATTGTTTGTATCAGCCATAGCGGAACAGACAAAGATATCAAAAAAAGCGAAGACGAAATTCTTGCTAAAAAGGTTCCTGAAATTGACCTTATCATAAGCGGCCATTCGCACACAAATCTTGAAAAGCCTATTCAGCATGGAAATACTTTTGTAGTCAGCTGCGGTTCATTCAGTCATAATGTCGGCTCACTTTCCATGAAGCAGAAGGCAGACGGCCGCTGGGAAATGGCCCGCTATGATATTCTCCCGGTTGAGACTGTGGCGCCGGATGCTGAAGTAAGCATAAAGCTCGAAGATTTTAAAAAGGATATCGACGTAGAATACCTGAGTAAGTTTGGATTTGAGACTAACCAGGTGCTGGGAAAGGCCTTTACTAATTATACTCACGCAGAAATGGGACATATTATTGCTGATATGTACAGAAAAACTGTTATCAAGTATGAAATCAACTGTCCTAATTCACAGCTGATGGGAACTGGAAAACATATTGATTTTGCAGTTGTTCCTACAGGAATTGCCCGTGAAGATTTACTTAAAGGTGACATTACAACAAAAGATGTTTTCAATGCCTTTAGTCTTGGAATCGGCCCGGATGAAATTGCAGGTTACCCTCTGGTTAGTGTTTACCTTAGCGGACGAGAATTTAAGAACGCCTGTGAAATTGATTACACCATGGGGCAGACACTCGGCTTCCACTTACTGAATCTTTATATTTCGGGAATTACTTATGAATATAACCCTCACAGAATGATTCTGGATAAGGTGACTAAAGTTTATCTTATAAAAGATGACGGCACAAAGGAAGAAGTTGAAGACGATAAACTCTACCGCGTTGTTTCTGATATCTACACAGGAAGAATGCTTGGCAGCGTTAATGATTTGACCTACGGACTTTTAAGCCTGATTCCAAAAAACTCTGACGGTTCTGTAGTAGAAAATCTTGAAGATAATATTATCAGAACTGATATTTTCCCTGGCACAAGCGAGTTCAAAGCCTGGGCTGCAATTGCCCGCGGAGTTCAGATGACAGGTGACATTGGAGATTATGGACCGGTAATTGAAGCGGCTTATACAGCAGTTCCAAGCAGAAATCCATTTAAGATTCTGTCACACCCAAGTAAGTTTGCAAAAATTGCTTACTGCATTGTGCTGGCACTTATTGCGATTATTGTTTTGATTGTGGTGCTTTGTATCAGACGAAAGAATAAAAAGACTCGCGCCTAAAGGGGGCGTTGCGGGGGATTTGCCCCCGCTGGGTGGGGTAGCCGAAAACGCCGAAGGTGGTTGAGGCGTAGGGCGGGGCTCCGCCCTACTGTAAGCATTTTTCCTACTTCAAATTTCCCAAAAATCCTACTATAATAAATCTTATGTCATACGAAGTAACAGCGACGAGACGTCGTCCGCAGCAGTTCGGGGATCTGGTTGGTCAGGAATTTGTTGCTGAGACTCTCAAAAATTCTATAAAGTCGGGGAAAATTGCCCACGCTTACCTTTTTTCGGGACCGCGTGGTTGTGGTAAGACTTCTACGGCCCGTATTCTGGCTAAGGCGCTCAACTGTCAGAACGGACCTACAGATCAGCCTTGCGGAACCTGTTCTACCTGTCAGGAAATTACTAAGGGAACTTCTCTTGATGTAATTGAAATCGATGGTGCGTCTAACACCAGTGTTGAGAATATCCGCCAGATTAAGGACGAGGTTCTTTTTCCGCCGAGCAATTCTAAGTATAAAATCTATATCATAGACGAAGTCCACATGCTTTCGACTTCGGCTTTTAATGCCCTGCTCAAGACAATTGAGGAGCCGCCTCCATATGTAATCTTTATTTTTGCTACTACTGAGCTTCAGAAGGTTCCGGCAACCATTAAGTCTCGCTGCCAGCAGTTTAACTTCCGCCTTGTTGCAGTTGATAAGGTAAAGCAGTGCCTTGCAGAGGCTGCCGCAGAGCTTGGTATTCAGGCTGATGATGAAGCTCTCTTCTGGATTGCCCGTGAGTCTACCGGTTCTATGCGCGATGCCTACACCCTTTTTGACCAGGTTGTAGCCTTCAGCGACGGTCACATGACTTACGAAAAAATCCGAGATAAGCTTGGTCTTGTCGGCATTGACCGCCTGAACTCTGTTTTTGAAGCCTGCGCTCAGAACCGCACAGCAGATGTAATCGGACTTCTGGATGAATTCCTGCAGGCCGGAGTTTCAATTGAACAGCTGATTTCTAACTCTGCAGATTATCTTCGCAGTCTCCTTTTGATAAAGAATGGCGTTAAAAAAGAATCTCTTCTCGGCAACTCCGCAGAACGCTACAGCAATGTAGTTCTCGGCGCCTGGAATACAATTCAGATTGAAAGAGCCCTTTCGCTCTTTTTGCAGCTTTACCGAGATATCCGCTATTCACTTTCTCCTCGCTACGAGCTTGAGCTTGCCTTCAGCCGCCTTTGCTGGCTTGGAAGCTATGTTTCTAACGCAGAAGTTAAAAAGGCAATTGATGCGGCTCAGGGCCTTTTGATGGGAAATGGTGGAGTAAGTGCTCCGATGCCGGCGCCAGCAGCTTCTGCACAGCCAGTACAGGCTAGTCAGCCGGCAGCCCTGTCTGTTCAGACTCAGGCTCCTGTAACTCCACAGCCGCAGCAGATTCAGCAGACACAGCCTTCTCAGCAGGTTCAGCCAACTCAGACAAGCACTGCCGGTATGAATCCTATTCCAGCTGGTATGCCTCGTCTTTCCATGCTTGATGAGCTGATTGCAAAAGAGCAGGCTGGTATTTCTGATGAAGATACCGGCGACCCGGGAAGTCCTGATGGCGCGGGTGGCCAGGGGGAGAACGCAAACCCTTTTCTTAATGGCGGTCCACTGCCGCCTGAACAATCAGTGGCTGCTGCGGCAGAACTTGACAAACGTCTTATCCTCGATATTCCTCAGAATGAAGTTACCGATGACGGTCAGGTTATGCCTGTGGTAGATGTACCTCTTTCGGATACCGGATATACAGTAAATCCGGATGCAGAAGAAGGAGAAGAAGGCTGGTCCAATATGGATGAGCCTCCTGATGATGATTATTACCCGGATGAGGGTGATTATAGTGCCCAGGCAGAACAGTCTTATGAAGAAGCTTCTCTTTCTTCAGATGCCGGAGGGTCTGCCCAAAGTGCTCCTGTTCAACTTCAGGATACTTTGACAACTGCCAGCGGACAGACAATTTCTATAGCCCAGCTTCGTGGCCAGGTAACAGCAAATCTTTCTGTAACAGACGGATTTGCCGCTTCTAATCTTGAGAAAACCGGCTTATGGCTTGTAGGGGAAGACAGTATAAATACTACTGTAGAGTCTCCTTATGACCTTAGCCTTATAGAAAAGAAAAAGGATGTGATTGCCGCAGAGCTTTCAAATGCCTGTGGCCGTCCTATGAAGTTTAATGTATCGCTTAAAACAAATGAAACTCAGAAAACTGCAGCCCCGGTACAGGTGCCGCTCCAGGTAAACATTCTGGTAAACGCATTTAAGGGAACAATTGTTGCAGGGAGGATGTAAAAAATGAATCCGTTTGAATTACTTAAAAACACACAGGCAATTAAAGAACAGTCGGAAAAACTCCAGCAGGAGCTGGCTGATATCCGTGCGGAAGGCTCTTCTGGCGGCCGCATGGTAACCGTAACTCTTAACGGCAAGTTTGAGATGATGGGGATAAAGCTGGATCCGATTTGTGTTGATAACCGCGATGTTCAGATGCTGGAAGACCTGATTGTTTCGGCTCATAAAAATGCCGTAGACAATGTTCAGGAACAGATTAAGGCAAAATCAAGTTCTCTGCTTGGCGGGCTTGATCTTGGACAGTTTGGACTTTAATTCATGAATGCATTTGACGAATTAGCAAATAATTTTTCTCGTCTCCCGGGAATCGGAAAAAAGTCTGCAATCCGTATGGTAAACTGGCTCCTCAAACAGGATGCCACTTATGTTCAGAAGTTTGCTCAGAATCTTGGCAGCCTTCAGGAACGCATAAAGCCATGCTCGGTTTGCGGTACCTGGACAGAATCTGACCCTTGTCCAATCTGTTCAAATCCATTAAGAGACGCTTCTCAAATCTGTGTGGTAGAGCAGCCTCAGGATGTTTCGACTATAGAAGCATACGGCGAATATAAGGGACTGTATCATGTTCTTGGCGGCCTCTTAAGACCTCTCGAAGGAATAGGACCTGCCCAGCTTGCAATTCAGCCTCTGCTTGCCAGAATCAGGGAAGGGGGCTCTGGTACAGCCGTTTCAGAAATCATCATAGCTACAAATCCAACGGTAGAAGGGGACACAACAGCCCTCTATCTTAATAAGATGATTTCGGAGCTTAATCTGCCAAATCCACCAAAGGTTACCCGCCTTGCCACCGGCATTCCCGTGGGCGGCGACCTGGAATACATCGACAAAAGAACACTTTCGCTCAGCTTCCGCGGCCGCAGCGAGTTCTAATTTTAGGGAAAATTTAAGTAGACAAATGAGTTTTTTGTGTTATAATTGAGCATAAGGAGTAGTATAAATGGAATCAAATAATTCTATAGTTTCAGGCTTTGACAGTGATAAGGACGATTCGCTTAAAATCACTTTGCATAAGATTCCAGGAGTCCAGAACGGTTGTATGGTTGTCCTGGATGGATATATTGATACATATAATTCATCATTCTTTCAGAAACAGCTTACTAAAGTAATTGGTGCAGGTTATTTTAACCTTCTTTTCAATTGCGGTGGTTTGTCATATGTATCTTCTACAGGCCTCGGCTCATTTACAATCCTTCTTAAGATGGTAAAGGTAAAGGGCGGAGATATTATTCTGTCAGAAGTACAGGAAAAGGTTGCTGAAGTATTCCAGATTCTTGGATTCTCTCAGTTCTTTAATCTGAAGGATACAACTGATGAAGCATTGGAGTATTTGCGCCACGATGAAGGTTCAACTCCAGGTCCTATCTTCCCTAAGATGCTTACTTGCCCTTCATGCGGAAAGAATATTCAGGCTGCACATGCAGGCCGCTTCCGCTGTACTAACTGTAAGGCAATTATTACAATCAGCGAGGCTGGAGCTATTACTCTCGGCTAATATAGATTATCGGGTCAAGCCCGATAATGACAAAAGTGTCATTCCCCGACTTGATCGGGGAATCTTTTTTTAACCTTGTTTTAAAACAAAAAAAAACGATGCAGCAAAAGTGCATCGGTTTTTTTTGCCCGGACTAGCCGGACAAGTTATTCTAGCGGAGCAAGCTGAGTACGTTCTGTGAAGACTGATTAGCCTGTGCAAGCATTGCTGTTCCAGCCTGAGAGAGTACGTTAGAAGTTGTGAACTTAACCATCTCTTCAGCCATGTCTGTATCACGGATGCGTGATTCAGAAGCCTGGAGGTTTTCAGCACCAACATCAAGACCAGTAACTGTCTTTTCAAGGCGGTTCTGGTAAGCACCAAGGTCAGCGCGCTGCTTGTTGATCTTCATAAGAGCTTCATCAAGAGTTCCGATTGCGCGGTTAGCTTCATCTGGAGTAGCGAGAGACATAATTGATTCGTCTCCGAGGTTGCGCAAACCAAGAGCAGTAGCAGACATTGTTCCAATGTATACCTGAGTTCTCTGATCCATGTTAGCACCAATATGGAACCACATAGAACCTGTAACAACATTTTCACCTGTAGGACGAGCAAAGCGACCTGTAAGCATGTTCATACCGTTGAACTGAGCACAAGAAGCGATGCGGTCAACCTCTGCGATCAAAGAAGAAACTTCTACCTGGATCTGCATGCGGTCTTCAGAAGAATAGATACCGTTTGAAGACTGAACAGCAAGTTCGCGGATACGCTGAACGATGTCTGTTGTTTCCTGGAGGTATCCTTCAGTTGTCTGAATGAAAGAAATACCATTCTGAGCGTTTGTTGAAGCCTGGTTCAAACCGCGGATCTGAGCACGCATTTTCTCAGAAACTGCAAGTCCAGAAGCGTCGTCACCGGCACGGTTGATTCTCATACCAGAAGAAAGTTTTTCCATGCTCTTCTGATTGTTAAGATCCTGAATTCCCTGGGAACGCTGAGCGAACATAGCACTCATATTGTGATTAATAACCATAATAATCTCCTTATAGTTAGGTTATAAGATAAAACACATTGGTGGGTTTAAAACCACAACGTGGTTTATCTCACGGGTTTCCACCACCCTTATACTTGATTGTCGGGTAAGGGAAAAAAAAGTTTAGAAAAAAATTAAAATTTTTTTAATTTTTTTGTGGTATAATTTAAGTATGGAATATTTAATAATGGGTGTGGCAGTCTGTGTAATAATTGCGCTGATTGCCTGGTACATCAAATATTTCAATAAAAAGAATCAAAAAACAACTCGCCAGAAGACTATGCAGCCGGTAAAATGCCCGCTTTGCGACTCAAATCTCTTTGTGGGTGAAAATATCATCTCAAAAGTTTACCGTCCAATGAACGTGCCAGACCAGCTTATGATAGTAATGGGCTGCCCTCACTGCTATCCGCGCCTTGAACCGGGCCTGAAACGCATCTGTCCGGTTTGTCACAAGGAAGTAGAGCTGGATCAGAGCCTTACAGCCCGTCTTTTTAACAAGGCAATGGGGAAAAAGCACGTTCATGTAGTCGGCTGCTCAAACTGCCACAAGCCCCGTGCTCAGTAAAAGCCCGTAAATAACGCTCTGTAAAGTATTTAAAAGCACTTAAAAGTTGACTTATGCATATTTTGCTTTATACTTAAAAGAGGAGTGATGTCATTAAAAAACTGTTATTTTTATTTCATAGTGAGGCATGCTTATGGCAGATCAGATTTTGGACAATGACAACAAATCGGGTGGAAAAAAAGAAAAAAAGCAGAGAAAAGAGTCTTTGCTTGTAAAGTATGGAGTAATTGCCTTTCTTGAGATTTTAGGCTTTATTTCAGTCTTCCTTGTATTTATGTCACGTAATATCAAGGCTCCAATCAAGCAGATTTACGATGATTCTATTGAAAACTTTCTTGATTCCGCAGTAGATAACGTAAAAATGTGGTTTGAAAATCAGGTAACAGTAATGAACGTTTTCCAGCGTGCTGTTGTAGAGCCTGTAGATAACCCTGAAAACATCAAACACAGAATTAAAACTGTTCCAAAACCGGAAGGCTTTGAATACTGTATGGTATTCTGGGATACAAATACCGATGCCAAGGACGGCGGACCAGAAACCTTCAATACAAAAGGCGGTACATCAAAGGCCGGTATTTTACAGAAGGAATATTATGTAAATCATAAGAATAGTGATGTTTCTGTATGGCTGGAGTCTCCTCGTGTAGCTGCTGCCGGTGGCTTTACTATGCCTCTCTATGTAAAATCAGAATTTGTTGATGATAAGACAGGAAAGAAGATTTCTGGTGGTTGTGTAGGCTTCCTGGAACTTGAACCTATTACTCATCTTGGAAAATCTTTCTATAAGACTGGTAGAATTTCAATTTATGATGATAAAAATGAAATTCGTGCTGGAGATGATGTTCTTGCAGAAGAGAATACAGATCATCTTGAAATGTATACAAAGACTTTTAATCTGAATAATAAGGTATGGACCGTTATTGCTTCTGTAGAAAAGACAGAAATTCATAAGATCTCAAATCAGCTGCAGACAACTTCTTTGATTGGCGGATTTGTTATTGCATTCATTCTTATGCTGCTTGAGCTTTTCATTATAAAGACAATTATTGGTAAGTTTGCTTCAATCAAAACAAATGTAGATGATCTTAACTCTGGTGATAAGGACCTTACAAAGCGTCTTGAGATTTATCACAACAATGAAATCTCTCAGGTTAAGAGATCTGTTAATATGTTCGTAGACACCGTTCACGAAACAGTACGCGAAATTGGTAAGGCGAACTACAATCTTAAAGAAACCTTCGAAAATGTTAAGGGCCAGCTTGATGCTACAAAGAATCAGATGGATAACATTTCCAACGAAATCCAGGCTGCTACAACAACCCTTGAAGCAGAAGATAAGAGTGTAACAGATACTTCAGAGCTTGTTTCTCAGATTTCTTCTAATATTACAACCCTTAATCAGATGATTGATTCTCAGGTAGATGCCATTACACAGGCCAGCGCCGGAATTGAGCAGATGATTGGAAATATTCAGTCTATTACCGGTTCTGTAGATATGATGGCCGGCGAGTTTACAGAACTTAATGCCGCAACTGCAGAAGGTATTGAAAAGAACCGTATAGTAAACGAGCTTTTGAACTCAGTTCTTGCACAGAGTAAGACTCTGCAGGATACAAACATGGTTATTGCAAGTATTTCTTCTCAGACCAACCTTCTTTCTATGAACGCCATGATTGAGTCTGCGCATGCGGGTGAGGCCGGAAAGGGATTTGCTGTCGTTGCAGAAGAAATCCGAAAGCTTGCAGATACATCGGCTACTCAGTCTAAGAGCATTGGAGAAAACCTTAAGCTCATTGCCCAGAACATCCAGAAGGTAGTAGAAAGTGCTGATTTGAGTAAGGCTTCTTTCGAGGTTGTATCTGATAAGACAAATAATACTTCTGAACTGGTTTATTCTATCAAGAAGGCTACAGAGGAACAGAGTGAAGGTTCAAAGCACCTGCTCGAAACCCTTTCTAAGATGAATAATATTTCTGTAAGTGTTCAGCGCTCAAGTAAGAAAATCGGTGACCGTGCACTTACTGTTCTTGATACAATTGCCGGCCTTAAAGAATCTTCAAAGAACATGGCTCAGAACTTCAACAAGATTGTAACCACAACCGAAGTAACCCAGCAGACAACCCAAAACCTGACCCAGCTCACCGAAGACATGACCCAGGCCGTAAACAACATCTCCGAAAGAATCGACGAGTTTAAGGTTTAGGTTTTTGTAGAGAATATTTATAAGAATAAGAAGTCTTTATAGATTTCGTAAAACAGGTGGGCGCGAGCGAATCGTAGAGAATATTCATAAAATGAGTTTTATGAGAACTCGGAAAAAAAGTGCGATTGCGGAGTAAAAAATGTCTGACGACAACATCATCCCGTTGGCGGCAGGCATTTTTTACGTGAGCAATAGCACTTTTTTTTTATTTGAAAATACGCTAAACTCATTTTATGAATATTATCGTAGTTGGCAGTGGTGGTCGTGAGCACACTATCTGCTGGAAAATCGCTCAGAGTCCTGTTGTTGATAAAGTAGTTGTTGTACCTGGAAACGGCGGCACTGCTTATGAATCTAAATGTGTAAATATTAATCCAAAAGATTGCGACTATATCAAAGAGGGTGAGAACCCTTATGTTGCTATTGCAAAGCACGAAAACTGCCGTATGTGTGTAGTTGGACCGGAAGATCCTTTGTGTGCAGGTCTTGCAGACGAGTTCTGGAAGGCTGATATTCCTGTTGTAGGTCCAAAGAAGGCTGGAGCCCAGCTGGAAGGCAGTAAAGACCTTTCTAAAAAATTCATGAAAGAATATGGTGTAGCTTGTCCTGCAAGCGAAACCTTTACAAATAAAGAAGAAGCCTGCGAATATATTAAAAAGCAGGGAGCTCCTATCGTAGTAAAGGCAGACGGTCTTGCTGCAGGTAAGGGTGTAGTAGTTGCTGCTACTGTTGAAGAAGCTCTTGCTGCTGTAGAAGATATGATGGGTAAGGGTAAGGTTGGAGATGCCGGAAAGAAGCTGGTAATTGAAGAGTATCTTGAAGGTGTTGAGATTTCTGTTCTTGCAGCCGTATCAGTTACTCCTGAATATGCTGTAAGTGGAAATGCTACAATTGTTCCTTTCCTTCCTGCCCGCGATCACAAACGCCTTATGGACGGTGCTAAAGGTCCTAATACCGGCGGAATGGGTGCTGTTTGTCCTCTGGATGATGTAACAGAAAAGACAATGAAGCAGTTTGATAAGGATATCCTGCAGCCAACTTTGAACGGTCTTATCAAAGAAAAATTCGACTATCGCGGCTTTATCTTCTTTGGAGTTATGCTGACTTCAAAAGGACCAAAGCTTCTTGAATATAACTGCCGTCTTGGAGACCCTGAAACTCAGGTTGTTCTTCCTATGATGGATTTTGACTTTACTTCTATGTGTACTGCAATTTTGAACGGTACACTCAAAGACTTTGAGATGAAGTGGAAGCCAGGATATCAGGTTGCACCATGTATGGTAAGCGGAGGATATCCTGGAGCTTACGAAAAGGGTAAGGAAATTTCAATCAATAAACCGCTTTTGAATGCAAGTACAGCAAAGGTTTTTGTTGCCGGAGCTGTTGCAGGCCGTCGCCACGAAAACGACCTGCTTACAAGTGGCGGACGTGTTCTTGCCTGCTCAGCTTACGGTTCATCTTTCAAAGAGGCCTGGGAAAAAGCATATCAGGGAATCAGTGCCATCAAGTTCGACGGCGCCTTCTACAGAAAGGATATAGGCTTGCCTGGAGCTGCTGAAAGCGGAAAGCTCTAATAGATAATCGATAAAACAGAAAAAAAAGCCCGGTGGATTCGAGAACCTCAACCACCGGGCTTTTTCATATTAAAGGTATTTAATCAGTTCTGGTCTTATTGCATCCAGGCGGGCATCGGCAAGGCCAAAGTCCATCTGGCGGAAAGACCAGGCTGCACGACCTATTCCGTGATTATTGAAAACTGTTGAAATAAGGCGATACCATTCGAGAGTGTCTTCGGGGGTAGCCTTTTCTATTGCCCCGTATTCACCGCAGTAAAGAAGTACATTGCGCTCTTCTGCAACCTTTACAGCTTCTGCGAAGATTGTTTCAAAATAATTTACATCTACAGTTGCATCTGCTGCAAAAGCACTGAATGCAGTACCTATCTGGCCAACCTTTTCTGAAGTCATTTTTGTATAATCTTCATATTTTGATTTGAGCGGGAATCTGAAATCCGGGTTCATATTCTTACCAACCCAAGGAGCTCCCTGATGTGTAAATACCAGCGGCTCATAGCAGTGGAAGTTGTAAACAATATTTTCATCGTATGGGGCATCCAGGTCTTTTACAGAGGCAAGTGAGTTATTCCAGTAGCTGCCAACGAGAATCTTTGTTGTTGGAGCAATTTTACGGATTCTCTGAATACAGGTTTTTGCAATAGCATTCCATTTTTTACAGTAAGCCTGGTCTGTTACTTCATTCAAAAGCTCAAAACTGATTTCGTTATTACTTCCAGCAAATACATCTTTAAAGTTTTCTGCAAGAGATTCCCAGAGTTTATAAAAACGTTCCTGGAGTTTTTCATCATCAAAAAACCCAGATTCCTTATAACCAATGTCAAAAGAGTAGCCGCAGGTCTTGTGGAGGTCCAGAATCATGTTGAGATTGTTTTCTGCACACCATTTTGCTGCAGTGCGGATTCTTTCGTAGCCCTTTTCAATTTTCTGGCCATCAGCAGTTTCAACAAGTTCGTAGTCAATTGGAAGACGGATATGATCCAGTCCCCAACTTTTTATTGTTGCAAAATCTTCTTCTTTTATAAATGTGTCATAACGCTCTTCAGTATGATTACACTGAGAATACCAGCCGCCAAGGTTTACACCATGCATAAAGCCGTCAAATCGTTTCATAAAAAAACTCCATAGTAAAATGATTACTCATTGTACTATGGAGCTCTTAAAATTTAAATAAGAATAATACTGTAATTACTGAACGCTGTACAAAAGATCCTCGTAGCTTGGGAAAGGTTTGTATTCTTCGCCAAGGAGAGGTTCAATCTGGTCTGCTACGGCGCGAACGGCTTCCATTGCAGGAATTACAACTTTTGCGTAAGCGTGGGCTCTCTGCATAAGATCTGTAATTGCACGGGTTTCTTCGTGTTTTGAAGCAAGCTCGTCTGCTTTGTTGGAAAGATCGTTTACAAGAGTATTAAGCTTTTCCATAAGCTTAAGGCCAGCGTCGCACATTGTCATAACGCGCTGCATCTTAAACTCTGTATCAGAAAGCACGTTCAGGTACTTAAAGGCAGCAGGAATAATGTCCTTATGTACCATCTCAAGCATTGTATTTGATTCGATGTTTACAACCTGGCAGTATTTTTCAAGCTTGATATCGTAGTGGCTCTTCATTTCTTCCGGAGTGTAGATTCCAAGTCTTGTGAAGAGATCAATATTCTTCTGGTCAATGTAGTGCTCAATTGCTTTTGGAGTTGTGCGGTAATTCTTGAGACCGCGGCGTTCTGCTTCTTCAATCCATTCCTGTCCGTAACCGTTTCCGTTAAAGAGGATGCGCCAGTGAGCTGTAATTTCGCGCTTAATGAGCTTCTGCAGGTCTTCGTCAAAGTTCTTTGACTGCTCGAGTTCATCTGCAAAGGCGCGGAGAGAATCAGCTAGAATTGCGTTCATTATTGTGTTTGGACCGCTGATAGAAAGAGAGCTTCCTACAGAGCGGAATTCAAAGCGGTTTCCAGTAAAGGCAAAAGGAGATGTTCTGTTTCGGTCTGTAGAATCCTTTGGAATTGGTGGCAGAACATCTACACCGATTGTGAGTTTCTGGCCTTTCTTTCCGTCGTAAGCAGTGCCGTCTTTTATTGCCTTAAGAACAGCATCAAGTTCGTCTCCAACGAATACAGAAACAATTGCAGGAGGAGCTTCGTTTGCTCCAAGACGGTGGTCGTTTCCGGCAGAAGCAACTGAATAGCGGAGAAGATCTTGATTTTCATCTACAGCTTTAATTACTGCTGTGAGGAAAAGAAGGAACTGGGCATTGTCGCGTGGAGTTTTACCAGGAGCAAAAAGATTTTCTCCCAGGTCTGTTGCGATAGACCAGTTGTTATGTTTACCGCTTCCATTTACACCTTCGAATGGTTTTTCGTGGAGCAGGCAGATAAGGCCGTGGCGGCGGGCAACCTTTTTCATGATTTCCATTGTCAGCTGATTCTGATCTGCTGCAAGGTTTGATGTTGTGAAGATTGGTGCCATTTCGTGCTGAGCTGGAGCTACTTCGTTGTGTTCAGTTTTTGCGTAGATTCCAAGCTTCCAGAGCTCTTCGTTCAAATCTTCCATGTATTTGATTACGCGAGGCTTGATTGCGGCAAAGTACTGGTCGTCCATTTCCTGACCTTTTACCGGGCGGGCACCAAAGAGGGTACGGCCGCACATTTTCAAGTCCTTGCGTTTCTGGTAGAGTTTTTCATCAATTAAAAAGTATTCCTGCTCAGGCCCCATGGTTGTAGTAACATGGTTTGCTTTATTGCCAAAGAGCTTAAGAATGCGGAGAGACTGTTCATTGATTGCTTCCATTGAGCGGAGAAGCGGAGTCTTTTTATCAAGTGCTTCACCGTTATATGAACAGAAGGCTGTAGGAATACAAAGTGTGTGGTCTTTTACAAAAGGATAAGAAGTCGGGTCCCATACAGTGTAACCGCGGGCTTCAAAGGTTGAACGCTTACCACCGTTAGGGAAGCTTGATGCATCAGGTTCACCTTTAATCAGTTCCTTTCCGGAAAAACTCATAAGGATTTTGCCTTCATCTGAAGGAGTAAGGAAGGAGTCATGCTTTTCAGCTGTAATACCGGTGAGTGGCTGGAACCAGTGAGAGTAGTGGGTAGCACCCTTTGAGATAGCCCACTGCTTCATTGCTTCTGCAATCTGATTTGCTGCATCTAAGTCGAGGGGAGTTCCTTCTTCCATTGTATGCTTAAGCGCCTTAAAGGTTTGTGAAGGCAGCATTTCTTTCATAACAGTCTGGTTAAATACAAGACTTCCAAAAAGTTCAGGAACGTTAGTGTTTGCCATGAGGAACTCCAGATCGCGCGTCTTTGCGCTTTTTTTCTACATTGTAGTGATTTACTACGAGATTTGCAACTTTTTGGCTTTTAAATCTTGTTTGCATTCATACATTTTCTTGTCTGCATGTTCAAAGAGGCGCATAAAGCCCTTTTCTTCCAGAGTAGCATAATCTGCAAAACCAAAAGCAATAATAACGCCACCTGATGTAAGGTTTTCTTCAATTGTGTTATTAAAGGTTATGAGGATTTTGTCGCGGTTTTTATAATCTTCACCGGAAAGGAATACTACAAATTCATCGCCACCGATACGATAAACCGGGCTGTGCTTAAAGCTGTTGCAGATAAGAGAACAGCCTTCTTTTATGTATTTATCTCCGGCATCATGACCGAGGGTGTCGTTGGTTTTCTTTAAATCATTAAGGTCAAATACAACAAGACCAAAGTCGTGCAGGAATCCGTCTTCAATTTTCTGTTCAAAGCTGCCCACATCTTCCAGATAAGCCATTTTGTTTTTTACACCGGTAAGAGGGTCTGAGAATGCCATTTTTCTTGTTTTTCCCAGTTCCATTTCCTGAATCTCTTCGACCTTCAGAATTGATTCAAGCTGTTCACGGCGGTCATTTTTTTCATCTTCAAGAACAAAGGTATGGAGAAGACAGGTTCCGAGCATACAGCCGATTGAATAGTAAGGCATGTATGGATCCATTGCCTGAAGAGCGATAAAGATAATCATATCCAGACAGAAGGTCGCTATGGCCATATGTCGGCGTTTTATTTTACCTTCTGTTTTGAAAATTACAGGAAGCATATAGATTCCGACAACACAGCATACAATAACCTGTGTGGCAAGATTAATATTTCTGGCAATTGAGGTATGATAAGTACCGTCTTCTTCAAACCAGAATGCAATAGGAATAAAGCAGTTGATTATCAAAACGATTATCTGGGCCATGAGAAAGATTCTTCCTGTCCAAAGAATTATCTTTCCAAACAGGGTTCTTTCATTCAGATATAGAATGACATACTGAATCCAGAGTAAAACAGAAAAAGCCATTATAACAAAATAAAAACTTGTTTCTATAAAGTTGATTACTTTTACATTCAGAAGATATAAAGGAGACCATAGAATATCAGCTATATAAAAGGCTGCAATGCATATCAAAAATCTTTTATATGCCTGATGAGCTGCATCCAGATTACCGTTAGAAGAGTGAATTAATAATGTAAAATTGTTAATAATAAGTATCAGAAGTGCGAGAATTCCAATGCTTGAATAATACATAAATACAAACTCCCTCTAGTATAATTAAGTATTATTAGGTTAATTATATCCCAGAAGAGGCTTTTCTAAAAGGAAAAAATAAAAGATAACAATTTGTTTATAAATTGATTTTTGAGATCAGGGCTTCCGGAGAAAGGTTATAGGCTTCTTCTCCAAGGCTTCGGGCTGATTGTGCATGATGCTCTGCGGCTGTTATTGCTGCATCTTTTGCAGAGTAGCCTTGAGCAAGGAGTGCTGCTGCCATTCCTGCAAGAATATCTCCGCTGCCACCCTTTGCCAGTGAAGGAACTCCATCTGCTATTATAAAAGTCTGGTCTCCGCTGGCAATAAAGGTATTAGCGCTTTTCATTATGACAGTAGTATGTGGAAATCGTTTTGTAAGGTAGAGCCCTGCTTCAATTTTAAGTTCCGGATTTTCTGCAAGGGCAGATACCTTATATTCAGAAGTTCCGCAGTTTTCTAGAAGTTTGCTGAGTTCTGCAAGATGAGGAGTAAGAATTATTCTTGCCTGGTCAAAGGAGTTTAGTTTAGAAAGCAGTTCCGGAGTTTTTGGCGAGGTTAAAAGGCCTGCATCAAGAACAAGTGCCGGGTAAGGAGAGTTTTCGAACCAGTGTGTAAGAAGATCAGCTGCCTGGTCTGAAAAATCAGAAAAACCAGAGCCAAGGGCAAGACAGGTAGTTTTTTTGGGGATGGAATCTGAAATCATAAGGGCTGGAGATATTTTAAACTGATTCAAATCAGAAGCAGAAGTTTTTACAAGACTTGTAAGTCCGCTTCCGAAGTTTATAGCCGCTGTTGCAGAGAGTATTGCAGCTCCTGCCTTGTCTCCGCATAAAACTGCCGTATGACCATAAGTTCCTTTGTGAGCGGCGCGGTTTTTGCGCAGGGGCAGCTTACGGTCATCTGCTTCAATAAGCCAGATATTTGTTGAAGCTTGATTTTCGAAATTGCGGCGTGAGATTCCAAGGTCTGCAAGTATAATTTCGCCGCTTACAGCCTTAGCCTTGTCAGAAAAGAGGGATAGCTTCTGACAGCCCATTGTAATTGTGTAATCTGCAGTAAAGGCAAGGCCTGAAGAAATATCGCAGGCAATTTTTATGCCCTTACCTTTATTCATAAGCTTAATGATATCTGCGGCAGAGCTCTTTAATTCTCCGTGAAAGCCTGTTCCGTAAAGGCAGTCCACTATATAATCAGCTGATTTACAGGCTTTTTCAAAAGTTTTAAGGTCTTCTGGATTTTCTGCAGAAAGGATTTTTATACCAAGACGCTGGCACATTTCGTATTGGGCCCGGGCTTCCTCTGCGGTGGGAGTTTCAAAAGAAAGAAGAGTTATTTCAAGCTTGTCCTGTAAAAGGCGGGCAAGTGCATAGCCGTCTCCTCCGTTGTTGCCTTTTCCGCAGGCAATAACCACATTCTGAGGGCCGGCATTTGCAGCAGCTTTTTGCAGAATAAAATCCGCCATAGACCTTGCAGCATTTTCCATCATCAGAAACTGAGGAATTGCAAATTTGTTTTTGGCGAGTTTTTCTAGTTCAGAGGAATTCTGGTAAACAGGAATCATAATCAGTCAAAGATTTCTTTGAAGGCGTTTCCAATATCTTTGCCGGCTTCCTGAAGTTCCTTACCAGCTTTTTTTCCGGCATCTTTAAGATCTTCACCGGCTTTTTTTGTTCCTTTTTTGATTGCAGCAGCATCTTTTTCTGCTTCTTTTTTAGCCTTTGCCTTTTTCTTGTCCAGCTGCTTTTTTGTTCTTGAGATTTTACGGTTAAGAGCAGCTTCGCTCATATCAGCATATTCGCCGGTACGGGTTTTCATTTTTGTAAGTTCAAGCTCAAGAGTTACAATTTCTTTTGTAAGAGCAGCATCAACAGCAAAAACAGCAGGCTGCAAAGCTAAAAACACAGAAAGTGCTAGAGCGATTTTCTTTGATTTAATCATAATTTCATCTCCTTATGGGCTTATAAATCTTTATTCTTTTTTGAAAGATACCAGCTGACCAGTGCATAGATAATCGAAAAGGCTATCATCAAAAAGCAGAGAATCTGGCCGGTAGAAATATTCAATAATGAAGTAGATGTATAAATTGGGGCTGATGCATCTTTTGCAATTCTGTAGCCAAGATCTGCATCCGGCTCGCGGAAGTATTCAATAAAGAAACGGAAGAGTCCGTAGCCGCCTGAATAGATTGCTGCAAGCATACCGTCAAATTTTTTGTGTTTGCGGCAGGCCCAGATAATCAGCCACAATACAATGCCTTCAAAAAATGCTTCGTAGAGCTGGCTTGGATGGCGCGGAAGGTTTACAAGGCCGCTTGCAGGAAGCTCCATTCCGATTCTTGCAGCAAAATCCTGAACCCAGGAAAGCTTTGCAGAAAACTTTTCTGCGCCTGGGAAAACCATACCCCATGGCATTGTTGTTATGCGGCCATAAAGCTCACCGTTCAGAAAGTTTCCAAGACGGCCAAAAGTGTAGCCGAGTGGAATTGCACAAACCATAGCGTCGCAGTATTTCAGAAAGGAACGTTTTTTGATTTTGCACCATAGAATCATTCCAAAAAGACCGCCCACAAAACCACCGTGGTAAGACATACCCTGAAGTCCTGTGAAATTTCCGTTGCTGTCGAATGGCCAGAAAATCAGCCATGGCTTATGACGGTAAAGTCCGCTTGTATCATAAATGAGAGTAGAGAATACTCTGGCACCAATCAAAAGGAATATGATTCCGGTAAAAATAAAACTGAATAAATCATCTTCTGTTGTCTGATATTTTGGAGAATTAAGGGCGCCTTCTTTCCATACCCTGCGCAGAATAAAATAGGCAGTAGCAAAAGCAAAGGCGTACATAAGACCATACCAGCGCAAGAGGCCAAGAAACTTTACGCCGGGAAAGATTTCCGGATGAATCCATGAAGGGTAGTTGATATATAAAAACATAGTATTCCTTATAACTTAGATGCCCGGGTCAAGCCCGAGCATGACACAAATTTTTAAACTTTAAATCCCTGCTGTGCTGCTTTAATCAGCTTAGACTTAAGCAGGTTGTTTTCTTTTCTCAGCTGGGTAATTTCGTACTGCTGGGTCTTTATCATTTCTGCAAGTTCACTGATGCTCAAAGAACCGCTTGAAACAATATCGTCTATGCCGGAAAGACGGAAGTTAAAGTCTTCATTTGCCTCGTCTTCAACATCCTGGAAGTTGTCTCCGTTAAAGCTGTCTGGATTAAACTCAGCGTCAAATTCATGAGGAGGAGTATTAATTACCTTATCTGCAATGCGGTAAATAGCCTGTCCAAGAACAGACTGTGGTTTATAAACAACAACCGGCAGCTGAGAAGCAAGAGCCTTGTCCTGCAGCATGTCGCGGTACATAAGACCAAGATATTCAATTTCAAGACCAAGGTACTGATTGCAGGAAGATTTAATTCTTGTTGCGCGGTCAGCATCCTTAGGGTCTTCAATCATATTCATTACAAGGCGTGGGCGGAACTGCTGCATGCGGTTAATGAAAAGCTGGGTAGTCTGAGGATCACGCTGGGCAAGTACCTGAATCAGCTGAGGAATATAAAGCTTCTGAAGCTGTTCTGAGTTCTTTTTAAGCTCGTCCAGGTAAGCACGGCCCGGAGTTCCCTTTTTGAAGGTGGTGTAAAGCAGACGGAAAACGGCATTCTTTAAGAAAAGATAACCGTTTAAGGTTGCAGTTACAGCCGGAGCCGAAACAATAATACCCTGTGGAGAGAGGAGGAACATATCAAGAATAAACTGATGGGTTCCGGCTCCAAGGTCCAGGATTATATAATCTGCATCAATATTTTTAAGGTTTCTGATAAGTTTAACTTTCTGAAGGTGTTTAAGAGAAGTGAGATCCGGAATCTGGCTGTCGCCTGCAATAAAACTGACATTCTGATAGTCAGTTGGCTGAATTATTTCGCGGAAATCATTTTTTTCAGTAAACCATGAGCCAAGGCTTGCTTTGCCCGGTCTCTGACCGATTACGAGATGAAGATTTGATGCACCAAGGTCAAGGTCGGCAAGAACAACCCTTTTCCCCTGCTGTCCGAGTGCAATAGCCAGGTTTGCGGACAAAAGACTTTTTCCAACTCCACCTTTTCCACTTGCTATAGGTATTATTTGTGACATAATGCTTATTATACCACAATTATCTATAAAAAGGTAGATTTTTTGGTTTTTGTGTCATACAATGTTTTATTATGAAGAAAATCATCAAGCTTATTGCGGCAGCCTTCCTGCTCTGCACATCTCAGTGTTTTGCCGAGTCTTCGGTTGAAAATGATTCAAAAATCACAAGTTTTCAGTATGTAAAAAAACTTAATTCTGTATTTGATTTTGTTCAGCAGAATTATGTTGATGAAATAGACCCTAAAATCCTTTACGAGGGTGCCCTTAAGGGCATGCTGGATGCAATCGGCGATCCTTATACCCTTTATCTTGATGAAGATTATATGCGCGACCTTAGCGATACAACTTCCGGAAGTTTTGGAGGAGTAGGTCTTTCAATTTCAAAGGCTGCAGAATCAACCCCAGGCAAACCGGCTTATGTAGAAGTTGCATCTCCTATTGAAGATACACCTGGCGCTAAGGCTGGTATTCAGGCAGGAGACCTGATTACTGCAATAGACGGTCTTCCAACTCCAAGCATGACAATGAATGAAGTTCTTCAGCATCTGCGTGGAGAAATCGGAACTCCGGTTACAGTAACAATTCTGCGCGGAAGCAGCATGAAGTTTGATGTTACTTTAATCCGCGCGCTTATAGAAGTTCCAACTGTAAAATATGGAATGATTGAAGGAACAAAAATCGGCTATGCCCGTCTTATTCAGTTTACTCCAGATACAGCCCAGCGTCTTCAGGATGCCCTGGACTCTTTTGAAAAGAACGGTTACAAGGGGCTGATTATTGATCTTCGTGACAATCCTGGCGGACTCATTACTTCTGCCGTAGATGTTGCAGATAAATTTATTGATAACGGTCCTATTGTTTCTACAAAGAGCCGTCTTCTTTTTGAGAATTCCCAGTTCTCTGCAAATAAGGAAAAAACAACAGTAAAGAGCGGAATTCCAATTGTAGTTCTGATTAATAAGGGTGCTGCATCTGCTTCAGAAATTGTTTCGGGTGCACTTAAAGATTATCACCTTGCATATCTTGTTGGTGAACGTACTTATGGAAAGGGCTCTGTTCAGCAGGTAATTCCTCTTTCAAATACTGATGGAATCAAAATCACTATGGCCCGCTACTACACCCCAAGTGATATGAATATTGATAAAATTGGTATTCCGCCGGATGAGGAAGTAAAGAATCTTGCCGAGTTTTCTGAAGAAGAAGAAAAGCTTTATGTTGATATGATTAAATCTGAAGTTATCACTAAGGCTGCAGAAAGTAAGCCAAATATGACAGAAGCTGATATTGCTGCGGCTGCTGCAAAGATTGCAAAAGATTATCCTTTGAATGAACGCCTTATCCGACGTCTTATCCGCATTCAGGTGCAGAAGACTCAGCCGGCTGCCCTTTATGATCTGGATTATGATTTACAGCTTAATGCAGCAATCAAGGCAGTTCAGAATAAAGACTTTACAACAATGCTTAAAAATACTAAAACCCTGCGTCAGCTTCAGGAAGAGGCTGAAGATGCCAAGGCTGCTGAAGGCAAGGGCTTAACTGCAAGTCTCAAATAGATTGAAAGACAATGCGGCAATTTATTGTAGAAAAGAGTCAGATTAAAAACGGTCTCATCCAGCTGGAAGGAAAAGATTACAGATATTTCCGTCAGGTTTTAAGGGTGAGAGCCGGAGATATGGTTAGCGTAAGGCTGCCGGATGGAAGTTTAAGTAACGCTACTGTCGCAAAAATTGATGAAACTTCACGCTGCCTTACCCTTCAGCTTTGTGCAGATACAGGAAAAACAATTACACGCGGAGTTCAGGCAGAAGAGCTTACAGGTGGCGCGGTTTCTGCAAATGGTGCCCTGATGGTTGAATACTGGCTTTTTCAGTTTCTGCCAAGACCGCAGAAATTTGAACAGATTGTAAGACAGGCAACTGAATGCGGAGTATCTGTAATTGTTCCTGTAACTGGTGAGTACACAGAAAAAAGCAGCGCCGAAGCTTTGCTTGGTTCAAAGAAAGAACGTCTTGAACGAATAATAAAAGAGGCAAGGCAGCAGAGCGGTTCTCCGGTGGATACAAAGGTTCTTGAACCAGTCAGTCTGGATAAAGCAATTGAGATGTGGAAGGATGGAAGTGATTCTGCGGAGTCTGTGGCTTTTGTTCTTTCGGAGCGGGACGACTGCTCTGGTAATCTGAGATCTGGCGTGCAGAAAGCCGGCGGCCTTGAAAAGATCAAAAGGGCTGCAATTGCAGTTGGCAGTGAAGGCGGAATAAGCCCTGAGGAAGTAAAGCTGCTTGAGGAAAAAGGTCTTTTCCTTCCTGTTCATTTTGCCGTAAATATATTAAGGTGTGAAACGGCGGCGCTCTACGGAATTGCGGCCGTTCAGTCAGAAATTAATCAAAGTAAATAGTTGGTGGGGTAAAAAATGTCTATTAAACGCATTTCTTTAATCGGGGTTCCGGTAGATGTGGTACAGCCGGAAAATCTTGAAAGCGAAATTCTTGAGCTGCTTGCAAAACCCGGTACAAAGCAGATTGTATTTCTTTCAATCTGGAATCTTTTAAAAGCCAGACATAAGGGCGTTTATTCAGAATGTATAAACAATGCAGACCTCATTATTCCAATTTCAAAGAGTATTCTTAAGGGTGCAAAGTTCCTCAAAAAAGATATTCCTGTGCGCTATAATCCTTTTGAGGCAGTAATCAGCATTCTTTCAATCCTGGATTCGCACTATAAAACTCTCTACCTTTTTGGTTCAAGCAAAAAGACAATCAACAAGGCAGAAAAAAATATCAAAGATACCTTCCGAAATCTTCGTGTAATCGGACGCTACGGCGGATATTATCCAAAGTCTGTAGAAGATGATATTGTTGAAGCAATTTACAAGGCTCAGCCTTCTCTGGTTCTGCTCAGTGACGGAATCAAGGAGAAAAACTGCTGGCCATATAAAAGACGCAACCGCTTTTCTACAAGCATCTTCCTTTACTACAAAGATGCATTTGGAATTTTCTCTGAGCGCGTAAAGAGAGTAAAAGAATCAACCTTCAATAAAGGTCATGAGATTTTTGTTGAAGTTCTTCACAATCCTTTTAAGATTTTTCTGCTTCTGCCATACCTCTGGTACATCATCGTCCTTGTATGGTACAGACTCTTTAAGAAAAATTACGAAAAATAGTTAGTTCAGCTTAGTTCGGCCGGAGCTTCAGCTTTCTTCAATAATCTGGAGAATTGAACGGCCGAACTCTTCGGCCTTTACCCGGCCAATTCCATAAACATTCAAAAGATCCTGTCGTGACCTTGGCTTTTTTGCTGCAAGGTCCAGCAGGGTTTTGTCTCCAAAAATAACATAAGGCGGAACATTAAGGTCATCTGCTTTACGTTTACGCCAGGCTTTCAGGTTCGCCATAATTGCTTCTGCCTGGGTGTCACTTGCAGCAGGTTTTTCAGCAGTAATTTTTTCTCCCCGGATATTTGTAGTTGAATCATTACGGCTGGAAGCCTTCTTTGAAAATTTAAGAAGATCAGAACGCATAGGAAGTTTAAGTTCATTTCTGGCAGCAATAAATTTCTTTCCAAGCGGGGTTACTTCAAGAACGTTGTAATCTCCGGTCTTCATAATGTAGCCTTCGTCTATCAGAAGGTCTGTAAGTTCAAGCCATTCAGAGCGGTTGTATTCTTTTCCTATTCCCCAGGTTGTGATTCTGTCGTGGCCATTGTCTGCAATGCGCTGGTTGTTTGAACCTAAAAGTACGTCTGTCACATAGCCTGCCCCAAAGCGTTCTCCGGTACGGATTATGCAGCATATAAGTTTCTGAGCCGGAATCGTTACATCCTGTAAAGGAACTTGGCCTGCAGAACAGATGTCGCAGCAGCATTTTTCAGCTGATCCGCTGCCGGTTGCCTCCGGCTCATAGGCTTCGCCAAAATACTGCAAAAGAGCCTTTCGTCTGCAGATTCGCGAGGTGGCATATTTAATCATTCCCTGAAGCAGAACTTCATCTTTTTCAGAAGATCCCGATTCGTTAAAGAACCAGCGGATTTTATGAATGTCCTGAGCGCTGTAAAGCAGAAGTGCAGAGGAAGGAAGCCCGTCTCGTCCGGCGCGGCCGATTTCCTGGTAATATTCTTCTATTGATTTTGGAAGATCATAATTGATTACATAGCGCACGTTAGGCTTGTTGATTCCCATTCCAAAAGCAATTGTTGCAACGATTATCTGAACTTCATCCTTTATAAAAAGTTCCTGATTTTTAGCCCGGGTTTCGTCATTAAGTCCTGCATGATAGGGCAGAACTGAATAGCCTTTTTTATCCAGAGTGTCTGCAAGCTCATCAACCTGCTTTCGGGAATTACAGTAAATGATTCCGCTTTCGCCAGAGTGCTTGCGGATGCAGTCGATTACCAGCTGCAGGGCATTTCGTTTTGGAAGCACCTCAAGATAAATGTTTTCGCGGTTGAAACTGGAAATAAAAATCTTTGGATTTTTCATACCAAGATTCTGGCAGATATCCTGACGTACGTGTTCTGTGGCAGTGGCGGTGAGGGCCAGCATTACGGCCTTAGGAAAGAGATGACGGATTGATTTGATTTCCAGATAATCCGGGCGAAAATCGTGTCCCCATTGAGAAACGCAGTGGGCTTCATCAATTGTGATGCAGGAGATTTTGAGTTCGGATGAAGAAAGAAGTTCGCGGATTCTGTTTGTTGCAAGACCTTCCGGAGAAACGTAAAGGATTTTTACCTGGCCGGATTTTATTTCGTCTGTAGCCTGGCAGTATTCTTCCCAGGAGAGGGAAGAGTTCAAAAAGGCAGAATGAATGCCTGCAGTTTCCAGAGAAGAAACCTGATCCTGCATAAGGGAAATCAGGGGAGAAACTACAACGGTAATGCCTTCGAGAATAAGAGCCGGCAGCTGATAGCAGAGAGACTTTCCGCCTCCGGTTGGCATTACGGCCAGAGTGTCGTGCCCCTTGAGTACGTTTGAGATAATGTCTTTTTGAAGAGGACGGAACTCGTCGTAGCCGAAAACGGTTTTAAGTACGAGTTTTGGATCTGCCTTTTCGAAGGCGTTTGCAACAATTTTCACATAGTTATTATAGCACATTTGCACTTGATTTATCCTTATGTTTTTGATATATTTAGCAAATCACGCCGGAGTGGTGGAATGGTAGACACGACAGACTCAAAATCTGTTGCGAGCAATCGTGTAAGAGTTCAAGTCTCTTCTCCGGTATTCTCTTAAAATCCCGAGGTCTTCGGGATTTTTCTTTTTTAACTTATGTTTTTCCGAGGTCTCAGACTTGAACTCTCGCTCGGGCACAGCCCTCGCTCTGAGCCGGACGATGGATGAACCTAAAACAATGCTTTCGCATTGTTTTTTAACGGTTCTTCGATCGTCGGCTAGTTCAAGTCTCTTCTCCGGTATTTAAGAACTTCCTTTGTTAGGGAAGTTCTTTTTTTTTTAAGTTCTCCTATTTTAGGCGAGTTCAAGTCTCCACTCCGGTTCGTGTTTTCTACAATTCAGGTACTAAATTCGTACACAGTTTGTGAAATTCTATAGCTTCGTTCATATGTTCTGCTGTTATGTCCTTACAGCCGGCAAGGTCGGCAATTGTACGGGACACCTTTAGGCAGGACGAAATTGCTCTTGGGGAAAAGCCGTAGCGCAGTGTTGCCTTGTCCAGAGCTTTGCGGGATTCGGCGTCCAGAGGGCAGTAATCAAGGATTTCCTGAGGTGAAAGGCGGGTGTTCTTTATACCCTGGCGCTTTCTCTGGGCTTTTACGGCTCGGGCAATGTCACGGCGGATTTCTTCGGTTGTCGTCAGACCTGGTCGTTCTTCTATTTGTCCATCTTCTTCTGCTTTATTTTCAACAAAAACACGAAGGTCTATGCGGTCCAGCAGGGGCGCGGAAAACTTTTTCCAGTAAAGCTCAATGCTTTTAAGGCTGCAGAGACAGATTTTTGAATGTGAGCCGTAGTTGCCGCAGGGGCAGGGGTTTACCGCCATGAGCAACTGAAAGCGGGCCGGGTAGGTTGTGCTGCGGCCGGCACGGCTTAGTGTTATGGTGCCGTTTTCAAGGGGAACGCGGAGCATTTGTAAAACTGAAGAACGGAATTCGGCCGCTTCGTCCAGAAAGAGAACTCCGTTGTGGGCCAGTGAGATTTCACCGGGACGGCAGGTTGGGCCGCCGCCGCAAATGCCTTCGATACTCGCGGTTTGATGCGGAATACGGAAAGGCGGGATGCGGATGAGGGGCTCTGAAGGTTTTATAAGGCCTGCCAGAGACCAGATTCTTGTAACAGACTGGGCTTCTTCCATAGTGAGAACCGGATTTATTGCCGGGAACTTCTGGATAGCCATAGTTTTACCGCAGCCCGGGGCTCCCAGGGCAATCAGGTTATGTCCGCCTGCTGCCGCAATCTGCAGGGCACGCACCAGCTGTCTTTGACCCTTTAATTCTGCATATTCATATCCGGGGGCAATTTCCGGGAAAAATACACCGTCTGTTTCTGTACAGCCTGGGGGAATGGCATCCAGACCTGCTTCGGAATCTCCTGCTACAAAAAATGAAGGATCACTCATGGCACGGAAGGCATTTTCCAGCGAATCTGCTCCATAAACCTGAACACCTGCAATCTCGCGGGCCTCGTCCGCATTCTGCACCGGTACAATGCAGCGCATAATGCCGCTCGCTGCCGCTGTAGAAACAGCCGCGTGAACCCCTTTAACGGCCCGCACCCTGCCGGACAGCTCCAGTTCCCCCATCACAAGCAGCGGGTCCCCGATAAAGCCCGAAGCCCCCTCAGCCTGTGCCTTAGCCACCAGCACGGCAAGAGCTACCGGCAGGTCAAATCCTGCCCCCTCCTTTTTGAGGTCTGCCGGTGAAAGCGAAATCAAAACCCTCTCCGGCGGATAATCGAATCCCGCATTACGGATAGCCGCCTGCATTCGTTCCCGCGACTCTTTCACCGCTCCATCTGCCAGCCCTACAATATCCGTGGCAGGAATCCCCCTCCTTAAATCAACTTCCACCGTAACAAGGGCGCCCTCATAACCAAAAGGCGAAAAAGAATAAATCTGCATGAAATCTCCTTAAAAGGCCGCATTTGCGGCGCAGCAATAAAAATCTTCCATACTAATAATGGTGACAGATGTGCACTTTTCTGCGAAATTTCCGGAAAAAAAATTAAAAAAATGCATTTTTTTAACTTTTTTTGGATTTTTTCAAAATTTTTCAAAAAAAAGGGGCTGAGTACTTGAATATAGAAAAAAAATTTGTATAATTTTGCGAAATTTTTTATCTATTTTCAAAAAAATGTGTTATAGTATATGTAGCGGTTTTATCATCTGAGCAAACAGATAAAACCAGCCACCGCAAAAAGTAGGAGTTCTTGTGAATAAGCATGATTTTCCAAAAATCCATTTTTATGATCAGGATTTTGTAGACATTTATAATAAGACATGGTCTTGGGTTTCATCATTGTGGGTAAACCCTAAAACCGGAGAGCAGGATTCAGAGGGCTTATTTATTTATCCGGAAAAGGACAAGCTGATTATCAATCAGTTCGAGTCTATCTTCTCAACTTTCTTCCTTGTATATTCAAACAGGAATTTTGACGCATGTAAGAATATTGATTATTTTTATGAACGCCAGGAAGACTCTGGTGCTATCCGCTGGAAGTATGATGTTAAGACAGATCAGCCGGTATTAGACAAGGACAACAAGGAAGGTGTAGGTCTGCCACTTTTTGCTTTTGCAGAATACAATCTCTTCCATAAATCAGCTAATAAAAAGCGCATTAAGGATGTAATGCCAGCCCTTCAGAAGTATATGACCTGGCTGGATGAAAAATTCAAGAAGGATAACGGCCTTTATTCTGTTCCTGTAAGCGCTTCTTCTATGACTAATTCTCCACGCGAGAAGGTTTACTATCCGGTAGACTTTAACGCATGTATGGCAATCAATGCATCTTATATGTCGGCTCTTGGTGATATTCTTAACGACAAGGATATCAGCTTCCAGTACCGCAAGATGTACTTCTCACTTAAGACAAAAATCAATTCTCTTATGTGGGATAATAATTCGGGCTTCTATTATGATCTTGATAAGGATGAAAAGCAGACTAAGGTAAAGACAATCGCTTCTTACTGGACTATGCTTGCAGAAATCCCTAATGCTGATAAGGCAGATCTCCTTGTTGCTCATCTCAATAATCCTAAGACTTTTGGTACAGAACATCCGTTCCCAACACTTAGTGTGGACAATCCTAACTTCAGCGAAGACGGAAACGGCTACTGTGGTTCTGTAATGCCAGCCTTTAACTTTATGGTAATCAAGGGCCTTGAAAAGTATGCTCAGTATGAGTTTGCCCGCGAGTGTGCAATCCGTCACCTTTACTACGTCCTTGAAGGTCTTATGCCTAACGAAAACAAGCAGCCTGGTGATCTCTTTGAAGCATACATGCCGAACAAAGAAGGCCGCGCAAAAATCAATAAGAAGGACTGGGCACGCTCACGCTATCTTCTTACAGCAGGCCTTTCTACAATCGCACTTATGATTGAAAACGTAATCGGACTTTCCATCAGCCTTCCTCGTAAGACTGTAGACTGGATTATTCCGAACCTTGAGATAATGGGTATAGAAAACCTTTCGCTTAAGCGCAACTTAATCACAATTCTGTCGAACAAAAGTTCGCGCGGCTGGGAAATCCAGATGGAAAGCGAAAAGCTCTACTACTTTACAATCAATATTCTGGATCAGAAGAAAAAGACATTGCCGATTCCAAGCGGTAAATGTTCAATGCTTATCGACAAGCTGTAATAAAGGAGGCAGAGAGTGGCAGCCCCGGAATCAGTTATTGAAATCGGTTCGACAGGGGTGAGGCTCCTTGTCGCCGAATTCACACCAGACGGAAAACAAAATATTCTCGATCGTTCTGACAAGCCGCTTCCTATTGGTAAGGATGTATTTACCAGTGGCTCTATAAGTCAGGAAACTCAAAATCAGCTTATTCAGGTTCTCATTCGTTACGGCGAGCAGCTTGCGGGCTGGGGCATTACTCCGGCTGAAACTACTTGTGTTGCTCTTTCTGCCTTCCGCGATGCAAAAAACTGTGACCCTATTATGGACCGGATTATGGTTCAGGCCGGTTTTCATGTGCGCATTATTGATGGCATCGAAGAAAATAAGCTTATGTATCTGGCTGTATCTGAATGTATTAAAAACCAGACGGCCGCTGTAAAAAATGAAGATACGGTAATTCTTGTGGTTGGTGGTGCTACTACCGAAATTATGATGATGTCTGAGGGTAAGATGGCCGGCGTTCATAGTCTGCGCCTTGGTACTGTGCGTATCGACCAGCAGATGAAAAATCAGACCTCCTCTTATTCTGATATTCAGCGCTATGTTCAGGAATCAATTAACAACACAAAGGGCTCCCTGGAAAGTGAGTTGAATCTGAGTGAGGTTCGTCAGTTTATTGCGGTTGGCCCGGATATTACGCTTGCGGCATTGAATGTGGGCCGGCCGATTTCTACCTTCCTCTGGGAAATCTCCAAGGATGATTTTGCAGAGTTTGCCCGCGAGATTCAGGGCTACTCAGTTGATGAGTGTGTGGCCCGCTTTAAAATTCCTTACAGCGAAGCAGAAACTCTTCAGGTTAGTCTTTTGATTTATAATCTCTTTCTGCATCTTACAAAGGCGGAAAATGTGATTGCTCCGGAAACGAATATCCGCCAGGGACTTCTGCTGAGTCAGCATTCAAGTGAGGATGAAGAGCTTCAGAAAGAGTTTAATGTACAGATTACTGCTTCGGCTCGCAACCTGCTTCGTAAATATCATGGTGATGAAATGCACGCAGAGTGTGTCCGCATGATTGCGGTAAAGATTTATGATACCCTGCGGAAGGACCTTGGTTTTAGTGAGCATGTGCGAACCCTGCTGGAGACGGCGGCAATTTTGCATGATATAGGCGGCTTTATCCGTTACGACAATCACAATCTGCACTCTTCTTATATCATAAGGAACTCAGAGATTTTCGGATTATCACGAAAGGATAATACTATCGTTGCTGAGATTGCAAAATATCACAAGGGTGATTCTGTACCTCAGGATGAAGAAAGCTTTTTGATGCTGCCTCGTTCTGACCGAATGACAATCCTGAAGCTGACTGCCATCCTTCGTATTGCGGATGCAATGGACCGCGGCCACATTCAGAAGTTCAGTGATTTTTCTATTAAGATTCAACAGAATTCAATTGTGATTCATACAAAGACTACAAACAATACGGTACTCGAAAAAATTGCCCTCAAGGAAAAGTCCGGCATGTTCGAATCAGTATTTGGTTATAAGGTGATTTTGCTGTAGAAAAATCGTCATCCCGAACTAGTTTCGGGATCTATCAAAAGAGATGCTGAAACAAGTTCAGCATGACGTGTTTAGTTCAGGAGGATGTTTTATGCAAGAACGTTTTTTCAACCGTGAGCTCAGCTGGCTTGAATTTAATGCCCGCGTTTTATTTCAGGGACTCAACAAAGACTTGCCTCTGCTGGAGAGACTTCAGTTTCTTTCTATTGTTACTTCCAATTTTGATGAATTTTTCCAGGTGCGCGTTGCCGCTATAAAACGTCTTCTTGCAGAAAATCCGGGCTTTGTGGATGTTTCAGGTCTCACACCCCAGATGGTCTATACATCAGTTGCTGCCCGTGCACATCAGATAATCCGTAGCCAGCAGGAATGCCTTATGTCAGATATTCTGCCGGCTCTTGCAAATGAAGGTCTGGTTTATATTACACCTATGCAGTATACCCAGCAGCAGTCGGAATATTTGAGCGGTGTCTTTAATTCTGATATTTTTCCTCTGCTGACTCCTTTGCGTACTGATACAGAGGCTTTTCCTCATATTAAAAATCTTACGACCTATGCAGCCTTCCGTCTGGCTCCTATTGCCGGAATTAAAATGGCAAGCGGCTCAGAAGAGTTTCGTGGTGACGGGGATGCTCCCCGCATTGCTCTTGTTGAGATTCCGGATGGCATTCCAAATATTTACTGGCTGGCAGGAAATGGAAACGCAGGGGCTGGGGGCAGCGGTTCGGGCCGTCAGTTTGCCCTTTTGCAGGATGTAGTTGCCGCTTTTGGTACTAAGCTTTTCCCCGGCTTTGAAGTAGAAGAGACTCTGCTTTTTAAGGTTACCCGAGATGCAGACTTTGCCGTAGATGAGGATGCAGGTAAGAACTTTATTCACGCTATGGAAGATGTTCTGATTCAGAGAAAATCTTCCTTTCCGGTCCAGATGACCTGTAATGCTTCGAGTACAAAGATCCAGAAATTTCTGATGGAAAAGCTGGAACTTAAAGAAGAAGATGTTTACCGTGTAGATCAGATTATAAATCCGGGTGACCTTATGGAACTGCGCGAAGCAGATGAGGATGGTTCTATGAGTTTTGAGAGCTGGGAGCATTTTTACCCGGCTGATTTACCGGAAGAAGAACCTTACTGGGATACACTTAAGCTGCACGATAAAATCCTTCATGTTCCATACGAGAGTTACGACCCTGTTGTTAAATTTATTTCTGATGCAGCAGATGACGATGATGTCCTTGCAATCAAAATGACTTTGTACAGAACCGGCAGAAACTCTCCGATTATCGATGCTCTGGAAAGGGCTGCACAGAGAGGTAAGCAGGTCGTTGTTCTGGTTGAGCTTAAGGCCCGCTTTGATGAAGAGCGTAACATTGCCTGGGCTAACGAACTTGAGCAGGCCGGCGTTACTGTAATTTATGGACTTGTAAATCTTAAGGTTCATGCAAAAATTTTAATGGTGATTCGCCGCGAAAGTGATACAATCCGCCGTTATGTTCATCTTGCAACTGGAAACTATAATACTAAAACTGCAAAGCTTTATTCTGATATTTCTCTCTTTACCGCTAATCCGCAGATTGCAAATGATGCAACCCTTTTCTTTAATCTTGTAACAGGCTATTCAACTCTGCAGAACATGAACTGTCTTTCCATGGCTCCGGTTACAATTAAGTCTCGCCTCATTGCAATGATAAACCGCGAGATTGAAAGAAGTACTTCGGAAAACCCTGGACTCATTATTGCCAAGATGAACAGCCTTACTCACGAGGAAGTAATTTCTGCTTTGTATAAGGCAAGTCAGGCTGGTGTTCGTGTACTTTTGAACATTCGCGGAATCTGCATGCTGGTTCCTGGAGTAGAGGGACTTAGTGAAAATATCCGGGTGGTTTCTATTGTAGACCGCTACCTTGAGCACTCGCGAATCTTCTATTTCCAGAATGGCGGCACACCGGAACTTTATTGTTCTTCTGCAGACTGGATGAACCGCAACCTGGACCGCCGCATTGAGCTCATGTTCCCTATTCTGGATAAGGCTGCCTTTGAAGATGTAAAATCAATTCTGGATACTTACTTTGCCGACAATACAAGGGCTATGGAATTGCAGCAGAACGGAAGCTGGACTCCGGTTGAACGTGGTAAGAAAGAAGAACCTCTTCGTGCCCAGGAAGTGCTTTATAAAAAATATAAAGAGCTGGAAGAAAAAAAGCCCGTGTCCGGCGAAACGAAATTTGAAGTGAGAAGAAAATAAATAAAGAGAATCTTAAGAATCTCAGACTATAACGCTGCCCTGTCGGAGAACTTTGACCTTGCCGTTTTCGAGCATGACCAGAGTTGAAGGCAGGGCTCCTTTTTTGTCTCCGTCGTCTATTATGAGGTCGGCTTCGCTGGAGAACTCTGAGCTTATGGCGTCGGGGGTGTCGAGGACCGGCTGACCGCTGCGGTTTACGCTGGTGCTGAAAATCGGAGCTTGGCAACGGGAAATTATTTCGCGGAGCCATGCGTCGCCAGGGCAGCGGAAGGCTACGGTGCGGGTCTCGGGGATGGCTGTGGCTGCGAGAGGTGAGTTTTCTTTTATGTGGACTATGATTGTAAGGGCCCCCGGCCATTTAGAAAGAAGCTCTGGCGGGATAAGGTCATCTGTGTAGAGGCGCAGATCTTCCGGGCGGGCAATCAGCTGGATCAGTGGCTTTGTTTCTGAGCGGCCTTTTATGGCGCGGATTTTTGCGTCGGTTTCGAAAGGGGCTGTGGCGACGGCTGCCTTCAGGTCAACAATTCCGCTGAAGCCGTAGACTGTGTCGGTTGGAATTATTACTATGCCGCCTTTGCGGAGTACGGCTGCGGTTTCTTCTATAGATGACGGGTCTGATTTTTTGAGAATCATTTTGAGGCTCCTGTGTAAGGATTTGTGTGAACTTCGTCTTCGGCGGTTTTTGTCCAGTGGCTGCCGTCGAAGGTGTATACTGCTTCCTCGCAGTTTCCCTTGAGTCCACTGCCCCAGAAGTTATCAACTCCGTGTCCATCCAGATAGCACATCATACCGGCTAAAAGGGCTCCATGGGCTACAATCATAATGCGGGAATTCGGTTTTGTCTTTTGAAGGGGTTCAATAACTGTCTGAACAAATTCTTTTGTGCGCTTGCAGACAGATTGGAAAGTTTCTCCTCCCTCCGGCGGCTGGTAGCGGCCAGGTTCTGTGAAAAAGTATTTTCTTGGATGGTCTGTGTTAATCCAGTCATCATAGGGAAGTCCTTCAAGACCACCAAAGCTTATTTCTGTCAGCAGCTGATTTTTGATTATAGGATAAGTTTTATGACCACGGATAAGGCAGGCTGTCTCGTAGGCGCGGCTAAGAGGGGAAGAATAAATGCAGTCAAAATCAAGACCTTCTGAGTCCAGGCGTTTGCCCAGTTCTGCTGCCAGAATTCGGCCCTTTTCGTTGAGATCAATATCCTGTGCACCCTGAAAGCGTTTTTGTGCATTCCAGTCTGTAGTGCCGTGGCGTACTATGTAAAGTTCCATAATATCTTCCTAAAAGCGGAGCCGGCGCAGATGGGTAATCCGGCTTACTAAAAAGTTTTCAATTTCTTTTGTCGGTTCAACTTCAAAACGCATAACTGCCTCGCCCGGCTGTTTTGAAATGCCAAGCGGATGGCCGACGATTGTAAAGAAGTTTCCTTTGCCGTCTGCAGTCGGCATCTGAAGTTCCATCATATCTTCATCTTTTACTGCAGCTTCAATTAAGTGTACCTTGCCCGAAAAATCCATTCCATCTGCTTCAAGAATTTCTGTACGGACAGCAGCGGTTTTCAACTGGTTTTCTGAAAGAATGAGGCGGCTGGAAATTCTGTGGGTAAGGCTTTCCTTAAGCTGCTTTTCCATATCCTGAGAAGCAAGGCTTGCTTTTAACTTTTTGAGAAGTTTATCTGCTTCAGGTACAGAAGTTTTTTTTGTTTCGGTATCAGAGACCGCAGAAAGTTTTGCTGTGATTTTATGGCCGTCTCGTAAAAGCGGGAAGCTTGAAAACTCTGACTTAGTTTCCGAAGATTTGACGTTGCCCAAGAACTCAAGGGAACTTTCAGAAATAAATTCAGAAATATCCTGACCGGTCGGAATGCTCAAAAGATAGATTCCTTCTGCAAGCTTTTCCTTTATGTATTTCTGAATGTTAGGATTTTTCTCGACAAGAGAAATATTATTTTCGCGAACCTTGAGAACATAGCCGTGGTAAAGCATTGCAGAGGAGTAGGAGTTATACCATTCTGTTATGTTGATTTTAAGGTTCTGTGGAATCTGATAATTTGTGTAATTGGAAATACAATCAAAAATTGTATCCGGATTCCAGCCTGCATCAAAGCCGTTTGCGACAGACTGTCTTGTAATTTCAAACTCAGTTACTACGCCGCATTTTTTGATCATCATAAAATCAGTTAGAGGAAGCAGCATGGAAAGCGGAAGACCCGGGAGGAGGGTAACAGTAAAGGTAGAATCAAGATTCAAAACTTTTGGAAGATTGCTGTCTGCCTGAGATATTGAAACAGTTACTGCTGCAGCCTTAAAAAGCTCTTCATCATTTTCTGTTTTTCCAAGTTTCTGCAAAAGCCCGAACTCCATTGCACAGTCAATCATGCGGTCCAGGAGTTCTGCATTCTGTTCAGCATCACTTCCTGCTTCCTGACGTGCTGCTTCGAGAATCATGCTGAAGCGGCTTTTTCTGGCAAGAGCGCTTCCGTCTGCAGTGTGTGTGCCGGCTAAAAAGGCAAGACGAAGAATTGCAGAGCGGGTAAAACCGGTATCTGGAATTGAAAAAAGACAGTCGAGCAAAAGCTGGGCTTCTTTTTTAAGTCCGTCGCGGCTGAAGCGGGAAACTGCAGCGGCACATAAAAGGGCATACTGCTGAGGCTCGCTGAGGGCAGCAAAAGCTTTAAGACGGGATGCTTCCAGAACATAACCTTTTTCATTTTCTGTAACAAGAGAAAGATTTATAAAGGCAGTTGTCAAAAGTTGAAGAAGTTTTTCTTTATCCGGGAAGATTTCTGCAAGGCGGTTCTTGTCGTTCTTTTTGATTGTGCCGTCAGACTTGCAGGAAATGCCACGGATTTTTATATAAGAAATATAAGCAGAAAGCAGATTTGGTGAAATAGTAAAAGTGTCTTCTGTTGAAAGTGAAGCAACTTTGAAATCCGGGAAAATAATTTTTGAATCAAGATAAGGAGTAAGAGCTTCTCGGAGCAGGGGATTAATTGCCAGAAAAGTGCGTCCGGAAAGTTCATCTTTGTCGGTATAAATCAGAAGGCGTTCTGTAAGATTAATGATTTCGGCGTAAAGCTCTGTTACGGCATAAGTGCCGGAGAAAAACTGAACCAGTGTCTCCTGGGAAGCCTTTGGAATCAGAGAGAGGGCAGTCAAAATTTCAACATCAAAAGAGTCCATGAGAATGAGGAGACTTTTAAGGTTTTCTTCGCGGCGGATAAAGCTTGCAAGCTGCTCGGTGAGGCGCTGCTTGTTGTAGGGTGTTTTTATTTCACCCAGGTAGAGGCGCATTGTGTTGAAAAACTGTTTGTCTGGAAGAGATGCAATTGCTTCCTGCCAGCGTGAAATGTCCTGGTTAATCATCGAGGTTCAGCTCCCCGTCGTATCTGACAATTTTATATTCATAGCCCTGTTCTGCAAGAAACTTCTGGCGGTTAGAGCCGAATTCTTCTTCTACAGTGCTGCGGGTAATCAAAGTGAAAAAACGGGATTTTCTTTCTTTCGGGCGGAGGATGCGGCCCAGTCTCTGGGCTTCTTCCTGACGGCTGCCGAAGGTTCCGCTTACCTGAATTGCAAGGGATGCATCCGGCAAGTCTATCGCAAAGTTTGCAACCTTTGAAACAACAAGTACACGGATTTTTCCTTCGCGGAAATCCTGGTAGATTCTGTCGCGTTCGGCGGTTGGTGTTTTACCTGTGATTATAGGACAGCCTAGTTCCTTTACAATTTCATCCAGTTGCTGAAGGTATTGCCCGATTACAAGAATTTTATCTTCCGGGTAGTGCTCAATAATTTGACTAACTACCGGTAGTTTGTCTGGATTCATGCTTGCGATTTTATGTTTTTCACGGACACCCGCAACTGCGTAATCAATTTCCTGTGAAGCCGGAAGATCTATTCGTACTTCAATACATTCTGCGCTTGCAATCCACTGGTCGCGTTCAAGTTCCTTCCATGGAACATCGTAACGCTTTGGACCAACTAAACTGAAAACGTAGCCTTCGCAGCCGTCTTCGCGGACAAGAGTTGCGGTGAGGCCTACTCGGCGAACAGCCTGCAGATCTGCAACAACGCGGAAAACAGGAGCCGGCAGCATGTGAACTTCATCGTAAATAATTAGTCCCCACGGACGTTCATGGAAAATCGAGAAGTGTGGGTAAGGTCCTTCTTTGTTTGGTCTCCATGTAAGCACCTGGTAGGTTGCAACAGTGACCTGTTTTATTGTCTTTGATTCACCTGAGTATTCAGCGATCTGGTCTCGGGTCAGGTTAGTTTTGTCTAAGAGTTCGTCTATCCACTGGTGAACGGCAGAGATGTTTGTCGTGATAATCAGGGTAGAAGTTTTGAGCATGTCCATGATTGTCATGCCCACGATTGTTTTGCCCGCGCCGCATGGCAGTACAATTGTACCGAATCCCGTTCCAGGTCCTTTGTCTCCTACAAGCGCGCGGGCAGCGCCACTCTGGTACTCGCGGATTTCAAGAGGTCGGCCGGATGCTGTTGTTTCGCGGAGGGAAACTTCGAGAGGCTCTCCATCAATAAGTGCAACTTCATCTTTTACCGGCCAGCCTGCCTGAAGCAGAAGCTGCTTGATTGTACCGCGGTCTGTAAGCTTTAGAAGGAAAGAAAACTGTGGAGCAGTTTCGTCACTGTCGAGTGTAGCAGTCAGCATTTTTTTTACCGAATGATTTGCGGCAATTTCTTTATATATAGGAAGTGAGTCTGCAACAAGATAAAGATTGTGTTCTATGATTTTTTCTGCGGAACCTTCTTTTACAGGAACTTCGATATCCGGTCCTTCAATCAGCTTGATTTTTCCAAAACGGCTTGAGGTTTCCTTGAGCCAGGCAATTACCGACTGAGGCACATCATAGCGGGCATATTTTTGAAGCACGGCTGCAGCGTCATCTGCGGAAAAGCCAGCAGAGGCAGCGTTCCAGAGTGAAAGCGGAGTAAGTCTGTATGTATGAAGATGTTCAGGAGATTTTTCCAGCTCAGCAAAAGGAATGAGCGCATTGCGGCATTCTTCAGCCAGCGGCGCATGCACATCCAGCAGCAGCGAGCGGTCTCCCTGAACAATCAATGGATTTTCATAATTCATCGCAACAGACGATTATATCAAAAATAAAAGGATTATAGAACAAGGAATGAAAAAAAACTGCATTCCAGAAAAGTTATTTCTGCTGAAAAAAATAATTGAAAGTTTGAATAAAATTAACCAAAAACTTCCTTTTTTATGAAGGTTTGCACAATTATATATATGGAGGAAAAAATGGAATTAGAAGAACTGGGTCCAGTGCAATATAGCAGGCAGATGCAAAAAAGACTGGTGGAGTTAAGAAGCCTGTTTCGGGGAATGACTGAAAGATTACAAAATACGCCCTCCGGGCATCTTAGGATTTCACAAAGAAAGGGCCATCCCGAGTTTTATCACGTAACAGAAAATGGTGTTTCACGAGGACATTATATTCCGGCAGCCAGAAAGGAACTTGCTTTACAACTTGCACAGAAGGATTATGATGAAAAATTGGTAAAACTTCTTCGACGGGAAATATGGAATCTGGAAAATTATCTGCGGTTGACTGCTGATGGTAATCCATATCAGAAATTGTATGAGGGGCTCTGTTCTGCGAGACAATCACTTATCGAATCTGTGACTTTGTCTGATTGTGAGTATGCAGAGCAATGGAAATTGATGATTGAGCAGGATTCTGGAAATAAGGGTGAAGAACTTCCTTTTGCGGAGGATTCTCATACGTATTACACAGCAAATGGAGAACGTGTACGTTCAAAGTCTGAGGTAATTATTGCAGATTATCTTTTACGAAATGGAGTACCCTACAAATATGAGATTCCGTTGAAATTGAAGCGTGAAAGCTTGCGTGGAAACGGGGGTGCAGAATGGGTGACTTTTCATCCAGATTTTATCTGTCTGAATGTGCAGACACGCGGGGAGTTTTACTGGGAACATTTTGGAAAAATGGATGATTCAGATTATAAAGATAATGCCGTTGGAAAACTTAATCTGTATGCAGAGAATGGTTTTCTTCCGGGACGTAATTTCATTTATACAATGGAATCTGGGGAGGAAAGCCTGGATACAAGGGTTGTGGAAAAGATGATAAAGGAGTTCTTAGTGTGATAGGCCTGAGTTATGGGGTGAGATGCGAAATATTGTGTTTTCAGTCTGAAAATTAGCTTTCTTTAAGTTTTAAGTCTTAAGATTTCCGACAAAACTCCAGGGTGCTGTAATTTAGTCGGAAGTTTACCAGGCAAGATTTTGTATGAAAAGATAAAAATTCCGACAAAAAGGAGGGGGCTTGCGTTTTAGTCGGTATATTCTTTGAAAAATGACAGGTTTTGTAAGTGGAAAGATTGATTACAGGTGGAAAATCAGTGTGGGATTTCCGACAAAATAGGGGTATATGCCATTTTTGTCGGAAAAAATTGATTGTAAAGTGTGTTGAAAGACTAATAACTTCCGACAAAATCACGGGGTATGGCGATTTTGTCGGAAAAACTTGCCTTGCTTTTCAGTAATCCTTAGTTCAAAGCCAGATCGCCTTCTTTAACCCAGCCGAGCTTGCGGAAAAGCAAACCGAAGGCCCAGCAGAGAACAGCTGGAAGTACGATGCAGATCAAAAGGAGGCCCAGCCAGTCAGTAAAGCCTGGTTGAATTGCTACAGCGCCGTGGCCAATTGCAACTTCGCTTGGTTCGTACCAGCCGGTAACAACGCCAATCTGGCCAACGAGGCCGCAGGTTCCCATTCCAGAGCTTACGGCAGCGCCGTTCATTTCCATTTTGAAGAGGCAGGTTGCGATAGGACCTGTAATTGCAGAGGTTACGATAGGGGCAATCCATACTTTTGGATTTTTGATGATGTTAGGCATCTGGAGCATTGAAGTTCCAAGTCCCTGGCTTAAAATACCACCCCAGCGGTTTTCGCGGAAGCTGAGAACTGCAAAGCCAACCATCTGGGCACAGCAGCCTGCAACTGCAGCACCGCCGGCAAGACCTGTAAGACCAAAAGCAGCACAGATTGCGGCAGAAGAAATAGGCAGAGTCAAAGCAATACCAACTACTACAGAAACAAGAATACCCATCCAGAATGGGTGAAGCTTAGTTGTCCATACAAGGAAGCGGCCTACAGAACTTGCAGCAGCACCAATGTACTTAGCAGTCAAAACTGTAAGCAATGCACCAACGAGAATTGTTACAGCTGGAGTTACGATAATATCAACTTTTGTTTTCTTGCTTACAAGGCAGCCCATTTCTGCGGCAATAATTGCAATAAGCAGAACAGCGAGTGGACCACCAGCGCCACCAGTTACGTTAGCAGCAGATCCTACAGCTGCCAGTGAAAAGAGAACCAGGGCAGGAACTCCCATAGCAAAACCGATTCCAATTGCCATTGCGGCACCAACTACATGTGCATCTGTGGCAAAGTTTCCTGCATCAACGAGAAACTTAAAAACAACATTGTCATTCAGGCGCAAAAGCTGCTGTCCTAAAGTTTTGATGATTGTTCCAATCAACAGGGAAGCAAAAAGTCCCTGAGCCATACCAGACATAGCGTCGATAAGATAACGCTTAGCATAACGATTCATAAAAACCTCTGAAAAGAATTGATGAGAAAAAATAAAAATGTTCAGTAAATTACTTGGTAGATGTGATACGCGGTGCGCCGTGGCGTCGCCGGTAATGCAGGACTCTATGGACTCTGTCTGTTTAGTTCATCTCAAACGTAAAATCTTTGGATAAAGTAGCAGAAATATGAATGTGTTGCAAGTGGAGTATAAGCCTAGGGGAAATCCCCTATTCCTTGATATCCTTTTTAGGTTTATCCTTTAACCAAGGCAACCGGTTGCCTAAAAACTATTTTTTCATGTTTGCGGGTTCCTCCTGTATGTTTCCTGCATAATGAGATTTGCCGACCTGGGAAAGCCGTATTCCTTTCAGGTCGGCGTTTTTTTTGAGGAGTTTGCTTTATGGTTACTATTTACGACATTGCTGAAGCAACAGGCTATTCTGCGCCAACCGTTTCAAAAGCGCTGAACGGGCAGGGGTCTTTGAGTGAAGAAACCAGACAGAGAATTCTGGATAAGGCAAAAGAACTTGGCTATGAGCCAAACATTACAGCGCGCACTCTTACCACAAAAAAATCCCATCTTATTGGCGTAATATATGATGATACAGGAATGAATATGGGCTTTGCCCATCCGCTTTTTTCTCCTGTGCTTACAAGATTCCGCGAAAAAATTGAGGCAGCTGGTTACGATATCATCTTCCTTTCCCGTCATTTTAATATGACATATTTTTCACACGCAAACTTCCGCTGTATTGATGGAGTTATCATTATAAATCCGGCAACAAATACTCCGGCAGATTTTCAGGATTTTATAAAAACTGATTTACCACGCGTTTCTACAAACTCTGTTTTTGAAGGGATTCCTACAGTAATTACAGAAAATGTTCAGAGCGGCTATGATGCAGCAGAATATTTAGTAAAACATGGTCATAAAAAAATAGCTTATATTTCGGCTCCGGTGAATGGTATTTCTACAGCGCCGGATGAACGCTTTGAAGGTTTTAAGTCTGCCCTGGAGCATTATCAGCTTTATGATGAAAGCTTGTACGAACTCAGTGCCGACTGGACAAAAGAATGCGGTGCCGAAGCCTTTGGCCGTCTTATAAAGCGCCGCAAGGACATTACTGCTGTTTTTGTAACAAATGATCAGCTGGCCTTTGGCGTTTACGAGTATGCAAAAAAACATGGAATCCGCATTCCTGAAGATATTTCTGTAATCGGTTTTGATGATGAAATTGCTTCTGAATATTTAGGTCTCACAACCTTCCGTCAGAGCACAACAGAAATTGCCGACATAGCCTCTCAACTGATGCTGGACCAGATTGATGGTAAGCAGGTTCCGCCACTTATCCGCTGTCGCGCAGAAATTGTTGAGCGTGAATCAGTTAAGACGGTAAAAAGCTTCAGACTTTTTTAAGCCTTAGGAAGTAACCGAAGTTACCACAAAAGTAACCAATGTCACTATTGTTTTTACGCCTTTTTATCCTATAATAAAATTCAGGAGGCGCAAAAATGACTTCAATGCTTTTAAATGTAATCATCCGCACAATACCAAAAGTAAATGCGAATGAATTTGAAGACTCAAGAATTATCGTAAAACCAAGAAGCGAATGGAAGAATGATATTGTAAGCTACATATTGCTTTTTGTTATTTCGATTGCAGTTTTCCTTTTGACCGACAAACTCCCAATCCAATACGTCGGAACCTTTTTCTTTATCGGCGGCATTGTAGGCATGCTGGGTGGAGCTTTCTTTGCTCTAAGGGCTATCCTGGTTTATAAGTATTACTTCGAGATTTTCAGGGAAGAAGATATCAGAAAGCTGGATAAGCAGGAATAGGCAGGTGCGTATGCTTTTGGGAATAATGGTAGCAGTTTGTGCCGCTGCATATTTAATTGTAATTTTATATGACTTTTTCAGATTATATAAAACGAAGCATTACAAAATCAGATGCAATATCTGTGGCAGCGAAGATACTGTCATAAAAAATAATGACAGGGAAGATAGTTACACTAATACTATTCGCTTTCAGAAAGTAAAATATCTCGAACGCAATCCGCCAAGTTTTTACTGCAATAAGTGTAAAAAAGAATACGACTATAGGGAAGGAACATGGATAAAAAAACATCATTAATCTTAGTATTACCTCTTTTCCTCTTGATTTCCTGCGGGGGTATGTGCTCAGCTCCTGGCGCAGATTCAGAAAGTCTCCTCGTGATGAGAATGGAATAAATAAAGATGCCTTTGCAAATGGTATTGCCTGGGCTATGCGGAAAACTCTGCCCGCTAAATTTAGTCCATAGATAAAACAAACTGACTCAAAACAATTTTGAGGGAGTTTGCGTTGCGGCAGCCGAAATAATGAAGAATGGCATTCATCTCTTTTTTTACCAGAGAAAGAGAAAGCTTTGTTTTCATGGCTATTTCGCCGTAAGTCTTATTCTTTGCCATTGATTCATACAAAATCATCTGCTGGCGTTCTGAAATACCATATTCTTTTAAGTGCATAACCTCGCCGGGTTTTGGCAGGTGTACATCTTTAGAAATATAGAGCTCCTGCTGAATTGCCGGTATAAGAGCCTTCAGCTTCTTTGTATATGTCAAAATTATGCAGTAAAAGCCGCTTGCAAAAAAATATGTACAGCCTACAGCCATCAGAAAGCGGGCTATTCCATATGGGAGTGTACCAAGCAGTGTTATTGTAAAGCCAAGATATAATGAAGCTATGGTTATTTTCTGTTTTTTTCCGCTTAGGCCGCCATTTAAATAAATAAGGACAATTGCTAAGCAGAACAAAAAGACACCAAGGCTTTCAATGCCTGTTAATGAAGAAAAAACGGCTTCCAGTAAAAGAACAAAAATTAAAAAAATATGTTTTTCGGGGAAGAAAAAAATAAAAACACAGACAATTGTAGAAATCCAGTTTACAGCAGGGATTACAATCTTGTAATAAGGAATAAGTGTTGTTCCAGACCAGTCATCCTGAAAAAGAAGACTGCAAATGGAGGCAATCAGTAGAAAAACAAATCCACCAGAAGCTAAATATTGAATTGGTTCTAATTTTTTAAACTTTTTTTCTTTTTCCATATGAAAGCAAGTATATCACGAGCCTTTACATAATGTAAAACGAATATTTTAAGAAATTGAAAAAATAATGTAAAAAGTAACCGAAGTTACAAAGTAACTTCGGTTACTTTTTGCCTTCTGCCATTTACAATATTCATATTAGGACTGATGATAAGAGTATCTAAAAGTTTTTATAAAAAGGAGTTCTGCATTGAATAAAAAACTTTTGATATTACTGTCACTGATTTTTATAAAGGTTCTTGCTGTCAGCAACCCTAAATTGAATTTCTACTGGCAGCCGGGGGAGTTAGGAATTGCAAAATCTACTCAAATGGATAGTTTATTTTCGGGAGTCGGAAATATCGCGGAGGTTTACTGCATAGAGGAAAAAACAGGCTTCTTTGCTTCAGTATCGCCTTTTAATATTACATTAAATTACACCAGCAGGCCGGAAAACAGTGAGCCTTTACAGCAATGGTCTCTGGATTCTATGTCGCTTGTGAATATCAAACTGGGGTGGCTTAAAATAGTTGGAGATTATTTCATTATAGAACCATTTGCAAAATTTTCAGCATTAAATCCCTGTGATTTAAGTGATATCAATTTTGTTACCGCTCTGGAGTTATCATTTCATCTGGATTTGTTTTCAGACTTACAGTTTCCGGATATTGGTAAGATTGTGAGTCTGGAACTTGGTGCAAGATATCCCCGAAAGACTCAGTTTTCACCGGAATTATTCGTTTCTTTTAAAATAAATCTCCTTTGTATAACCCTGCCTTTTGCAAAGTAACCGAAGTTACAGCGTAACTTCGGTTACTTTTGGCCTTTTTGCCTTTACAAATTATTTAAAATGATAAAAAGATGAAAGTATGAAAAACTAATAAAAAAAGGATAAAATAAATTTGTTAACGCACTATATTATTCCAAATTTAATAGTAATAGTCTTATCTCTAATAATGATCAAAAAATGGGGGGTAGAAGCAATCCCCACTTTTGTTTCTGCCTGCTTGTTATATATATGCTTATTCATTCTCAAGGACAAAACAATTTATCCTGTTTATTTCATTATTCTGTTTAATTCTATTTTATTGATTCCTGTTTCAATTTTTATTTTTCTTTCTCTCAAAAGACAAAATAATATTCAATTGTTAAAGGAATGGAAAATTTGGATACCAGTCGTTGCAGGCTTATTTTCTTCTCTAGTCATCAACTTTTTTATATATGATGGAATTGAGGCTTTCTTAATTACCTTGATGGTTGCACCAATTTATGAATCATTACTCTTTCATGAAATTGTGTTTAATACTGTAAAAGATAAATATTCAAAAAGGACAGAAAATTGCTTGTTCTATTGTCAGAGCTGCATAATTGCAGTTCTTCATGGTTCATTGAGAGTAAAAGATTTATTATTCAGAACGTTAGGATTTTTTATCCTTTATCTTATTAAAAATTCTAGAAGAGAAAATTCAGACTTCTGGCTGATTGTTTTAATTCATTTCTTAATAAATTTAATTTGTCTTATATTAGATTTAATAAAGATGGGAGCTTGATTGGAGGGTACCAATGAAACCAAAAAAAGGAATTCTCACAGTAGGCTACGTGCTGGTGTCAAAGCAGCTTGATGCAAACTTTCTTCAGCTTGCGGGAATCATAACAAATGTTCTTACCTGTGCGCTGGGAATTCTTATTTATATCTGGATGTATAAAAGGATTCAGAAAAAAACAGAGTATCCCGTATCGCTAACAGATACAATTAAAAATGACTGGAGCCGCAAAAGTGAGGTTTTCAGTTCAATTGGAAATTCAAAACTTTTCTTTTTTTCAATTCTTGCTGCGACTGTAGCTCTGGCTGTGGTTTCGAATATTATCATTTTCTTTGTTGAACGAAGATTTGGAATTTCTACTCAGATAAATGTAATCACTTATATAGAATATCTGGTTGCCCCTCTTATTGAGGAATATATTTTTAGAACAATGTTTTTTGATTATTGTGAAAAGAATACAATTAATCGCTTTATCTTGTTAAATGTAATTATCTTTTCTCTGGCACATCTTGTTCCAATGCCTTACGTAATCATACTTGGAATCATGCTCGCTTATACTTATAAAAAGTATAACTCACTGATTCTTAATACAATAATCCATTTCCTCTTCAATCTTTTGGGAATGATCATAATGCTAATTCTTAATTATGACTAAAAGAAGGTTTTTTATGAAAAGAGAAAAAAAGTTATTTGCCATATTTATAGCTTGTATCATTGGATCAATTGCTTTCGCAAATGCAAAACTTGAAAATGATTTAGAGTATTTGCACCAGGTATTAACAGAAGCTTATGTAGGGTATGAATATAATGAGAAAGCAGGTTTTGATCTGGATAAGGCTATTGCAAATGTCAGAAATTGTTATATTGAAAAAGCAGAAGAAAAAGGACTTGCTTCTGATGAATTATCAGATGATTTGCTGGCTGAATGTATTAACAAAGAGATTTACGAAAAATTTAAGGTTGCAGATAATCATTTTGGAATTACTTCGAAAAAATCATTATATGGATTTAAACCACAAATATGGTATTCTTCAAAAGTTTATTTTACTAAAAAGGGAAACGACTATTATGTTGCATTTTCTTTAAATCCGAAGGTAAAGCGTAATTTAAAATACACAGGAAATGAAGAAAATCTTTTTCCGGTTATTTTCTTCGGAAAAAAGTTTTATGTGTTTGGAGCTTTTTTAGATCAAAGAGGGAAGGTGGAATTTTCTATAGACAATAAAACGTATAAAACAAAAATGACTGTAGGTAATATTCTGCGCAAGCATAAATCTGGTCATGTTGGGATGAAAAGAACAAAAAAATCTGTTTACCTTTCAATTAGTGATTGTCAATTTCTGGGTAATAATAGGAAAGATCATACATTGCTATTTAGAAAACTCGACGATTATCTTATAGAAATCAGAAAGTCTCATTATGAAAATATTATTATTGATTTACGTGGAAACGGGGGTGGAATAGTCGGAAATATAACACCTGTTCTACAAACCATTAATTTTGAGGGTGATTATAAAAACCTGGAAAAAGTCACGAAAAAAATAAAAACTTTTAGAAGTAATAATATAAAAGATTCAGAATTAATTCGTAAGGCAAAGAGTCAATACCTGGAAGAAAATCCGGCTTACAAGATGTTCGAAGTTGAAGATTCTACTACTGAATACTATAAAAATCAGCCAATTCCTGAATATAATTTTGAACCGGCCTATAAAGGTAATGTAATTATATTATGCGATGCCTTTTCTGCTTCAGCTGCTGAATTGTTTATTGCCTATTCTTATATGTTTGAGAATGTATATTTAATAGGTACAAATACATCTGGAACAATCGATTTTGGAGGAGTGTGGGATTATTATCTTCCGGAGTCAGGAATTAAACTTCGTTTAGCAACAGAAAGTTTTAAGGAATCTGCTTTCTTACAAAATAATCCTCATTGGCACGGTGATAAAAAAGGGTTTTATCCGGATTACTGGTGTACTAGTAATTCTATTTTGCCGACTCTTATTTCCATTACTAAAGATAAAAAATTATTTTGGACTCTTAGGGGGCTAAGAAAACATTTGTTGTAATTTTTACGGAACGCAGTACCGCCATGCAGATGCTTCTTAGAAAACTGGATTTTATTAATTAGGAGGATGTCCTATATATGAATGCAAAAAACTGGATATTTATAATTCTTATCGTTGCAGTTTTGTTTTTCTGCTATTGGAAGTTTGACTCTAAAATTGTAACAATTAGCGTTCTTGCTGCTTGCGCCATTGTAAACGCATATAACAATATAAAAAGGCGAAAAAGATAAGTTATTCCCCATAATCCGGCGGATTTTCAGCGGCTGCAAGATTATCGCCGGTTGCGGCGGCCAGGGCTGCACTTGCGAGGTCTGCGATGTAGCCTGCCTGGGCGGCTTTTTCTTTGGTGGTGCCGGCCTGGCCCAGGGAAAGGCGCTGAAGGTCTTTTTTGTCATTGCGGTGGGCATTTAGGTCGCGGGCTTTAAGCAGGATGTCGGCAGCTTCGTCGGCGCGGACATGCAGGCACTGGGCAACGGCACTTTCTTCTGCGGCGGCAAGATTTTCCAGAGTGAGGAATTGGCGTTGCAACTGAAGGGCTCGTTTTTCTCCCACGCCCGGAAGTTCCAGAAAAATTGATTTTGTGTTTTCCTTTGTGCGCAGCCTCTGGTTTCGGCTTGTGGCAAAACGGTGAGTTTCGTCTCGTACCCGCTGCAAAAGACGCAGGGCATCACTTCTTTTCGGCAGGCATATAGGAGTACTGTTACCCGGGCGGTAGATTTCTTCATCGCGTTTTGCAAGACCTGCAACAGGAATATCCAGACCCAGGGAATTCAAAATTTCTTCTACTGCATTTACCTGACCGATACCACCATCAATTAAAAGCAGGTCGGGCATGTCAGCCTGTTCGTTGAGCAGTCTTGTGTAGCGGCGGGAAACAGCTTCCTTCATTGAGGCAAAGTCGTCTATGAGGCCGTCAGTTGTGCGAAGACGGAAATATCTGTAGTTCTTTTTATCCGGGTTTCCATTATAAAAGCTGATGAGGGAGGCAACAGGCCATTTACCGCCGATATGAGCAATATCAAAACCTTCGATTCTAACTGGTAGTGTATCCAGGCCAAGCTTTTCTTTGAGCTCTTCCATTGCAGGTGTGTCTCCGCGGTCTCTCAGACGGCGTACAATATCTTCCTTAGCATTCTGCTTTGCCATCTGCAGGGCGGCAACGTCGCGGGGCAGGTCGCGGGAGGCAACCATAATCACCTGAGATGTTGCTTTCTTTTCTTCATGCAGCCAGCGGGAAATATGATCAAACTCGCTGGTTTGGGGAATATATATCTGCGGCGGAATAGTAACCACATCATCATAAAAGACAGCCATAAACTCAGCAATCAAATCATCATCATCATTCAAAGATTCTGCCCGGTAATTCTCACGGCCCAGCAGCTTGCCGCCACGAATCTTAAGAACAGTAAAGCTTACAAGCTCCCCTTCGCTGTGGTAAGCAATGTAGTCGCGGTCATCAGAATCAAAACTTTCTACTATATTTTGGTTCTGCAAAACCATAAGGGCCTTTATGCCGTCGCGCAATCTGGCTGCCTTTTCAAAGTCCAGAGCTGCCGCAGCAGCCTTCATTTCGGCCTGAAGCTCTTTTACTCTTTCTTCACCTTTTCCCTCAAGTAACTTTTTAATTTCACCGATGTATAAATTGTAGGAGTCTTTAGAAATTTTATTACAGCAGGGAGCCTGACATTGCTTCATGTGGTAGTAAAGGCAGGGGGTATCCCGTTTACGAAGAGTCCTGCAATGACGGATTGGGTACAGCTTGAAAATGGCATCAAGAAAAGTATCCAGAGCTGCAACATCAGGAAAAGGACCAAAATAGGTAGAACCATCCTGAAGAATGCGGCGGGTCTTAAAAATCTTGGGAAAATCTTCACTGGTAATCCTGAGAACCGGGTATGATTTACCGTCCTTGAGACAAATGTTGTAGCGGGGATTGTATTTTTTAATAAGGTTGTTTTCCAGCAGTAGAGCTTCGTACTCATTTGCTGTTGTGATATATTCAATAGAGTTGGCGTGGGAGATTAAAAGCCTTGTTTTTACGCTCTGTTGTCCTGAAAAATAGGAAGACAGGCGGCTCTTAAGGCTCTTTGCTTTTCCCACATAAATTACGGTGCCTTCTGCGTTTCGCCACAGATAGACACCACTGGATTGAGGAGCTTTCAGAGCTGTTTCGTGCAAAATGTCGCGGGTTGTTGCAGGCTTTGCACCGGTAGTTTTGGCTGTCATGTTATGTTAGGAAATTGTATCAAAAAAAGACTTCTTGTTATAGCGCTTGGCCTTGTTTGCCTTCTTGCTGCCGGTAATCCGGATAGCCTCTTTGCAAAAGAAGTTGTGCTCGGTGGCAAAAACGGCTGGCCACAGTTTCAGCAGCAGGAAAATCTCACTACAGGAAAAGGCCGCTACGGATATGACTGTATTCAGCTTGCTTCAAACTCTTTTGTTTTTGATGAATATACTGACCTTCTGATTGATTTTGAAAATGCCGAAATGCCTGTTTCCGACGGTGATTATGTAATAAATAGAAATAACTTTCAGCTTTCAAATCAGACTAAAAATGAAAAATCTGCCGGCTTAAGTCGTAATATGGGTGGCCTTTCAATCAGCGGAAAGCCGGGAACTTTCTTTGGTTCTGAAGGAATTATGGGCTCTTTCTCTATTGAATTCTGGCTTTGCCCTTCAATTGCAGAAAACGGTGAAATCGTACTCAACTGGGAATCTTCACGAAATGATGACGGTCAGCTTTCTTTCCAGGTTATAAATGGAACTTTTGATAAGGGCCACCTCAGATGGGAGCTCAATAATATTTTTGATCTGTATGTAAATGAAGCAGGCCGTAATGAAGTTGAACTCAAGGGCTCTTCAAAAATCATTCCGGATGTATGGAGCTACCACGTTCTTTCCTATGACTGCGAGACCGGAATCCTTGAATATATAGTTAATGGAATTACAGAAGATCTTACATATATAACTACCACTCGATCGGAAGGCGGAGATGTTAGCCTCGTCTATCTTGGAACTCCTTCTGAGTTGCAAATTTGTTCTGAATATACAGGTAAGATGGATGACTTCAGAATCTTGCGCCGTCCATATACTCCACCTGATTTCCAGTCTGCAGATAATGCCGGAAGGGTAGGACATACTCAGTACCTTCCTGGCGGCGGCCGCTTTATCACAAAGCCGATTATGGTTTCAACAGGTTCAGCCCTCAACAAGCTGGAAGCAGAAATGTCTGTACCGGCTCAGACTGCTGTCTGCTATTACGTTCGTTCCGGAGAAAACTTCTATGGTTGGGATGAAAAGAAACCTGAGTGGACACCGGTAGAAAGCGGAGAAGAACTTAAGGGGATTACAGGCCTTTACTTCCAGGTGATGGCAGAACTTATGCCTGATGGAAATGGAGAGGAAACCCCTGCAATTACTTCTATTAAACTTGATTTTACCGAACTGCCAGAACCTCTTCCGCCTTTTGTTGTAAAGGCAGTAGCGGGAAACGGAAGTGTTACAGTATCATGGAATTATTCAGTTGATGATACAGCAGGCGGTTATTACCTTTACTATGGAACCAGACCGGGTGAATATCTTGGCCGTATGGCAATAGAAGGTGAGTCACCAATTAATGTTGGAAATACAACCTCTTATACAGTTACAGGGTTGGAAAACGGAAAGATATATTATTTTGCAGTGGCCGCCTGGTCGGCTCTGGATATGAGGGTTATAGGAAAACTTTCAAAAGAAGTTTTTGCACGACCTTTGGCAAGACTAAAATAGGAAATATGGGTTATAATAGAGGGACGATATATGGCAAATAGTTTGATTTTAGCAAAGGCACAGAATGCAATCACAGCTCACGACTGGGCAACTGCGGCGCGGTTCTACAAGGAACTGCTGCGCAGCGATGAGTCTAACGTTGAGTATCTTAAGGAACTTGGAAGCATTTACGTGCGTGCCGGTGAGGATGAAAAGGCAATTCCTTACTACGAACAGATAATCACTTTCCACCCGGACAATACCGAAGCCATGGTAAGTCTTGGTGCTATTTTCCGCCGCCTCAAGCGCTATGAAGATTCTGTTAATATTCTTCATAAAGCCCAGGACATTTCTGCCAGCAGCCCTAACATCAATTATAACCTTGGTTTTACCTATAAAGAGATGGGCGAATACGATGATGCCATAGACGCCTTTGAATCTGTTATTTCTAAAAATCCGGATGATGTTCTTGCCCATAATCATCTTGGTGCAATTTATTATGCTAAGGAAGATTATAATACTTCTATTTCTGCTTACAAACGCGGACTTCAGGTAGACCAGAATCATCCTATTCTCAACTACAATCTTGCCCATGTTTATGAAGCAATAAAAAATTATCCGGAAGCAGTACGTTGTTATGAAACAGCTCTCAAAACAAGACCGGGCTGGCTCGAAGCAATCCGCGACTTTAGTGAGCTTCTTATAAACTGTCAGGATACAAAACAGGCTCAGGAACTTGTTGAGCAGTCTATTAAACTTCATCCGGATGATGTTGAACTGCTTTGCATTCTCGGCAGAATCTATTTGAATCAGTTTGATTATGATAACGCAACAAAGACCTTTAAGAAGGCAGAAAACTTAAAGAATGATGACATTAAAATTCTTCTTGGTCTTTCTAAGTCTCTTGAAAAGGGACAGAAGATTGAGTCTGCAATGGAAAAGGTTATTGATGCTGTAGATCTTGAACCGGAAAATTTCGATGTCTGCAAGCAGTATGCTCATGTACTTCTTTCTGCCCAGAGATACGAGAAGGCTCTTGAAACAATTAAGAAGATTGACGAAAAGAGCGACGGAAAAGATTTGCAGATTCTCGATCTCTATGGTCAGTATTTTGTATGCCGTGGTGACGAAGAGGCTGCAAATACTTATTTTGAAAAAATCAAAAAAATTAATCATCACTACAAAGATTATATGGTAAATGCTGCCGACCGTTATATTCAGACCGGTAATTACGAAAAGGCAGAAGAGATGGCAAAACGCTTTGTAGACAGCCGTCCAAATCTGCCGGATGGCTATAACCTTTTGGGAAGAATCAGTACTGCCCGCGGCGAACTTAATAAGGCAAAGGAAAATTATGAAAAGGGAATCTCTCTTAAAAATCCTAATGTCTATGCCGTAAAGCAGCTTGAAAAAATCCACACAGAAATGGAAGCAAATAAAGAAATTTATAACGATGACGAAATGCCGATTGCTATAGATGCAGATCAGCTTTCAGAAGAGGAAGGTGGAAATATTCCGGAAGAAGGAAGTCTGCCTGCTGGTGATGACAGAACTGATGATCAGGTTGAAGCAATGATGGAAGGTGCCGGCGAGGGAGAAGATTCTCTTGCTGATATCGGAAGTCTTGAAACAACTCCTCCAATTGAACAGGCTCTGGCCGGCGAGGAAGGAGAATTCTGGGAAGATTTTGATGATGACCCTGATGCGCCAAACAAGCCTCTTATTGATGAAGAAGACGAGCCTTATGACGAAAATGCAGAAGATTCAGATCTGATGTCTATGATGACTCCGGATGCAGCCGAGAGCCAGCCAAGCCTGGAAAGCGGTCTTTCTGAAGATGCAGGTGATTTTGATTTTGGTGATTTTGAAGACGGCCCTGTAACCGATGCAGATGCAGAAAGTGCAAAGTCTGCTGAACCAGCAGAAGCTGCCGAAACTCCTGTTGAGGAGCCTGCTATGGCAGAAGGTCCTGCCGGGGAAGCTGCAACGGGAGATGCTTTGGCAGACTCTTTGGGAGATGCAGTTCCTGGAGCCGGTTCTGAAATTGAAGCGGAAGCTCAGCCTGATGAGCAGCCTGCAGAAGAGGTTCCAAGCCTTTCAGATGCACAGAAGATGATGGATGATTTGAGACAGCAGCAGAAGGAACTTGAACTTCAGCAGCGTGAAATGGCTTTGCAGCAGAAAGAATTTGAAGAAGAACTTAAGCAGCAGAATGAAGAGTTAATTCAGGAGGCTGTTGGAAAGGCTGTTGATGAAGCAGTGGAAGAAAAACTTGCGGCTTATGATTTGCAGCCTGAAGCGGAAGAAGAGCCGGTTATTGAAGAAGCAGCAGAGGAAGCAATTGCAGAAGATATTGCAGAAGAAACAGCAGACTCAGCAGACTCAGATGAGATTCCTTCAGACGATTTTGATCTTGGTCTTTATGATGAAGAGTTTGGAAATACTGACATTCTCGCAGAAGAAGCAGCCCTTGATGGAGCTGATGCAGATGAAGCAGAGGCTGAAATTGAGGCAGAGCCAGTAATTGAGGAAAAGGCTGTTGAAGAAGAGCCTGTAATTGAAGAAGAAACTGAGGTTGAAGCTGAACCTGAACCTGAAGTTGAAGTTGAAGAAGAAACTGAGCCAGAAATTGAAGAAGAATCAGTTACAGTTGAAGAGCCTGTTGTTGAGGAAACTCCAGAGGAAGATACAGAATCTTTCACCTTTGAGCCATTTGTTACAGTAGAAGAAATGGCAGATCTCCTTGGCACTGACAATTCTCCTGCTTTCGATGTGCCTGCAGAAAGCACAGAGACAACAGAAAATAATATAGAAGATTCTGAACTGTCAGATGAAAACTTTGTTACAGCAGATGATATGCTGGACAAGATTGGCCGCATTCTCAATGATGATGACCTTGCAAAGAACTGTTCTGCAGAGCTTGAACTCTTTAAGAAGCTGAGAACTCTTTCAAGCTATCTTCCTGAAAAAGATAAGAATTCATTTGATTGCTGCAGAATGCGCATGGTAATTGAATACATTATTCAGAAGATGTCTGGAAAACCGGGCCTTCTCATTACTGCAGAATCCCTTATCAAGTCCGGAGTTCTTGGAGAAGAATATAACCGTCAGCTGGAAGACTGCTGTGATGAAGATCTCAGTAATGATCTGATTCGACATGTAATTTCAGACATGAAAAAGCTTGCACAGGGCCTTGATGACAAAGAACTGTGCAATGCTTTATGTGTGAGTGCAGACGGTATTCTTGAACAGATAGCCCTCTTAGATCAGAAGGTATCTATTTTCTAGAGTCTGATAATTCTTGAATGAGTAATAACCTCATTGCCGTCTTCGGTGATGAGGACGTCATTTTCGAGCCGGGTACCTCCGATTTCAACATCGTAGAGGCCCGGCTCGCATGTTAATATCATACCAGGCTTAAAAAGCATTTCTGGTTTCTGAGTCATGTTTACACGCGGCGGTTCATGAATCTCAAGACCAATTGCGTGGCCAAGTCCATGTGGCACCTTGCGTTTTGCAGCTGCGAAAACAGAATCGCATTTTTTTGCTGCATCAAGAATAGGTTTACCAGGCTTGTACAATTTAAGTGCTTCGTCATAGGCCTTCTGTACGAGGTCCAGCTGTTTTTCCTGAGCTTCTGTAAGAGGTCCCTTAGCAATTGTAAGAGTTGTGTCGCTGGTGTAGCCATTGTAAACAACTCCAAAGTCCAGAATAGAAAGTCCCTGAGCAGGCCATTCGGCTGCAGTGTAGCCAGGGAAGGCATGAATTGCAAAACTGCGGCTTGGGCCTGCGGCAAGTGTGTCAAAGCCTGTTCTCTGGCAGCCGTTTTCGCGGAGCTTCTTTTCAATCAAAAGAGCAACATCTGTTTCTGTTTTGATTTTTCCCTTACGAACCTGCTTTTCTATTTCATCAATGATAAGGTCACCAACACGGGCAGCTTCTTTAGTACATGCAATTTCATATTCATCTTTCTGCATGCGGCAGTCCATAACGAAACTGTGAAGACCGTCTTCCTTGCAGCGGCAGTCGTAGGCAGAAAGGGCATCAATAAACTTAAGGTAATCAGGATAAGTGAGGTAAGGAGGAAGTTCAACCTTGCTGTTTTCGCCATGAGTATAGGCTACATTGAGAACTGCAAGAGTTGCATCAATTTCCTTATTCTTATAACGGGTGTATGGAACAAGCTTGTCGTAAAAAGCCTGCTGGTGAGCAAGGTTTTCATCCCATGGAACAAGCACTGTATAGCCGTCGCTGAAAATTATGAGAACAGCGTCAGTCGGATGGTTTGTGTAATAAGGAACTGCAGGGTCGCGGTGCTCTTCGCTGTCAATAAAAACACATGCACCAGTCCCGTTTTCGCGCATCTTTGCAGCCAGCTTATTTCGGCGTGCGCGGTAGATTTCTTTCAATTCATCATTTGTGTATTCTTTCATTTCTTTACCTTCTTTAAAATAACGCTGATAATCTCATCTCTTGTAACCACCAGCTCTGCTACGCCGATTACTGCAAACAAAAGTCCGGTAATGATAACCGGTGCTCCATAAGCGATAAGGCGACCATAAGAAGCAAAAAGTTCAACGAGCTTTGCATGCAAAAACCAGCAAGGGGCTGCGGCAATGACAGACATTATAATCATTTTCAAAGAATATAAAAGAGTACCCTTTACAAGTCTTCCAACTTCCATAGCTTCCATCTTCTTCATAAAGATAAAAAGGAAGACTGTGTTCAAAAGGCTGGCAAGACTCAAGGCCAGGGCAATACCGTTTCCGCCCATTGGTCGTGAAAGAATCAGAACCAGCAGAATGTTTGAGCCAAAGTTTACAAGGCCGGCAAGGGTTGGCAGCTTTGGTTTTTCCTGGGCATAAAAGGCCGGAGAAATAACGCGGTTGAGGGCAATAAAAAGCAGGCCCGCAATATGAAAGCGGAATTCGCCCAGGGTAAGCCTAACAGATTCATCATCAAAAAGTTTGTTTTTATATAGAAGAGAAATGATTTCCCGGCCGGAAATAAGCGAGTAGGCTGTAATCGGAATAGAAATCAAAGTCATAATCTTGATTGCCTGCAGCAGCATGGAATTAAACTGAGTCCAGTCCTTTTTATGGGCAAAGCCAGAAAGATCCGGAAGAATAACAGTTCCAATTGAAACTGCAAAAATACCCAGAATCAGTTCCTGAAGGCGCAGGCTGTAAGAAAGACTGGATGCAATTCCAGGTCCTACATGTTTTGCAAGAGAAGTAGAAACTGTGTCGTTCATCTGATAAGCGGCAATTCCAATGATAGTCGGAGCAATCAGAGAAAGAACCTTTCTTGTTCCCGGGTTAGTAAAAGCTTTTTTAATAGAAGCAATTCCAACTTTCCAGCCGGTTTTACGTACAAAGGGCCACTGGAAAAGTGCCTGCACGCTTCCTCCAATAATAACACCAAGCGACATGGCGCGGGCCGGATTTGAAGTATGAGGCGCGAGAAGGTATGTAGAAAGGATAACGATTCCGTTGAACATTACCGGTGTGAATCCGGATGGTGCAAAAATATTGCAGCTGTTTAAGATTCCCTGGAAAAAGGCAGCAATGGAAATCAAAAAGAGATAAGGGAACATGATGCGGGTGAGCACGGTAGTTTCGTTAAATTCCAGAAGATAGTATTCAAACTGAGCGGCGTAATCCGGGCTGCCAGCGGCTGGGGCCTTACAGAAAAGCGGCATGATAAAAGGTGTAACAAGAATACCCAGTACAACCACGCAGGCGGTCAAAAAGGTAACCAGGGTAAAGGTTGCGTTCAAAAACTGCTGGGTATTTTTTTTGTTTTCGTCGTCATCACCTTTTCCAAGGTATTCCTTAAAGGTTGGAATAAAGGCAACAGAAATTGCGTTTTCAGCAAAAAGGCGGCGGAAGAGGTTAGGAATCATAAAGGCAACTGTAAAGCTGTCTGCATAAAGCCCGGTTCCTAAAAAAGAAGCCTTTGTCATTTCGCGGATTAAGCCCATAATGCGGGATGCAAAGGTCATGAGAGTCAGTACAAGACCTGATTTGACGATGGATTTATTTTTTTTGGACATAAAGTAACTATAAAAAAATTGCGTTTTTTATTCAATTGATTTATAATCTTAGTTACTACAACGTTTGCGAAAGCTCATTTATAAGTAATCAGAATAAAAAATCAATTTAAAAAATAATCGCGGAGAATAATCATTTATGGATTGATTCGTCGCTGCAGCCCTGCAATGACGATTTTCTGGAGGTTCATAGTGTCTGGCAAGATTCAATTCTTTTCCAGAGTAGGAAAGACGCGGATTATTCCGATTGGTTTAAAGATGCTGCTCATCTTTATTATTCTGGTCCTGCTCTCAAACTTCATTACCAATTTTATTTCACTTCAGCTTACTCAAAGCCAAATCATCAATTTGAATAATACGATTATGGTGAGCCAGCTTAAGGAACTTTATACTACATCATCAAATCAGTTTCAGATTTATTCTTATTCTGGTAACCGCGATGAAAGTATAGATACAATGTGCAAGGTTGCCCGTACAGGTTTTGCTAATCCAAACAGTCTTGCTCTTGGTGTTACAGAAGAAGGTGGAATTGAATTTTTTTCTGATGCAAATGAACTTGCGGTTATTCCGGAATTTGATAAATCAGCCTTAAAGCTTATAAACAAAAATAAAGAAGAGAATATAGAAGAAGGTTCAATTTCTTTTGCCAGCCCTTATGGAGACTATTTTGGTGTTTATAAATATCAGGAAGACTGGGGCTATTATATAATCCGTGCAGAACTTCGTTCCGACCTGGAAAAATCAAATTACAGAATCTATGGAATCATTTCTACCTTAATAATGATTTTTACCTTCCTCTTTGTTGCGGCAGGTTATATTACAATCCGCCGGGAGTTCCGATCTCTGCGTTCCTTTACAGATAACCTTATTGAAATGCAGAAGAAGAAACAGCTTTCCCTTATCGACATTTCAAAGGCACCAAATGATGATGTTACCTACATGGCTGCATCTTTCAACTCGCTTTCTATGCAGGTTAATAACCTGCTCGACACTTTCCAGAAATTCGTTTCTAAGGATATTGTTGCCAAGGCTTATGCCGGCCGCGACGTTGGTCTTGAAGGAAAGCAGCGTGATCTTGCAATGCTCTTCTCAGATGTTAAGAGCTTTACTTACCGAACAGAAACTCTTGGTAACGATATCATTGAAGTTTTGAATGTTCACTATAACCGTGTAATTCATAATGTTCATGAGAACTCGGGAATCGTTGGTTCTATTATTGGTGATGCAATTCTTGCCATCTACGGAACTTTGGAATCAAAACGTTCTAAGGCTTACAACGCTGTAATTTCTGCCTGGAACATTACAAGGGCAACTGCGGAACTGCGACAGGAAATGCAGGCCCGCCGCGAAGAAATTGAAAAGAAACGTAAGCTTACAGAATCAGAAGAAAAGGTTTTCCAGGCAGTTATGGTAGATGTTGGTGTCGGCATTGACGGAGGAAAGGTTTTCTACGGAACAATCGGACGCAACGACTTTGAAGATCCTCGCCAGTCTCACATGACAAATACTGTAATCGGAGATACCGTAAACTCGGCTTCTCGTCTTGAAGGTCTCACACGAATCTACCATATTCCGGTAGTTGTTTCTGAATCAATTAAAGATGAGGTAAGTGCAGAAACAGCACGCTATAAGTTTATTGAAATTGATACGGTTCAGGTAAAGGGAAAAACCAAGGGAAAGAAAATCTACTTCCCGTTTGATACGAACGAAATGGACGAAGCTTTGCTTGGAAAGTATGTAGAGTTTGAAGATGGCTTAAAGGCCTACTACGAAGGCGACTGGAAAACAGCCCGCAAAATATTCAAAGGTCTTGAACTGGATGTCACTCAGGTATTCCTTGAGCGAATGGGTACAAAGGGCGCACCTGCAGATTGGAGCGGAATATGGGCAATGACAACAAAATAACAGAAGAACAGAAATCAAATCAGATTCATAAAGAAGTAATGCTCTTTCTTGGAAAAGAGCTGGAGCGTATCCACCAGACTTCTTCCGAACAGACTTATAATATTGAAAAGGAATACGCAAAGACAAGAAAAAATCATTCGCCTTTTTCTGCACTTATGCTCATAGGCTGTTTTCTTGTTGTACTTGCAATCGCCTTTATCATAACAAAAACTATTTCTTCAAAGAATGAAGATATTTCAGTAAGCGTTGCAGCCTTTGATGATCTTAATCTTAAAAATCTGCTGAATACAGTAGGTGCTGCTCAGACAAACTATGAAAATGCAGTAAAAAAGCGGGCCACAATTGAAGGAGATATGTCTGTTAAACTTAAGGCTGCAGACGAGACCCGTACTAATGATCTTTTTGTAATTGAGTCTATGACAAGACTTACAAAGAAAAAGAAGGCAGAACTAGAAGCTGAGGCAGACAAGAAATATAAGGAAGCTGTTGCTGCAATTCATGAAGAATATGACGGACAGCTTGTACAGGCCGATAAGGAAATTCAGGAATACAAAAGTCAGCTGGCAGAGTTCGATGCTGCAAAGGTTCAGGCCGCTCAGGAAAAAGAAAAGGCTCTCGATACAGAGCGTCGTGTAAAAGAACTTGAACAGAAAAAGATTAAAGACCTGTATGAACTTAGAATCAGCGAGTTGAATCAAAAACTGGCAGATACTCAGAAGCGCAGTTCAGAGGATATGCGAAGAGCTGTAGGTTCTGTTTCAGAACAGTATCAGGCAGAAATTGCTTTGCTGGATCCAAAACTGAATGATTCCAAGGCAGGCAAAATAATTGCAGAAACAAAAAAGTCTTCTGCAGCAGATTTTAACGGAGCTTCGACTTTGAATGCCCGTGGAATTACTTCACAAAATCTAACCGGCGCAATGAATGACTATCAGAAGCTTTATGATGATTACAAATATCTTGATAAGGCTGTGGCAGCCCTTCCGCAGAAAAACTCAATTCCTTCGTATGTAGCGGCATCCCGTAAACTTGTAAATCAGATGGGAGCAGCCTTCACAAATACAGCAGTTTCCCTTTATAACGAGAATGCAGAACTTACTGGAAAAATCAACAGCCTTTCGGGAGAGCTTGCAGAAAGTCAGAAGCAGATAAAACTTCAGCAGGCTTCTTATGAAGTTGCTTATGATAACCTTTTGTCTCTTGCAAAAACAAATGCCGTTCTTGTTTACGCAACTGATTATGAGAATATGCGCGTTTATATTGCAGAAAAGGCCCGTTATTTAATTACAGAAAATGGAGCAGATGCAGAGTTTAAGGCAGACAAGACTGTAAAAGGAAAAATCTTCCGGGACCAGGAGTCGGAAGAAGATTCTTTCTATTTTGTGGTTGGAAATGATAAAAACGGTAACAGATTTGAAGTAAACTTTGAAGCTATAGTACCTGGCACCCCTGTAAAGATTTTAAGCAAGTAATTGCGAATTTCTGCCGATAATAGTAATTATGGAAGAGGAAAATTTTAGAGAAGCGCTGCAACAGGCGCTCAGCCAGAAACAGGAATGGTATAATTCAGAATGTCTCCAGGAATTGCTTAGTCAGTACAGGCTTTTGCATACCTGTGTAAAAAATCTTTATGAGGGTTTTGTAAAAAAATCCCTTATCGTTCCGGATCCTTATCGTCTTGATAAAAAGATTTCTGAAATTGTTGTACCTGATTCCAGTCCTTTTGCAGAAAGTGACATCCCAAATGTTTTTGGCTCACGTTTTTCTGATTACGAGACAATGCTGGATTATATTTGTACCTACTTCCGTTTTTCTACAGAAACTTTCACTCTTCAGAATGTAAAAAAACTTCTTGATTTTAATAAGGTCTTTGAATGGGATGACCTTTCCATGAATAATTCCCGCATGAACACTCGTGCTCTTGCAATGACAGTAAACAGCGCTAAAAACGGTGCACCTAATGTTGTTCAGAGTATGATTAACGACAGTGTTGCAAAGAGTGCCCAGGCTTCTAAGGCAATCGGCAAAATGCTTACAGAACTTGGAGTTTTCCAGCGGGAGCTTTATAAGGGCGGACTAAGAAAAGATTTATTTGAGCACCCGGATTTCAACAAAGCAAAGGCCGCAGAGTCTGCAGAAGGGGAGCTTGCTGAAATAAAAAGACTTTATACAAAGGTTACCGGAAAAAAGACTTTCTTCAACGATCTTGTAAACGAGATTGTAGAAGAAGATCATGGGCCGGATAAAGAGGCTAAGCAGGCGGCTGTTTTAGAAAAGCTTGCAATCAAAAATACAGGACGGGTTGAAACAAAGAAAAAGGCCGGCCCTGATACAAAAGAAATGCTTATGCAGGCTGTGCTTGCAGTAGGAGCAACCGCACCAACCTTGATTCAGCTTCACGGAAAACTTGCAGAAAATTTTGATGTGCTTTTTACCCGTAAGGCATCCTTGTGGAATAAACTCATGGCTTTATTAAGAAAAGCCTTTAATCTTAAAGAGCCGGAAAGAACCTGCCAGCTTCCAGTAAAGGATGGAAAGACAGGTGTAGAAAAAATTCAGAAAATGAATGTAACTGAGTTTATGTCAGAGCTGGCAAAAAAAGAGCGCGTTTTCAATGGAATTGGAACAAAAGGAAATGAATATCACAGAATTGAAACTGCCAATGAGGATGCAATTCTCAGCTTTGTAAACAAACAGATTTCAGAACTTCAGTCTGAATTTGTCATCATAAATTCTCTGGATGCCTACTTTAAAAAAGAAGTTGCCAACGAATTTAAAGCCCGTGTAAAAGGTATGCAGATTGAACTTTCTGCCTTGCGTAATTCCATAATAAATGCTAATAAAAAGCGCAGCGAATATGTTTCTTATAAAGAAGAAGCTGAACAAATGAAAAAATTAGGAATAGCAGATAATGTCTAAAAAAATCAAAAAAACTGCCGCAATCTTTTTTTTTGCGGCATTTATATTAACTTCATCCTTTGCCCAGGAAAATCCGGAAGGGCATGAAGAACTTACTCCAGAAGAACTTCTTGAGCTTGAGAATGCAGAAGAAAAGAAAGAAGCCGAAAAAGACCGCCTTCCTCAGGAGCTTCAGCAGAATTTTATAATTGTAGAAGGTGTTCGTGTACACGAGCTTAATCCTCAGGTTACAAATTATTCAAGCGATTCACAGCTTCTAAACGGTTTGTTCGAAGGACTTTTTACAACAAGCCCTGTTACTCTTGAACCACAATATGCAATTGCAAAAGACTTTAAAATCTCCCGTGATAAAAAGCGCTGGACAATAACCCTGCGTGATGATGTTTATTTCAGTAACGGCGAAAAAATAACTGCAGAATCTGTTCGCGACAGCTGGCTTCGTCTGCTTGCAAATCCTAATGCTTCTTACTCTTCGCTTCTGGATATTGTCCGCGGCGCCGAAGCCTTCCGTACAGGCCGGGGAAATTATGATGAAGTTGGAATCTATGCAACTGCAGAAAATGTTCTTTCAGTTTATCTGAATTCTCCTGCAAATTATCTTCCCCGCATTTTATGCCATACAGCCTTCTCAGTAACTCACAGTGATCCGACAGTTTTCAGCGGAGCCTATGAACTTGAATTTGTAACAGAAAGAAAATACATCCTTAAGAAAAATCCTTATTACTGGGATAGAAATAATGTTACCTTGGAACGCATTACCTTTGTTCAGTCAGAGAATGCAGATGAAAATACCTGGTATTATAATACAGGGGCCGTAGACTGGGTTACCACAATTGTAAATCAGCAGCAGCTTCTGGATCCAAAGGCAATTCAGATAAATGCAAACTTTGGAACAGGCTTTTTATATTTCCGTCTTACAGACAAAAAGCCGGCCGGCTCTACCTCTTCTAATCTCTGGGATTATCCTGAATTCCGTAATGCAGTTCTTGAGGCCTTCCCCTGGGATACAATGCATAAAAAATATCTGATACCTGCAACTACTCTTGTATATCCTCTTTCAGGTTACCCGCAGATAGACGGTTTTGATTATACAGATGCGATAGAAGCTTCCCTTAAAATGAAGGATGCCCGCCAGAAGTACGGAGTTGCACAGGAAGAAATAATTCCTCTGGTAATGCATGTCTTTGAAAATGAATTTTCAGAGGAAGATGAAAAGCTCCTCCGTCAGTCTCTGGAGCCTCTTGGAGTTGAGCTGACAATCAAAACAACTCCTTCATATTTGTATTATGCAACAATTGCTTCTTCTGATGCAGATATAGTTGCTACTTCATGGATTGGAGATTTTGCAGATCCTTTAGCCTTCCTGGAACTTTTCCATGGCGGTTCAACTATGAATGATTCGGGCTGGAAAGATGAGGCCTTTGATGGCCTGCTTGAGAAGGCTGCTACGGCAAGTGACACAGAAAGAATGAATCTTCTGGGACAGGCAGAAAATATCCTTCTGGATTCTGGAATGGTTCTGCCTCTTTACCGTTCGGTTTCTTCTAATGTTATTGACCTTACCGAAGTAGGCGGCTGGTATACAAATGCTTTTGATATCCATCCTTTAAAATATCTTTATAAGAAGCAGCCGAAATTTAATTCTGAAAATATTGTAATGCGGTAGTATAATAGTCTAAAAGAGGAGCAGCAAATGAAAAAGAAAATATTTTCTTCTATTACAAGAACTGTACTCTTTTGCATTATACTGGCCGACTTTATTTTGTGTTCGCTTGTCTTTGCTACAAGCTATTTATCTTTTAACCGTCAGTTCCGCGAGCAGTATGATTCCAGCATTCGTGAAATTTGTACTGCTGCAAGAGACTGTCTGAATCCAGATGATTTTGACGAGTACCTTGCCATACATCAGAAAAATGCTGTTTATGATGATGTCTTGAAAATTCTGCAGAACCTTGTTGATGGCCTGGACCTTAATATGATTTACGTTTCTGCAGTTGAAGGTCCGGACTATACTCACATCACATATTTTTATGATGTATGGCAAGGTACTCGTCAAAATCATCTGGATTCAGACAGTCTCTTGCAGCAGTACAAATTTCACGA